>JBDIAS010000032.1:0-26481 GCA_039812465.1 Austwickia sp. | reverse complement strand
GTCCCCGCGGACGACTACACCGACCCGGCTCCGGCGACCACGTTCGCCCACCTCGACGCGACCACCGAGCTGTCCCGTGAGATCGCCTCGCTCGGTATCTACCCGGCCGTGGACCCGCTCACCTCGACGAGCCGGATCCTCGACCCGCGGTACATCAGCCGGGAGCACTACGACACCGCGGTGCGGGTGAAGTCGATCCTGCAGAAGAACAAGGAGCTGCAGGACATCATCGCGATCCTCGGTATGGACGAGCTGTCCGAAGAGGACAAGATCACGGTGAACCGCGCCCGCCGCATCCAGCGGTTCCTGTCGCAGAACACCTACGCGGCGACCCAGTTCACCGGCATCGAGGGCTCGACCGTGCCGCTGGACGAGACGGTCGAGGCGTTCACCAAGATCTGCGACGGCGAGTACGACACAGTGCCCGAGCAGGCCTTCTTCATGTGCGGTGGCCTCGACGACGTCGAGCGCCAGGCCCGCGAGATCGAGAAGAACGCCTGACGCCGACCGCGCCTCGCGACAGGCCGCCCGGGACGGATCGTCCCGGGCGGCCTACGTCGTACCGGCCCTGCCGTGCAACGCTGCCGTCCAACGCTGCGCAGCGCGACCAGCCTTCGTCGTGCCAGCCCTGCCGCGCGGTCCCGGTTCGCGCCGTGCGCCGGTCAGGCGACCGCGTGGTCCCGGCTCGCGCCCTGCGGCGCGCTGGACTCGGTCACCCGGACGTCGCGCCAGACCCGCCAGAGGAACAGCGGGTTGCCGATCACGTACCGGCGCCACATCCGACGCGGCTCCTGGGCGAGCCGCCACACCCACTCCATCCCGATCTCGCGGACCCACAGCGGCGCGCGGGGGATCCGTCCGGAGTAGAAGTCGAACAGGCCGCCCACGCCGATCACGACCGGCACCTTCAACCGATGGCGGTGCCGGGCGAGCCAGCGTTCCTGATGGGGTGCCCCCATGCCGACCAGCAGCATGCGGGCCCCGGAGGCGTTGATCTCGGCGATCACCCCGGCCTCCAGGGCCGGGTCGTCCGCGATGTAGCCGTGGTGGGTCCCCGCGATCCGAAGGCCAGGCACCTGGCGGATCATCTCCTGCGCGGCCTCGCGTGCCACGCCGTCGCGGGCGCCGAGCAGGAACAGCGGCAGGTCCAGGCGCCGCGCCCGACGGCAGAGCCGCGGGAACAGGTCGGTCCCGTTGACGTTGTCCCGCAGCGCGATCCCGCGCAGCCGCGCCGCCATGCGCACGCCGATGCCGTCGGCGAGCACCAGGTCCGCGTCCTGGAGCACGGCCAGGTAGTCCGCGTCCTCGACGGCGGTGTTCAGGCAACTCGGGTTCACGAAGCACACCATGCGGGCGCTCGGGCCGCCGTCGATCGCCCGGCGGTCCCCGACCGCCGCGCCCATCGCGCCGCCATGGGGCGCGGACGCGGCGCGGGCGATCCACGCGAGGGCCTGATCCATGCTCGCGTTGGTGATGTCCACGCCGAGCAGCTCGAACATGTCGGGGGCTTCGCCGTCGACGCCGTGCCCGCCGAGGGCGCGGGCCAGCACGGACCGGGCGATCAGGGCGACGTTGGCCGGGCGAAGCAGCGACTGGTCCTCGGGTTGCCACGAGGTGGGCTCCGGTTCCCGCCCGTCGGGGGAATCGAGCGGCCCATCGACGGACACCGACCGCGCCTCGGGCCGGTCCGGGAGCGGCCCGCGCCGGCGGGTGGGGGCGGGGGCGGCGCGCTCGTACGCGATGCCGGTGTAGGAGCGCAGCCGGTCGGAGCAGAAGATCCCGGGCGCCACGGCGGACGCGAACGACGTGCGGTCGTGTGGACGGTAGACCCGGGGCGCGGGGGGGCGCGGCGCCGGCCCGACGAACCGCAGCTGACCGCGCACGACGTGGACGAGCTGGGGCAACCGCGCTCCGATCGCCTCGCCCGCGAAGGAGCACAACGTGAACGTCCGGCCATCGTGGCCGACCACGGTACGGGTGTGGAGGACCCTGCCGGTCTGCCGGTAGGCGACCAGCGCGCGGGCTCCGAGCAGGGGGGCGCCCAGCACCAGGACGGCGCCGGCGACGGCTTTATCCATGAGGGGTTCTTTCGCCAGGGGATAGCGCGACATCTGCGGGGGGACAGATGCGAGGGATGACTAATAACTTTGTAACACAAGGGATTTCACTGTAGACGACCGACTATGACGCCTCCCTAGGGCCCTGACCTACGGAGCCCCCGGGACGGCGGCCCGCCTGGCCGGGTGGGCAGTGGCCACCTCGGCTCCCGTACGATCCGACGTGGCACCACACCCCGGGCGGTCCGGCGCGCCGCGACCGACCTGAGGGGGGCCTGCGGGCCGGTCGACGGCCCCGCGAGAAGGAGGGGACGCGGTCCATGAGCCTGACCCGCCTGGTGGCGGCGCTGCGCGAGCTAGAGTCGGTCGCCCGACTCGCCGACCTGGCCCGGCGGGGGGAACCGCGCGTCGACGTCACAGTGGCGGCGGGCGCCCGCCCGCTGCTGGCCGCCGCGCTGGCGGACCTCGACCCGCAGGGTGCGCCCGTCGTCCTGGTGTGCGCCACCAGCCGGGAGGCGGACGACCTCGCCGGGGCGCTGCGCGGGACGATGCCTGCCGACGCCGTCGCGGTGCTGCCCAGCTGGGAAACGCTGCCGCACGAGCGGCTGAGCCCGCGCAGCGACACGGTGGGACGCCGGCTGGCCGTGGTGCGTCGCCTGGCATATCCCGACCCCGACGATCCCTCGTACGGTCCGATCCGCGCGCTCGTCGTGCCCGTCCGCGCCCTCCTGCAACCCATCGCCACCGGCCTGGCCGAGCTGGCCCCCGTCGCCCTGCGGGTGGGCGACGAGCGCCCGCTGCAGGAGGTCGTGGAGGCGCTCGTCGGCGCGGCCTACGCGCGCACGGACCTGGTCGAGAGGCGCGGCGAGTTCGCGGTGCGGGGCGGGATCCTGGACGTGTTCCCGCCGACGGAGTCGCACCCGGTCCGCGTCGAGTTCTTCGGGGACGAGGTGGTGGAGGTACGGCACTTCGCCGCCGCCGACCAGCGCAGCCTCGGCCCGGCCGCGCACGGCCTGTGGGCGCCACCGTGCCGGGAGATCCTGCTGACGAAGGCCGTCCGGGAGCGGGCCGCCGCGCTCGTCGGGTCCCTGCCGGGCGTCGCGGACCTGCTCACCAAGATCGCGGCGGGGGTCACCGTCGAGGGGATAGAGTCCCTCGGCCCGGTCCTGGTCGACGGTATGGAGTCCGTGCTGGACCTGCTCCCAGAGGGGGCCCGGATCCTGGTCAGCGACCCCGAGCGGGTGCGCGCGCGGGCGCGGGACCTGGTCGCGACGAGCGAGGAGTTCCTGGAGGCGAGTTGGCTCGGCGCGGCCGCGGGGGCCCCCGTCCCGGTGGATCTGCAGAGCGTGCTCGGCGAGGGGTCGTTCTGGACGCTGTCCCGGGCCCGGGAGCACGCGATGGAGCGCGGGCTGGCCTGGTGGTCGATGAGCCCGTTCGCGACGGACGCGGAGCTCGGCAGGGTGGGTGGACTCGGCGCCGACCCGGGCGATTCCGGGAAACCTGGGGGGCCGGGTGGTGTGGGTGCCTCGGGTGGTGTGGGTGACTTGGGTGACGTCGGTGACCCGGGCGACGACGTGGTGGTCGTGACGGTCCCGAGCCGGGACGTGACCTCCTACCGGGGGCGCCAAGACGACCTGGTGAGCGACGCGCGCCGCTGGATCGCCGACGGCCGCCCTGTGGCGATCGTGACGGAGGGTGCCGGTCTGGCGCGCCGCCTGACGGAGGTCCTCGCGGGCGAGGAGATCCCGGCGCGGCTGGACGATCCGGAGCCGACCCAGGGCGCGGCGGCGGACGGGGCGCCCGCCGCGGGCTCGCCTGTGGCGGGCGCGTCGGCGGCCGCGGCCGGACGGGCTGCGAGGGGCTCATCGGCGCAGATCGACGGGCTGGCGCCCGGCGTGACGCTGATGACCGGTGCGCTGGTGCGCGGGTTCAGCGTGGGCCAGGACGGGCCGGTCGTCCTGACCGAGACGGACATCATGGGGGCCGGCGGCTCCGCTTCCGGGGGCAGCACGCGCGACATGCGGCGGATGCCGTCGCGGCGCCGCAACCAGGTGGACCCGTTGCAGCTGCGGCCGGGGGATTACGTGGTGCACGAGCAGCACGGCGTGGGTCGGTTCGTGGAGATGACGCAGCGGACGGTGCAGGGGGCCACGCGGGAGTACGTCGTGGTCGAGTACGCGGCCAGCAAGCGGGGCCAGCCGGGCGACCGGCTCTTCGTACCCACCGACCAACTGGACCTGCTGACCCGTTACGTCGGCGGCGAGGCGCCGTCGCTGCACAAGCTCGGCGGCTCGGACTGGGCGAAGACCAAGTCGCGGGCCCGGCGGCACGTGCGGCAGATCGCTGGCGAGCTGATCCGGCTCTACAGCGCGCGGATGGCCAGCAGCGGGCGGGCGTTCGCGCCGGACAGCCCGTGGCAGGCCGAGTTGGAGGACGCGTTCGCGTACATCGAGACCCCCGACCAGCTCTCCAGCATCGACGAGGTGAAGGCCGACATGGAGAAGGAGGTCCCGATGGACCGCCTGATCTGCGGGGACGTCGGCTACGGCAAGACCGAGATCGCGGTGCGTGCCGCGTTCAAGGCGATCCAGGACGGCACCCAGGTGGCGGTGCTGGTGCCGACGACGCTGCTCGTGCAGCAGCACTTCGTGACGTTCTCCGAGCGGTACGCGCCGTTCCCGGTCACCGTGAAGGCGTTGTCGCGGTTCCAGTCCGACGCGGAGGCGGCGGCGGTGATCGCGGGGCTGGCGGACGGTTCGGTGGACCTCGTGATCGGCACGCACCGCCTGCTGTCGCCGAACGTGCGGTTCAAGAATCTCGGCCTGGTGGTCATCGACGAGGAGCAGCGCTTCGGCGTCGAGCACAAGGAGCAGCTCAAGGCGCTGCGGACCAACGTCGACGTGCTCGCGATGTCCGCGACCCCGATCCCGCGGACGCTGGAGATGGCGGTGACGGGCATCCGGGAGATGTCGACGCTGGCCACCCCTCCGGAAGAGCGGCACCCCGTGCTCACGTACGTGGGGGCTTATGCCGAGCGACAGGTGGTCGCCGCGATCCGCCGGGAGCTGTTGCGCGAGGGCCAGGTGTTTTTCGTGCACAACCGGGTCTCCTCGATCGAGAGGACCGCGGCCCGGCTGCGCGAGCTCCTGCCCGAGGCTCGGATCGCGACGGCGCACGGGAAGATGGCCGAGTCTCGGCTGGAGCAGGTCGTGGTCGACTTCTGGGAGAAGCGCTTCGACGTGCTGGTGTGCACGACGATCGTGGAGACCGGCCTGGATGTGTCCAACGCCAACACGCTGATCGTGGACCGGGCCGACGTGCTCGGGCTGTCCCAGCTGCACCAGTTGCGCGGTCGCGTCGGGCGGGGCCGCGAGAGGGCGTACGCGTACTTCCTCTACCCCGGCGAGACCCCGCTGACCGAGACCGCGCACGACCGGCTCGCCACGATCGCCAGCCACACCGACCTCGGCGCCGGGATGGCCGTGGCGATGAAGGACCTGGAGATCCGCGGGGCGGGCAACCTGCTCGGCGGCGAGCAGTCCGGGCATATCGAGGGGGTGGGGTTCGACCTGTACGTACGCCTCGTGGGCGAGGCGGTCGCGGACTTCCGGGACGGCGGCGACGGCGCCGAGAAGGTGCGCGAGATCAAGATCGAGCTGCCGGTCGACGCGCACCTGCCGCACGATTACGTGCCGGGGGAGCGTCTGCGGCTGGAGGCGTACAAGAAGCTCGCCGCCGTGGTGGACGAGGCGGAACTGGACGCGATCGTGGCGGAGCTGGTGGACCGGTACGGCCCGTTGCCCGAGCCGGCCCGCAACCTGGTCGAGGTGGCGCGGCTGCGGACGATCGCGCGGGCCGCGGGAATCGCCGACGTGGGCGTGCAGGGGCGGCAGATCCGGTTCTCGCCGGTCGAGCTGCCGGAGTCGCGGCGGCTGCGCCTGACGCGGCTCCACAAGGGCGCGGTGATCAAACCCGCAGTACGGCAGGTGCTGGTGCCCGCTCCCATGACCGCACCCGTCGGCGGCCGACCGCTGCGGGACGTGGCCGTACTGGAATGGGCCGGCCAGCTGATCCGCACGATCATGCTGGAGGACCTGACCCGCACCGGCCACCCGGCGAGCGCCTGACCGTCACGAGCCACCCGATGGGGGCATGACCCGCACCGGCCACCCGGTGGGGGCCTGACCTCCGCGACGGTCGGTGGCGTCGCGCCGCGGCGTGCGCTTCGGTCGGGGGGCGTGTCCGGCGGGGCCGGGGCGGATGGCGGCCCGGATGTGCGCATGGCCGCCTGGTGTCGCGGATGGGGTCCCGTGGATGGCCGGGCCGCGATGCGCGGATGTGGGCCCTTATCGGCGGTTGCGGGTAGTCGTCGGAGGTGGGGGTGGCGGATGGTGGCCCGGTTGTGCGCATGGCCGCCTGGTGTTGCGGATGGGGTGCCGTGGATGGCCGGGCGGCGATGCGCGGATGCGGTCTCTCATCGGCGGTTGCGGGTCGTCGTCGAGGTGGGGGCGGCGGATGGTGGCCTGGTTGTGCGCATGGCCGCCTGGTGTTGCGGATGGGGTGCCGGTGTCGCCGATGGGGGCCTGGTGTTGCGGATGGGGTGCCGTGGATGGCCGGGCCGCGATGCGCGGATGCGGTCTCTCATCGACGGAGGTGGGCTCTCATCGGCGGCTTCGGCCGTCATCTCCTCGCGGGCCGAGGCGCCGGCTCCGAGGCCAGCGCCCATTCCACGCGGCGCCGGATCTCCTCGAGGTTGCCCAGGTCCTGCCACATGAAGCGCACGATGATCCAACCGTCGGCGCGCAGTTTCTCCTCGCGGTCCTTCTCTGACCGCACGTCCGACGCCTGCTGGTACTTGCCCATGCCGTCGAACTCGACCAACACGCGAGAGCCCCGGATCCGGAAGTCTGACCGAAGGGCCCGGCCCCGGCAGTGGATCGTCGGTTGGACCTCGATGTCGAAGCCCGCCGCGATCAGGTCGTCACGGCAGAGGGATTCTCCCGGGGACTCGCTCCGGGGATCCAGGGCCGCGAGGGCTGCGCGCACGGCGACGATGCCGTTTGTGCCGCGGCGCCGGTCGAGCGCCTCCACCAGGGCCGGCGCGTCGGTGAGGCCGCTCGCCAACGCCGCGTCGCCAGCCACGAGGACCGTACGACGGCTACCGACCAACCCCGCGCCCACCAACGCGTCCGCGACGGTCACGGACATCTCATCGTCGGCGAGCGGGCGGCCGCCTGCGGGGTGAAGGACGTAGCCGCTTCGCGAATGCCGCGCCCTGCCGCGGCGGTAGGTGAGATGGACGGTCCGCAGGTCGGCGTCCACCAGCGGTAGGCGGGCGAGAGCGAGCGCGCTGTGGTGGCTCGCCACGGCGGAGGCGCCCAGCCGGTGGAGAAGTGCCTTCGTACGACGCACATGGTGGTCATAAGAGCTCTCGTCCGGCTGCGACATGGCGTACTGTCCGGGCGCCAGCCGGACCAGCTGCCCCGCGGCGACGAGACGGGTGAGGCGTCGATGGTCGAGGCCTGCACGGCGGGCTTCAGCGACGGAGAAGCTGCGTGCCCCGGTCGAGAGGCGTGCGATGACGGCCTCGGTGGCGGTGATGGTCATGTGCCGAGCATGCGTTTCGTACACCGGGACCAGCACCCCGCCCAGGCACCCCTGTGGACGGTCGCGTTCGACTCCGAGGGTGTGGAAGAAGCGGGGGTACGGAATGTCGGCGGCCACGACCGCGCCGGGAACGCGGATGCCATGCGGGGACAAGCGCCGGTCGGCGGGGGTGGGCCCTGATCGGCGGGTGTGGGCCGCCGTCGGGGCGGGGGCGGCGGATGGCGGCCCAGGGTTGCCGATGGGGTGCCGGTACCGCCGATGGGGTCCCGTAGATGGCCGGGTCCCTATGCGCGGATGTGGGCCGTCATGCGAGGATGTGGGCCCTGATCGGCGGGTGTGGGGCGGACGCCGTGTGACTGCGCCGGGCTCAACCGTGAGGTCCGTCACGTTCCCGGCCGGGTTGTGGCCGAGGAGAGGCCGCAGCCGGGCCTCCAGCCGCCCGGGTGCCCCGTGACCGGTGTATGGGCGCGGTAGTCTCGTGCCTGCGAGGCGATCCCGCCGTGCTATCCCGGCGGCTCGCCCGGACCCGCTCGACGAAAGGACCTGCCGTGAAGGCTCGATTCCCACGCGCCGGAGCAGCGGTCGCGCTGGCCGCTGCCGCGACACTCGCGGTCACGGGGTGCACGGGAGCGAACCCCGCGGCGGCCGCCACCGTCAACGGCTCGACCATCTCCGAGTCCTCGCTCCGCGAGATCGTCCAGGACCTCAACGGTCGCCAGGGCGCGCACGTCGATTCTCCGAGAGTGCTGCAGGCCATGATCCTCAACGAGGTCACCGCCACCAGCGGGACGCAGCTGCCGTCCGTCAGCGCGGACGAGGCGCGCTCGGTCATCCGGCAGAACCCGATGACGTCCGGCGGCATGGGGTTCGGCATCGACGATCCGTCGCCGTCGCTGGTGGAGTTCGTGCAGGGGAGCCTCGCCGTCGAGAAGGCTGCCGAGGCGCGCATGCTCGACCAGACGAAGCTGATCGAGATGCTCGATGACGCCCGCATTGAGGTGAACCCGAAGTACGGCAGCGGGTTCGACGCCCGGCAGGGCCTGATCGCGACCACCCCGAACTGGTTCGAAGTGCAGCAGCCGCCGCAGATGCCGCAGATGCCGGACGGCGAGCAGCAGCCGGCGCCGGAAGGTCCGCCCGAGACCCTGCCCGGTCCCGCGCCGACCTCTCCGTGACCTTTTCGAACCCTGGGGACGGGTCCGGCGTCTCGGCCTCCGAGCCCACCCTGCGGGACGTCGCGGACCTCGTGGCGGTCATGGACCGCCTCCGGTCCCCGGGCGGGTGCCCGTGGGACGCGCAGCAGACCCACGCGAGCCTCGCGCCGTACGCGGTGGAAGAGGCGTACGAGCTGGCCGAGGCCGCCACGGCCACGCCGCTCGACCGTGCCCACCTGCGCGAGGAGCTCGGCGACCTGCTGCTCCAGGTCGTCTTCCACGCTCGAGTGGCCGAGGAGGACCCGTACGAGCCGTTCGGCCTGGACGACGTCGCCCGCGGCATCGCCGACAAGCTGCGCCGTCGCCACCCGCATGTCTTCGCTGACGGCGACGCGCGCACCCCCGAGCAGGTCGTGGACCGCTGGGAGGAGCTGAAGGCGGCGGAGAAACCTGAGCGGACCGGGTTGTTCGACGGTGTCCCCGCGGGGATGCCCGCGCTGGAGCGGGCCGCCAAGTACGTCTCCCGCCTGCACCGCGCCGGACGCCTGGATCTCGCTCGGGCCGTGGATCCCACCGGTGCACACGATCTCGCACCGGGACTCCCGCGGGACAACGATCCTGAACGGGAACTGGGAGCCGCCTTGTTCTCGTTGGTGGTGCAGGCGCACGGCGCGGGTATCGACCCCGCCGCGGCACTCCGAGCCCACCTTCGTGCGCTGGAGGACCGCGCGGCGAAGGAAGGGCAGCGGGCTGAGCGCCCAGCGCAGACGTAACGGAGCGGCGACGGGCTGAGCGCCCAGCGCAGGGTCGGCGCCGCGGACGACGCAGGGCAACACCCGCGAGAGCGCGCGCCACTACCGGTCCGCGACCGACGACGAGAGGGGTCCGTGAGTGTCGGCCGTCCTCACCGTCGTGGCGCTCATCCTGGTCGCGAACGTCGTGGCGTGCCTCGTACGGGTCGCCGCTGGTCCTACCGGCCGCGATCGGGTGCTCGGCGTGGTGCTCTCCGGCACGACCGGCGCCGCGCTCCTCGCCGTCGTCTCCGTGCTCACCGACACCCCCGCCCTGCGCGACGTCGCGCTGGCGGTGGTCGCGCTCGCCACCGTCATCGCCGTGGCCCGGGTGCGCGCCGACGCGGGGGAGACACGGTGAGCCTGTTCGTCGGGGTGGTCTCCGCGGTGCTCGCCCTCGGGGGTTGCGCCTTCATCACGGCCGGAACGCTCGGCCTGCTGCGGTTCGGCGACGTGCGCAGCAGGCTGCACGCGCTCGCCAAGGCCGACACCCTGGGGCTCGGGCTGATCGTGCTCGCGCTCCTGCCCCACGCCGGGTCGGCGGCCGCCGCCGCGAAGCTCCTGCTGATCTGGGGCGTCGCGCTGGCCTCGGCCGCGGTGATCGCCTACTTGTTGGCGAACGGCGTGGACGACGGTGCGGCGCGGCCGTACGAGGGCAGGGCTGGCGATACGAGCGAGCCCGGCGATACGAGCGAGCGCGGCGACACGAGCGGGGTTCGTGACGCGAGCGGGGGTCGTGACGCGAGCGAGTCTGGCGACCCCAGCGGGGTCGACGTGCGGCGGGAGGACCCGTGAGCCCCACGATCGGCGTCCTCGACGTCGCCGCGGGGGCAGGCGTGCTGGCCGCCGCCGCGCTGGCGCTCACGACACGCCGTCGGCTGGTCGCGGCCGTGGCCTTCCTGGTCTTCGGGACACTCCTCGCCCTCGTCTGGGCGCTGCTGCAGGCGCCGGACGTGGCGCTGGCGGAGGCCGTGCTCGGGGCCGGAGTCACCGGCGCGCTGCTGATCGACGCGGCCTCCCGGCGGCCGATCCCTGACGCCCCGGACCCTCACACCCCGGACCGAACCGTACCGGCTGGGGAGCGTCCACCTGCCGCCCGCCCGGCGCCCCTGGGCCACGGCTGGTCGCGGCGAGGTGGCTCCGCGATCCTGCTCATGCTGCCGCTAGCCGCAGCGCTGTCCTGGTCCTTCGGCCGCCCGGGCGCGGCGGGCGAGGAGCCCGCCCGCCGGGTTCTGGAGGCGACCCCGGCCTCGGGAGTGGACCACCCGGTCACCGCGGTGCTGCTGGCCTTCCGCGCCTACGACACACTCCTAGAGATCGCGGTCCTCGTGGGGGCCGCGGTCGTGGTGATCGCCCTCGGCGGGCCCCCCGCGAAGCCTTCCGTCCTCGGTGCGCCCCGCGCGAAGCCGCCCGCCACAGCAGCGCAGGCGCGCGGCTGGAACCTCCTGGAGGTCTTCGTCCGCGCGCTCGGGGGTCTGCTCGTGTTGATCGCGTGCTGGTACCTTGCGGCCGGATCCAGCCGCCCGGGCGGCGCGTTCCAGGCCGGGGCGCTCGTCGCGGGCGTCCTGATCGTGGTGCACGCCGCCGGGATCCGCCGGCTCGACCTCGGCTCGCGTCTGGTCCGCTGCTGCCTCGTCGCGGGCCTGGCCGCCTTCCTCGCCGTGGCGGCCCTCGGCCCGCTCACGGGGCTCGGGCACTGGTTGGCGCTCGATCCGAGGGCGGCCGGAACCCTCATCCTGACGCTGGAGGCCGTGCTGACCCTCTCGATCGGGGTGGCGCTGGCCGCCATGTTCGTCGCGCTGGCCCAGGGGAGGGCGCGATGAGCGTGCAGGAGTGGTACGCGGCGCTCGGGGCCGTGTTGTTCGTCGGCGGGCTCGCGCGCATGTTCGCCGCCCGCGACCTGGTGACCCGCCTCGTCGCGCTCAACATCTGCGGAGCCGGGTCCCTGCTCCTGGTCGTCACGATCGGCGCCGGCAGCGCGATCCCCGATCCGGTCCCGCACGCCCTCGCCCTCACCGGCATCGTCATCACGGTCGCGGTCACCGCGGTGGGGCTGGCGTTGGCGCGCCGCCTGGAGGACGACGACGAGCACCCCGAGCCGGGGGAAGGGTCGTGACCCCCGCGACGCTCGGCGCCGACGTCCTCGTGCCCGGCACAGTCTTCGTACCCCTGACGTTCTCGATCCTGGCCGCCCTCGCACCGCGGGCTTCGCGCACCATCGGCGCCGTGGGCACGCTGGCCACGGCCGCGGTGAGCGTCGCGCTCGTCGCCGCGGTGGCGACGCACGGCACCCAGCGACATGTGTTCGGCGGGTGGGCCCTTCCGCTGGGGCTGCAGGTCCGCGCCGACGGGCTGGCCGCCGTGTTCCTCGCGTTGAGCGCGGTCGTGGGGTCGGCGATCACGCTGTACGCGCTCGCGGACCGGCGCGCCACCACCGCCGCCGACCCGCACACCCCGCCGGGGGAGGGCGGCCCCGGCCAGCGCGGGTTCTGGCCCACGTGGCTGCTGCTGCTGGCCGGGCTGAACGCGGCCTTCGTCGCCGGTGACCTCTTCAACGCCTACGTGGCCCTGGAGATCGTGGGGCTGGCGGCGGTCGGGCTGGTGGGGCTCGGCGGGCGGAAGGCGTGGCGGGCGGCGTTCGACTACCTGTTGGTCGCGGTCGCTGGGTCGCTGCTCTTCCTGCTGGCGGTGGGGGTGGTGTACGCGGCGACCGGCACGCTCGACATGGCCCTCGCCGGAGAGCGCCTCACCGACCCCGCCACCCGGCGGCTCGTCCTCGCGCTGAGCCTGGTCGGGCTCGCGTTCAAGGCCGCGCTCGCGCCGCTGCACGGCTGGTTGCCGGCGGCCCACGGCTCCGCGCCCGCCGCCGTGAGCCCGGCGCTGTCGGCGCTGGTCGTGAAGGCGGCCTGGGTGCTGTCGCTGCGGTTGTGGTACGAGGTGGCCGGGCCGGACCGGCTCCTCGCGCTCGCGCTCGCGGTGGCGGCCTGCCTGGCGGTCCTGTGGGGTGGCGCGCAGGCGCTGCGGCAGGACTCGCTCAAACGCCTCGTCGCCTACTCGACCGTCGCCCAGGTCGGCTACCTCTACCTCATCTTCCCGTTGACGGTCTTCGCTCCCGACGACGGCGTCGCCCGCACCGCCTGGACCGGCGCGGTGCTCATGGCGGTCGCGCACGGCCTGGCGAAGGCCGCCCTGTTCATGTCGGCCGGCACGATCCTCAACACGCTGGGCAGCGACCGGCTCGTGGACGTCGTGGGGGTCTCCCGCACCCTGCCGATGGTGGCGCTCACGTCCGGGGTCGCGGCGATCAGCCTCGCCGGCCTGCCGATCAGCGCCGGCTTCGCGGCGAAGTGGCAGCTCGCCGTCGCCGGTGTCGCGGGCGGACAGCTCTGGCTCGTCGCGCTGCTCGTGCTCGGCGCGATCCTGGGCGCGGCGTACCTCCTGCGCCCGGTCGCCACGATGTTCCGCGACGCCGACGTGACCCAGGAGGTGGGGCGGCGCGCGCCCGTGCGTCCGCGCCTGCTGCCGCAGGTCGCGCCCCTGGTCCTGGCGGTCCTGGTGGTGGTCCTCGGGCTGCGGGCCACCGACGTGGCCGCCCTGTCCCTCGTCGGCCTCCCGTGGGGGGTGGCGCCGTGAGCCCGCAGGTGGCCGCCGCCATCCCCGTGGTGTTGCTGGCGAGCTCGTTCGGCGCCGCCATCGTCGTGTTCGCGCTGCCGGAGCCGGCGAGCCGGGCCCGCAGCACGGTCAACCTGACCGCCGCCTCGCTGAAGGTGGTCCTGGTCGCGGCGCTCTTCCCCCTGGTGTTCGCGGGGGACCACCCGGAATGGCGCTCCCCGCTGGTGCCCGGCGTCGACCTGGTGCTGCGGATCGACTCGTTATCACTGTTGTTCGCGGGCCTGTCGGTGGTGCTGTGGCTGCTGACGACGATCTACGCGATCGGCTACCTGGAGGGCCGCCCGAACCGCAGCCGGTTCTTCGGCTTCTTCAGCCTCTGCGTGACGTCGACGGTCGGGATCTCGTTCGCGGGCAACCTCGTGACCTTCCTCCTCTTCTACGAGATGTTGACCCTGGTCACGTACCCGCTCATCGCCCACAGCGGGACCACCGCCGCCCTGAAGTCCGCGCGGCTCTATCTGATCTACGGCGTGGCCGGCGGCCTGGCGCTGCTCTTCGGGACGGTCTGGCTGACCGTCGCCGTCGGCCCCGTGGAGTTCACCGCGGGCGGCGCCCGCGCGGTCGCCGAGCTCGCGGCGGATCGGCCCGGCACGGCGATCGCGATCTTCGCGCTGCTCGTCGGCGGCCTGGCGGTGAAGGCCGCGCTGTTCCCCCTGCACGGCTGGCTCCCGCGCGCGATGGTCGCCCCCGCGCCGGTCAGCGCGCTGCTGCACGCGGTCGCGGTGGTCAAGGCGGGCGCGTTCGGGTTGGTGCGGGTGATCGACGACGTGTACGGGGTCGAGGTCGCCCTGGCCCTCGGGGTCCTCACGCCTGTCGTGGTGCTCGCCTGTGTGACGATCCTGTACGGATCCCTGCGCGCGCTTTTCCAGAGCGACCTCAAGAAGCGGCTCGCGTACTCGACCGTGAGCCAGGTCAGCTACATCACCCTGGGGCTGTCGATGGCCTCGGTGAGCGGGACCGCCGGGGGACTGGTGCACCTGGTGCACCAGGGGCTCATGAAGATCACGCTGTTCTTCTGCGCAGGGCTGTTCGCCGAGGTCACGGGGGTGAAGACCGTGCGCGGCCTCGCGGGGATGGGGCGCCGGATGCCGCTCACGTGCCTGGCGTTCACGATCGGGGCGTTCGGCATGATCGGGCTGCCCCCGCTCGCCGGGTTCGTCTCCAAGTGGCAGCTCGGGATCGGCGCGCTGGACGCGGCCACGCCGCAGGTGCTGGCCGTCCTCGCGAGCAGCGCGCTGCTGAACGCCGCGTACTTCCTGCCGATCTGCCACGCCATGTGGTTCTCAGACCCACCGGAGGCGAACGACGAGCCGGACACCCCGCACGGCGCCCGGGGCGGGCGTGGCGAAGCGCCGCGCTCGCTGCTGGTCCCGACGCTGACCACGGCAGGCCTGGCCGTGCTCACCGGCGTGGCCGCCGTGCTCCCGTACTCGCCGCTCGAGCTGGCCACCTACATCGCCGAGAGGAGCTACCTGCCGTGACCACGCTCCTGCTCGCCCTGACCTTTCTCGTGCCCCTCGGCACGGCGCTCGCGCTGGTGGCGACCGGGGCCGCCCGGCCCGGTGGCCCCTCGGGCGCGGTCGAGGCGGGCCTCGCGCAGACGGGGCCGACACAGAGCGCGCCGGCGGGGCTCGTCCGCTGGTGCCAGCTCGCCGTCGTGCCGGGCGTGCTGCTGGCGCTCTCGCCGGGCGGGCTGGATCCCGGCGCCGGGGGCGCGGCCGCGCACGTGCCGCTGCTGCTCGGGACCTGGCTCGCCGTCGACCTGGTCGCCCGGCCGCTGCTGCTCGTCGGGACGCTCCTCTACGGCGCGGCGCTCACCGCCGTCACGTTCGGCCACTCGGAGCGGCCGGGCCAGCTCGCCGCGTACCTGCTGGTCAGCTACGTCGGTAACGTCGGGGTCTACCTGGCCTGGGACTCCGTGACGTTCTACCTGGCGTTCGCGGTGATGAGCTTCGCCGCCTACGGGCTGGTGATCCACACGCGCTCGCTGGGGGCGCTGCGCGCCGGAAGGGTCTACCTGACCCTCACTGTCCTCAGCGAGACCGCGATCCTGCTCGCACTGCTCCTCGTGACGTCCGCGGGCGGCCGGCTGCTCAGCGACGCCCCCTCGGCGGTGGCGTCCTCCCCCTATCGAGGGGCGATCGTCGCGCTGCTGATCATCGGGTTCGGCGTGAAAGCGGGGCTGTTCCCGCTGCACCTGTGGCTGCCGCTGGCCCACCCGGCCGCGCCGCCCGCGGCCAGCGCCGTCCTCTCGGGGGCGATGGTCAAGGCCGGGTTGGTCGGCTGGCTACGGTTCCTGCCGCTCGGCGAGGTCGAGATGGCCGGCGTCGGGAGGCTCGTGGTCGCTCTGGCGCTGGTCGGGGCGTTCGGGGCCGTCATCGTCGGGTCGCCGCAGCGGGACCCGAAGGCGGTGCTGGCGTATTCGACGGTGTCGCAGATGGGCTTCCTCGGCGTGGTGGTGGGCGTGGCCCTCGCCGCGCCTGCGCTGGCGCCGGCCTGCATCCCGGCGGCGGTCGTCTACGCGGTCCACCACGGCCTGGCCAAGGGCGCGCTGTTCCTCGGCGTGCCGGTGTGGAAGCACCACGCCACGACCACGCTGCTTCAGCGGCGCGTGGTGCAGGCGGGGCTGGCCCTCGCCGCCCTGGCGGTGGTCGGCGCGCCGCTGAGTTCGGGGTCGGTGGGCAAGTACGCGGCCAAGTACGCCGTCGAGGGCGTCTCCCTCGCCGGGGTCGACCTCGTGACGTTGCTGCCGTTCGTCGCGACGGGGTCCACGATCCTGCTGGTCCGCTGCGCGCTGCTGCTGCGCCGCGCGGAGTACGAGCCGAACCCGGACGCGAAGGATCCCGAGCTGCTCGGCTGGCTGCTCCTGGTGGTCACCTCGGCGACCGTGCCGTGGCTGGTGACCGAGGCGTGGGTGCCGGTCGCCGCGGTACCGGAGCTGGAGGCGGTCACCGTCTGGGACGCGACGTGGCCCATCCTCCTCGGGCTGGCGCTCGGCGCGGGCCTCGCGGCGCTGCTCGCTCGCCGACCCGACCCCGTGAAACCTCTCCTCGACGTCCCCGCCGGCGACCTCGCGACGCCCGCGACGGTGGCCGCCGTCGCGGCCGTGCGGGCGGGCCGGGCCGGGGGCGATGCCCTCGGACGCGCGCGCGAACGGCTCGTGGGGCGCCGGGCGCCCTCGCGGGCGGTGCAGGGCGTGCGGGAGGTGGCCGGTGCGGTGGAGGACCGGCTCGCCGAGCCGGCGGTGTCCGGGATTCTGCTCGCCGCGCTGTTGGCTGCGGCGTGCCTGGCGTTGTGGGTCGGGGTGCTCGGATCGTGAACGCGTCGCCGACCGCGCAGGACGGTCCTCCCGGCGGGACCGGGCGGGCGCCGCTGGGGGTCCTCGCGCGCGCGGTCGTCGCGCGGGTGGTGGCGTTCGCGGTGGTGTGGTGGGCGCTGAGTGAGGGCGATGCGTCAAAGGCTCTGTACGGGATCCCGGCGGTCGCGCTCGCCGTCGGCGTCTCCGTGGCCCTGCGCCCGCCGGACGTCGGCGGGGACCGCGCGCGCGGGCCGCGTGGCCGCGGGCCGCATCGGCAGGGGCCGCATCGGCAGGGACCGCATCGGCAGGGGGCGCTTCGGCAGGGGGCGCTTCGGCAGGGGCCGCTGCGGCGGGCTCGGGCGATGTGTGCGCTGGCCGGCTGGTTCGCTGGTCAGGCCGTGGTCGGGGGCGCCGACGTCGCCCTGCGGGCCCTGCGCCGCCCCGTGGCGATCGACCCGGTCGTGGTCACTGCGCCGATCGCGTTGCCGTCCGGCGGAGCCCGCCAGCTCGCGCTCGTCATGCTCAACCTGATGCCGGGCACGCTGGTGCAGGCGCACGAGGGGGACGAAGCCCGCGTGCACGCCCTGTCCCCGGAGCTGCCGGTACTGGAGCAGTGGAGCGAGCTGCAGGCCCGGGTGGCGGCCGCCGCCGGGGTCAGGCTGCCTGCCGACCCGCCGCCCGAGCCCTCGCAGTCTCAATAGCACCCGGACGTCCCGTGGACCAGCATCACCCGCATGCGCAATCTGGTGGCTCATCACTACGACAAGGTCAACCACGATCTGATGTGGGTCACGCTCGACCGGGACGTTCCGGCCCTCATCGAACGCCTGGGCCTGGGGCCGCGCTGATCGGGTGGCGCCGCGGCGACGCCTGGCAGAACGTTCCTAGGGGTCCGATTTCCCCATACGGATCTCGGGTGGACGGCTTCAGGGCTGGTACGAGGCAGAACGCCTCCGCGAGGAATTCCCCACCCCCTTGGCCTGGCCGTCCCGTACGGACACCCTGGAGGCATGACCAACGCAGCAGCGATCATCGTGGACGACCTGCGCGTCGTCCGAGGCAAGCGGGTCGTTCTCCCGGGGCTGGACTGCGAGTTCGCCCGCGGGCGGATCACCGGCCTGCTCGGACCCTCGGGGTCGGGCAAGACGACCCTCATGCGGGCCATCGTGGGCGTCCAGCGGGTGCACGGTGGCGCGGTCACGGTGCTCGGGTGCCCGGCGGGTCACCCGCAGCTGCGGCGCACAGTGGCCTACATGACGCAGACGGCGTCGGTGTATGCGGACCTGTCCGTCCGCGAGAACATCCACTACTTCGCCAGGCTCGCAGGCGCCTCCACCGTCCGGGTGAAGGATCTCCTGGACCAACTCGGGCTCGACACCCACGCCAGCGCGCTGGCCGGCACCCTGTCCGGTGGGCAGCTGTCCCGCGTGTCACTCGCGTGCGCGCTGGTGGGGGACCCCGAGATCCTCGTCCTGGACGAGCCGACCGTCGGCCAGGACCCTCTGCTGCGCGCGGAACTGTGGGACGAGTTCCGGGCGCGGGCCGACGCGGGCACGACGATCCTCGTCTCCAGCCACGTCATGGATGAAGCCGCTCGGTGCCATGAGGTCCTGCTGCTGCGCGACGGGGAGGCGGTGGGCCGAGGGACGCCCGCGAGCCTGCTGGCGCGTACGGGTACAAGCGACGTGGAATCCGCGTTCGTAGCGCTAATCACCGCGCCACGCACGATGGCCGGGTGCCTCGTCGACGAGCGGAACGGCGACAAGCCGGTCCCTGCCGCACAGTCCAGTGGCGGCCCGCGGGGCCTGGCCGGCGACGAGCCCGAGGAGTGAGCATGCATCCGTACGCGGTGGCAGCCACGGCCGCCCGCATCCTGCGTCAACTGCGCCACGACGTCCGCACGCTGGTCATTCTGACCGTGATCCCCCTGGTCATCCTGACCCTGCTGCACTATCTCTTCGACGAGCGGCAGCCGCTGGTGTCGCAGATCGAGGCCAGGATGCTCGTGGTCTTCTCGATGATGATCATGTTCCTGCTGACAGCGATCGCGATGGTGCGCGAGCGGACCTCCGGCACGCTGGAACGCCTCATGACGACGCCAGCCGGGCGGGCCGACATCCTCGTGGGCTACGCGGTGGCCTTCGGCGTGCTGGCCCTCTGGCAAGCGGCGGTGGCCACCGCGTTCGCCGCGTGGGTGCTCGGGCTGCAGGTGGCGGGGTCGGTGTGGCTGGTCCTGGCGGCCACCGTCTTCTCCGGGGAGCTGGGCGTCGCGTTCGGCCTGCTGGCGTCGGCGATCTCGCGGAGCGAGTTCCAGGCCGTGCAGATGTTTCCGGTGCTGATCACGCCGCAGATGCTGCTCTGCGGACTCTTCGGGCCCCGCGAGGACATGGCCGGCTGGCTGCAGGCGGCGTCGGCGGTCATGCCGATGACCTACGGCGTCGAGGCGATGAACGAGGTGCTGACCTTCTCCGAGGCCTCCCGCTCGTTCTGGGTCGACCTCGGCATCGTGGGCCTCACCGTCGCGGTCCTGTTGGCGTGGGGGTCGGCGACACTGCAGCGCAGGACCGCGTGAGCGCCCCCGGCGGGCACGGCGACGTGTGTGCGTCCCACGGGGAGTCCGGGGCGGTCTCGGACGACCGGGCAGGGTCGGCCCGCGACGATCGGGCAGGGTCGGCCCGCGACGACCGGGCAGGGCGGATCGCGCGCCGTCGCGGTCGCCGGGAAGGGAAGCCCGATACCCGGACGGAGATCCTGCGGGCCGCGTACCGGCGTTTCGCCGAGGAGGGGTACGAGCGCACGTCCGTGCGGGCCGTGGCGCGCCAGGCAGGGGTCGATCCCGCCCTGGTGCGGCACTACTTCCCTGATAAAGCGACACTCTTCCTGCAGGCTGCGCGGATTGGTTACGACCCGCGGGCGCTCGTACGCCAGATCGCGACGGGTGGCCGGTCGGGCGCGGGCTTGCGCATCCTGCGCACCTCGCTGCCGCTGTGGGAATCGCCGCTCGGCGCTGGCCTCGTCGTCGTCGCCGTCCGCGAACCGCGACTGTTCCGCGCGTTCGCTGACCTCATCGGGCGAGCGATTGCGCGGGCGGCGGAGGAAGTGTTGGCGGAGTTGGGCGCCGAGGAACGGGCCGTCCGCGTAGCGATGGTCGAGTCGACGACGGGTGGCCTGTTCCTGACGCGGTACGTGCTGCGCATCGAGCCGATCGCTTCCCTGCCGCGCAGCGTCGTGGAGCGCCGCTGGGCGCCGTTGCTCCAGCGAATCCTTGACGGCGAGGTGTAGCCGGTGCGCCGACGCCGGGTGGATGCGCGTGCCCGTTCGACGTGCGTGGACGCGCGTCGAACGGCGGGCCAACGCCGCTGTGATGCCCGATGAACACCGATCCGATGCGCGGCGGACGGCGAGAGAGGGTCTGTGCGCAGCACCCGAGCGGGCGGACCCCAGGCGATAGGCTCGCCCCCGTACGTACCTGCTCTGGTCAGGACTGACCTTCGCGGGCCAGACCAACTGTGATGAGGAGCTTATTAGTGGCAAGCATCGAGGCAATTGGCGCGCGCGAGATCCTGGACTCGCGCGGCAACCCCACCGTCGAGGTGGAAGTCGTCCTGGAGGACGGCACGATGGCCCGCGCAGCCGTCCCGAGCGGCGCGTCCACCGGCGCCTTCGAGGCGGTCGAGCTGCGCGACGGCGACAAGGGCCGCTACCTGGGCAAGGGCGTCGAGAAGGCCGTCGCCCACGTGATCGACGACATCCAGCCGCGGCTGCTCGGCTTCGACGCGGCCGACCAGCGGCTGATCGACAACGAGATGCTCTCGGCAGACGGCTCGTCCAACAAGGGGACGCTCGGCGCCAACGCGATTCTCGGCGTCTCCCTCGCGGTGGCCCGCGCGGCCGCGGACTCGGCGGGCCTGCCGCTGTACCGGTACGTCGGCGGCCCGAACGCCCACGTGCTCCCCGTACCGATGATGAACATCCTCAACGGCGGCTCCCACGCGGACACCAACGTCGACATCCAGGAGTTCATGATCGCCCCGATCGGCGCGTCCTCCTTCAAGGAGGCGCTGCGGATGGGCACCGAGGTCTACCACGCGCTCAAGAAGGTCCTGCAGGACCGCGGCCTGGCGACCGGCCTCGGCGACGAGGGCGGCTTCGCGCCGAACCTGGAGTCCAACCGCGCGGCGCTCGACGTGATCATGGAGGCCATCCAGGCGGCCGGCTACCAGGCGGGCAGTGACGTGGCGCTCGCGCTCGACGTGGCGGCCAGCGAGTTCTACAAGGACGGCCACTACCAGTTCGAGGGCGCCCCCAAGACCAGCGCCGAGATGGCGGCGTACTACGCGGAGCTCGTGGACTCCTACCCGCTCGTCTCCATCGAGGACCCGATGGACGAGGACGACTGGGCCGGTTGGAAGGCCATGACCGACTTGGCCGGCGACCGGGTCCAGCTCGTCGGCGACGACCTCTTCGTGACCAACCCCGAGCGCCTGGCCCGCGGCATCGCCGAGGACACCGCCAACGCGCTGCTGGTGAAGGTCAACCAGATCGGCTCGCTGACCGAGACGCTCGACGCGGTGACGATGGCCCAGGTGGCCGGCTACAAGTGCATGATGAGCCACCGCTCCGGCGAGACCGAGGACACGACGATCGCCGACCTCGCGGTCGCGACGAACTGCGGCCAGATCAAGACCGGCGCGCCGGCCCGCTCCGAGCGCGTGGCGAAGTACAACCAGCTCCTGCGCATCGAGGAGGACCTGGACGACGCGGCGGTCTACGCCGGCGCGTCCGCGTTCCCGCGGTTCACACCCGCCGCGGGCTGAGGCTTCGCGGGTTCGCCCCGTGCGGGACTCGAGCCGCCCAGTCGACGCACGTCGGCTGGGCGGCTCGCTGCCGTGCGCGTGCGTTTCCCGCCCACGGGCGGCACGTGGCGGCTGGGACCTGCGCGGACGCGTACGTTTGCCGCCCACGGGCAGGATCTGGCGGGGCGTACCTGCGCGGACGCGTACGTTTGCCGCCCACGGGCGGCAAGTGGCGGCAGGTGAGGGTTGACACGAGGCCCGGCCTCGGCGGAGACCACCTCTCGAGGTGAGAGGCTGGAACGAGCCCGCCGCGCGCGGGCCCGACGAGCGAGAGGGTGCCCGTGGCGGGTCGAGAGCGGCGCGGCGGTGGCGCGAACGGGCAGGCCCGACGCAGCGCGGGCGCGCGACCTGCGGCGCCGGGTCGCCCGGCCGGGGCGCGGGGACGCCCGGAGAGCCGGCGACCGGCCGGCGCACTGCGCAGCGAGGCGCCGATCCTGCGGCGGACCGAGCCGGCTCGTCGCTTCGCCGAACCGTTCTTGCGGGCCAAGGCGTCGACCCGCCGGCTGGCGATCCTCGGCGCGGTCGTCCTGCTGCTCGCGCTGATGCTCGTCCCGACCTTCCGGTCCTGGGTGGACCAGCGCCGACAGCTGGAGAGCCTTCGCCAGGACGTGAGCGCCGCGCAGGACCACGTCCGGGCGCTCGAGGACGAGAAACGCCGCTGGACGGACGACGCGTACGTTGAGCAGCAAGCCCGCGACCGGCTGAAGTTCGTGCGCCCCGGCGAGGTGTCGTACACGATCCTGGGCGCCGACCAGGTCGCCCGTACGGAGGCCGGCACGGTCATCGGCTCGGTGGTGACGGGCGTCGAGGACGAGCAGCGGCCCTGGTACGGGCAGATGTGGAACTCGATCGTGCTGACCGACGGCCTCGACCGGGGGACGACGACCATCGACGGGCGCCGGGGCGGACCGCCCGCGCGAACCGACCCGTCCGGTGAGCCGACGGGCGCGCCGAGCCCCGGCGGATCAGTCGGGCAGGCGCGGGAGGGCGCCCGGTGACGCACGCGGTCTACCCGCCCGCCTCGCAGGCGGACCTCGAGGCCTGCGCCGCCCAACTCGGCCGCCCGGTCCGGGGAGTCGTGGGCGTCGCGCATCGGTGCGCCTGCGGGCTGCCCGACGTGCTCGCCACGCGGCCGCGCCTGGACGACGGTACGCCGTTCCCGACGACGTTCTACGCCACTTGCCCGCGTCTGACCGGCGCGATCTCCACGCTCGAGGGCACGGGCCTGATGCGCGAGATGACCGACCGACTCGCCACCGACCCGGCGCTGGCGGACGCGTACGAATCCGCCCACCGCGACTACCTAGCCCGCCGGGCCACGCTCGGGGACGTGCCCGAACTCGACGGCGTGAGCGCCGGCGGCATGCCCGGCCGGGTCAAGTGCCTGCACGTGCTGGTCGCGCACTCTCTGGCCGCCGGCCCGGGCGTGAACCCGCTCGGCGACGAGGCACTGGCGATGCTCCCGGAGTGGTGGGCCGCCGGGCCCTGCACGCGCGACGCCCACGCGCCGGACCATCCACAGGCGCCGGGCGACGCAGATGCGCCGGGTGATTTCAGTGCCCGGGGCGACGCTCACGCGCCCGGCGATCCCGAGGCACTGCCCACACCGCACGATCCGGGGCGCGCGTGAGACGCGTCGCGGCCATCGACTGCGGCACGAACTCGCTGCGCCTGTTGATCGCGGAGGCCCCGGTCGGCGGCACGCGGCGTGATGGTGCCCGGCGTGACGGTGCCCGGCGTGAAGGTGCGCCTCTCCGGGATGTCGTGCGGCGAAGCGAGATCGTACGGCTGGGACAGGGCGTCGACGTCACCGGGCGGATCGCGCCGGAGGCGTTGGAGCGGGCGCTCGCGGTGAGCGCGGAGTACGCCCGGGTCTGCGAGGAGTCGGACGTCGAGGCGATCCGGTACGTCGCCACCTCCGCCTCGCGGGATGCGCGCAACGCCGGCGAGTTCGTCGACGGCGTGCGGGCCTGCTTCGAGGGGTGGGGCGTCGCGCCCGAGGTGATCAGCGGGCGGGAGGAGGCCGCGCTGTCGTTCCGCGGCGCGACGGCGGCGGTGGCCGCGGCCGGGTTCGGCGGCGAGTACCTGGTCGTGGACCTCGGCGGCGGGTCGACCGAGTTCGTCCGCGGGGCCAGGACGATGCGCCAAGCGATCTCGGTCGACGTCGGGTGCGTACGGATGACCGAGCGGCACCTGCGCGCGGACCCGCCGACCCCGGCCGAGGCGATGGCGCTCCGCGCGGCCACGCACGTGGCGCTCGACCGAGTCGAGGCCGCGGTGGGGTTGAGCGGCGTACGGACCCTGGTGGGTCTGGCCGGCACGGTGACGACCCTCACGGCGCATGCGCTGGCCTTGGATTCGTACGCCGACGCTCGGGTCCATCTCGCGCAGCTCACCTGCGCCCAGACTCTCGACGCGTGCGCGTCGCTCGCTGCGATGTCGCGCCATGAGCTGGCCTCGCTACCGTACGTGCACCCGGGCCGGGTCGACGTGATGGCCGCGGGCGCGCTGATCTGGGCCACGATCGTGGAGCGCGTACGGATGGCCGCTGGCGAGGTCCCGGTGGTGACCAGCGTCCATGACCTGCTCGACGGGATTGCCCAGGGGCTCGCCGACGGCCGGTGACCGCAGGGACGGCCAGCGCCGTCGTCTGTCGCCCGTGGGCGGGAACCGTCCACGAAGCCGCAGGCCGGCCGCGTCACTTGTCGCCCGTGGGCGGGAAATGTACACGAAACCGCAGGCCGACCGCGTCATCTGTCGCCCGTGGGCGGGAAACGTACGTGAAACCCCAGGTCGGTCGCGTCATTTTCCGCCCGTGGGCGGGAAACGTACGCGTCGGCGCAGGTTCGTGACCGGGTCCAGACCCCGGCCGCGCCGGAGCAGTTCCCGGTCGCTCCGGGGCAGTTCCCGGCCGCCGGCCGCCTCTCTCGGGCAGGCCGCCTCAGGCGCGACCGACGATCGACGCGGTCAGAGCGTCGTCGCTGCGTTCTCCCCCTCCATGCGTCCGCCGGTCACCTTCGCCTTCACGAAGGAGAACAGCGACGAGACCCGGCCGCCGCCCGGGGAGTCCCAGTACTCGGCGGACGTGGTCTCGACCCGCAGCAGGGCGACGTCGGGGTCGTCCTTCCCGCCGGAGAACCACGCGTCGACCTCGCGGTTCCACAGCTCGTCGGTCTTGGCGCGATCCCGGATGAGCTGCCCGCGTCCGCTCACGGACAACCACCAATCGGTGTGACCGATCGCCACGTTGACGCGTGGGTCCGCTTCGATGGCCCGCGCCTGCTTGGAGCTGGCTCCGAGGAAGAACCAGAGGTCGCCGTCGTCCTCGACCTGCTGAATCGTCATGGGCCGCGATTGCAGCTCGCCGCCGGCAGAGACCGTCGTGAGCATGACGAGCCGCGCCTTCCGGAGGAGTTCGACGGCCTTGGTGGCGGCTGCGGGGTCGGCGGGGGAGGCGGGGTGGTCGGGATTGCGGTCGAGGGAGTCGTACGTCATGAGGACACCGTCTCTTCCATAGAGGCACGTCATGCCAGCTCTTCCAGAGAGGCACTTCCATGCCGGGATCCCGCGCGGCGGGCGCGGACCCTTCCCAGCGAAGCATCGATTCGCCGGCACCGCACGATGTGACCTGGCGGCGCTGGGTCCCGCGGAGTGGTCGGGGGTCGCGCCGAGTTGTCGGGGGCGGCGCCGAGTTGTTCGGGGGCGGCGCCGAGTTGTTCGGGGCGGCGCCGGTTGTCGGGGGTCGCGCCGGGCGAGACATGATGGGTCGGTGAGGCTGCCGCACCCGATCACCGGGATCCCGTACGACTCCCCGGTGCCGCCCGGGACCGGCTGGCCCGGTGACCCCGCCGCGACCGACACCCCGGCGGCCCGCACGGCGGCGGACGTGGTGGAGCTCGCCGCGTCCTCGCCGGATGAGACCACGCTGCAGGCCCGTTCCAGCGTGTGCGCGGCCTGCCCGCGGCTGGTCGCGTGGCGCCATGACGTGGCGGCCACCAAGCGAAGGGCCTACGCGGACGAACCGTACTGGGGGCGTCCCGTCCCCTCCTTCGGCGACGACGCGCCGCGGCTGCTGATCGTCGGGCTCGCGCCCGCGGCGCACGGCGCCAACCGGACCGGCCGCATGTTCACCGGCGACCGCAGCGGGGACTTCCTCTACGCGGCGCTGCACCGCTTCGGCCTCGCGACGCGGCCGAGCAGCGAGCACGCCGGCGACGGCCTGGCGCTGCGCGGGGCGCGCATCACGGCGCCGGTGCGGTGCGCCCCGCCCGCGAACAAGCCGACGGTCGAGGAGCGCCGCACGTGCGCGCCGTGGCTGGACCGCGAGCTCACCCTGTGCGCGCCGTATCTGGTCGGCATCCTCGCGCTCGGCCAGCTCGGCTGGTCGGCGACCCTGGCGGCGCTGCGCGGCAACGACTGGCAGGTGCCTCGGGCCGGCGCGGCCCGGTTCGGCCACGGCGCGGTCGCGGCCACGGTCACGCCCGACGGGAAGCCCGTGCGAGTGGTGGCGAGCTACCACGTGAGCCAGCAGAACACGTTCACCGGCAAGCTCACGGAGCCGATGCTGGACGCCGCGATCGTCGCTGCTCTGGGCGAGGCTGGCTGACCGACGGCGAGCGGGGCTTGGCGCAGCGGACGAGGCGTGACCCTATCCCAGGCGGATGCCCTCATCGCGGCGACGAGTCTCCTCGCGGGCGCACCGCTGGCCACCGGCAATCCGAACGACTTTCCCATGCCCGAACTCGACCTACGCCACTGGCCCGTCGGCGAGTGACGCGGTCGTCGCGGCGATCGCCCCGTCAGGACGGGAATCTCCACGGTCACCGGCTCGGCGGCTAGCCTGGTGCTGCCCCCGTGGCCCAACCGGCAGAGGCACGCCACTTAAAATGGCCGACGTGCGGGTTCGACTCCCGTCGGGGGCACGACAGCAGGTGTACGTCGTCAGGTCTACGACGTCAGGGTGTCCGATTCCTGCGAAGAGGGGCGCCCTTCGGGAACAATGTCAGAGCCCACGGCGTCTCCTAAGACAGAGTTGTCTCCCATCGA
>JBDIAS010000031.1:0-26717 GCA_039812465.1 Austwickia sp. | reverse complement strand
CGGGTCGTGCTGGCCGTGCTGGACCGCAAGTGGCGCGAGCACCTCTACGAGATGGACTACCTCCAGGAGGGCATCGGCCTGCGCGCGATGGCGCAGCGCGACCCGGTGGTGGAGTACTCCCGCGAGGGCTATCAGATGTTCAACGCCATGCTCGACGGCATCAAGGAGGAGTCCGTCGGCTTCCTGTTCAACGTCGAGGTGCAGGTGGAGCAGCCGGTGGCGCCGGAGGCCGGCCCGGCGCCGCAGGTGCACGCCAAGGGGCTGGACGAGCACAAGACCGGGAAGCTGCACTACACGGCTCCGGACGCCGACGGCTCAATCAGCGAGCGCGACGTCGACGGCGACGACGAGGGAGAGCTGGAGCCGAGCGTGCCGCTGAGCCGGGCCCAGCGTCGCGCCCAGCGCAAGAAGGACAAGCGCCGCTGAGCCGGTGATCGGTCAGCCGATCATCAGGGCCGTGACGACCCAACGGTCGTCGACGGCTTCCATGCGCAGGGCGAGCGCCCGGACCCGGTGCCAGTCCGCGACGACCACGCTGGCCTCCACGACGCCGACGGCGGGGGAGTCGACCCGCACCCGCCGCACGCGGACCGGTCGGTGCCGCCCGTCGGTGGGGCGATGCCGCCGCACGACGCTGTCGAACACCTCCGGGGAGCAATAGCGCATCACCTGCGTCGCCGGGCGGGCTCCCTGCTCGACCTCGAGCAGGGCGACCGTGAGCCGCGCGGCCCAGATGGCCGGCTCGGGCGGCGTGGCGGCGGGGGGACGGCTCCCCCGCGGGCGAAGTTGCGGGGCCCGCGGTGTCGTCCGCCCGGCGGGGCGTACCGCGGTCGTCCTGCTGCCGGCCTCCAACGGGAGGGTGGACTGTACGGGTTGCCCGCGCCCGCCGCTTGTGCGCGCGTCGATCGCCCGCCAGGTGACGTGCGGCGCCGGGGCGGGACTCGTCTGTGGGACGGGCCGCACCGCAAGCTCCGAGGCGTACGGGTGACGGCGAGCCGTGTGGGGCAGGGTGGCGGTCATGGCGCGCTCCTTCGTGCATCGTCGGGGAGGTCTGGGACGGCTCTCTCGCGTGCGGCCCCCTCATGGGTGAACCGGTCTGTCATGGGTGGGTGGTCTGTCATGGATGATTGGCGCTGGGGGCGTGAGGTGCTGGCCGGGATAGATGAGGTCCGGGTCCTCGATCGCGGCCCGGTTGGCGTGGAACCACCGGGGCCACTCCACGCAGATCTCCCGGGCGCTCGCGTCGGGGCCCAGCCGCGCAGCGCTGAGCTCCCACAGCGTGTCTCCGGGCCGGACCTGCACCGGCTCGCCCCGCGCCCCGAACGCCGGATCGGGCCACGGGGGGATCGGACGCGGGACGTCGCCGGTAGCGGGCGGGGCCACGGCGGCGAGCAGGCGCGCCACGGGCGCGTGGTCGGTGCCGCCGGCCGGGCGTGCGCCGGCGAGGGGCGCCAGGAGCGCGGCGCCGAGGACCAGGGTCAGCACCGGACGCAGCGCGTCGGGTGCGAGCGCGAGGGCGAGCGCCCTCCCCAGCTCCCCGGCGGCTCCGCCGCGTCGAGCCGCCCAACAGGCCCCCGACGCCGCGAGAAGCCACACGCAGGCGAGCGTCCCCGCGGCCGAGCTCAAGAGGGCCAACGCCTCCGACGGGCTGGTGAGGGAGCCGCTTCGCGCGCGATCCGCAGCGTCGACGGCGAACGCCGCACCGACGGCCGCCACCGCGGCGCCGCGCGAGAGCTGTCGAGCGCGACAGGCGGCGACGGTCGTCGAAGTCATGATCGAAAGATACGTGACGATGCCATTTGATGTTGTTTGATGAACGTTGATGTGGATAACGTCGGGGCGGCGCCTCGGCTGCGTGACACGACGCGCGTGGGAGACAATCGCTCACCAGGCCGCGGGTCCCGACAATGAAGAGGCGTGATCGGAGGGCGGAGATGCGCTGGGAGCGTCTGTTCGGCGACCTGGAGGCGCAGTTCGCGCAGGAGGAACGCGCGGAGCTGCACGCGGAGATCGCGGATCGCACGCGTCGGGAGCGGGCGAGCGTCCACCTCGTCGATCGGCTCGCGGCCACGGAAGGGACCGTGGCCTTGATCCTGCCGGGGGAGCGATGCGTCCGCGGGGTCCTCACGGACGTCGGCAAGGACTTCGCCGTGGTCGCGCAGGACACCCGTCACCTGGTCCACCTCGCCGCCGTACTGCAGGTGCGGGGCCTGGGGCGGACCGCGGTGGGTCCCCGCGAGGGTGCGGCGATCCGCCGGTACGGGCTCGGTTACGCGCTGCGCGAGTTGGCTCGCGACCGCTGCCGCGTGCTGCTGTCGGACGTCACCGGCCGCGACGTCGTCGGGCGGCTCGGGGCCGTCGGCGCGGACTGGGTGGAGCTGGCTCCGGAGCGCGACGGGTCACGGGGTCACCAGGAGGTGTGCATCGTCCCGTTCTCGGCGATCGCGGTCGTGACCGTGCGCTGAGCCCGGGGCCCCCGAGACGCCGAAGTCCCCACCGCCGCGCCTTCCCGGGTCAGGGCGCGGCCGGATTTGCCGTGTCTTCTCCGGCGTCGGTCGCGCGGGTCGTGCGGTCTGTGCCGGCGGTCTTGGCCGCGGCGCCGCGTCGCTGCTCCGCGTACTTGCCTTGGATGTAGTCCTCCAGGACTTCGTGGTCCACGCGCCACTGGTTTCGGCCGCCGACCTGGATGGCCGGGAGCTCCCCGGATCGCACGATCGCGTAGCCCTGGGCCGAGGAGATGGACAGGACCTCGCACACCTCGGCGAGGGTCAGGAAGCGTGCCGGCATGGTCCCTCCGTGATCTCGTCTCGATCCGCGGGCGGTCGATGCCACCGTCCGATGACGTACCCGTGTCTATCACAGGGGCTTTGGTCCCGCGGCCGAGTATCCACAGGCCCCGGGGCCTGACGCGATGTCCACAACGTACGCGCCGTGACCTGGACGATCGTCTCGGCCATGCGCTTATCTGTGGGGGCGGAGGCCGCGCGCACGGGACGCGCGAGGGTGAGGCGGGAGGGGGACGTCGTGGAGGAGACCACCGAGGCGCGTCGACTGCGCCCGCCGTCCTGGCGTGACGGGCGGCTCGTGGTCGGGGTGCTGTTGATCCTGGCCTCCGTGGCGCTGGGCGTCCGCCTGGTCGCCGCAGCGGACCAGCGGGTCCCCGTCTTCGCGGCCGCCCGCACGCTGGTCCCCGGCGAGCGCGTGGAGGCCGCCGACCTCGCCCGTGTCGACGTCACCCTGGGGGACGCGGCGGGTGCCTATCTGCCCGCAGAAGGCGGGCCCCCGGAGGGAATCGTCCTGAGAGAGGTCCGCGTCGGCGAGCTGGTCCCGGCCGCTGCGCTCGGCCCCCGGGACGTCGCCGCGCGCCGCGCGCTGACGGTGCCGGTGAGCGCCGGGTCGGCGCGGGTGCTGACGAGCGGATCCGTGGTCGACGTGTGGGTGAGCGAGGCGCAGGGGTCGTCCTTCGCCGCGCCGCAGGCCCTCGTGCTCGGCGCCCCGGTGGCCCGGGTGCCCGGGCCCGACGAGGCTCGCCTCGCGACGACCCCGACGGTGGGGGTCCAGGTCATGGTCCCCGCGGACGACGTGGCCAAGGTCATCGCGGCCGTCGACTCCGGAAGCCGGATCACCCTCGTCCCCAACCCGGGGTCGGCCCAGCGGGAAGGATGAGCGAGCGTGCCTCGACGTACGGTCTTGATGGCGATCCCCCACGCCTGGGAAGGGGCGTTCGTCGCCGAGCTGTCGACCTCACGGCGGGTCGAGGTCGTCCGCCGCTGCGCGGACGCGGCGGAGCTGGCGTCGGCGGCCGCCGCCGGTCTGGGCGATTTCGCGGTGGTCGCCGCGGGGCTGGCGGGGTTGGACCGCTCGTTCGTGGCCGACCTCGCTGGCCACGGAGTGTCCGTGCTGGGGGTGAGCGAGCGCGGCGACGAGGGCCAGGAGCGGTCCCTGCGCCAGCTGGGGATCGTGCGGGTGACGCGTTCCGACGCGGCCTGCGCACAGGTCGAGCAAGCGTTGGCTGCGCTGCGGGACGCCTCCGTGCGCGAGGCCTCGTGGGACGCGCCGTGGGACGCCGCGCGGGACGGGGGCGTTCTCGCGGCCGAGCCGGCGTGGCCGGCCAAGGACGCGCTACCGCTGATGCCGAGGAACCCCACGCGCGCCGACGGGGACCCTCGCGACGTGACGCGGGCCGTGGCAGGGGGAGGGCCGGGTGGGAGCCTCGACGCGGGCCACTCCGTGGAAGGCCTCCCCCTGATACCACCGTCCCTGCTGCAGGGGGTCTCGCTCCCCGAGGAGCGGCGCGCGCCGGAGCCGGCGTCGGAGTCGGAGCGGGACCGGGAGGGGGAAGCGGCCGTCACCATGTCTACGATCGCGGCCGCGGATCGAGCGGCGGGCGTCGACGTCGCGTCGGAACCGGCGCGTTCGGCTGAGCATCCCGGCGGGCGGTTGGTGGCGGTCTGGGGCCCTGGCGGCGCGCCGGGGCGAAGCACCGTCGCGTTGGCGCTGGCGAGCGAGGCGGCCGAGCTCGGCCTGCGCGCGCTGCTCATCGACGCGGATCCCTACGGTGGCGTGCAGGCCCAGGCGCTGTCCATCCTCGACGAGGGGCCCGGATTGGCAGGGGCCGTGCGCGCGGCGGACGCGGGCACGCTGGACGTGCCCGCGCTCATCGGATGGTGCCGGGGCGTGGGCCCGGGGTTGTCCGTCCTCACGGGTATCCCGCGCGCACAGCGTTGGCCGGAGCTGCGCGCCGACCCGCTGGAGCACGTGCTGCGCATGACCCGGTCGGTCGCCGACCTCATCGTGGTGGACTGCGGCTTCTGCCTGGAGGACGACGAAGAGCTCAGCTACGACACGCTGGCACCTCGGCGGAACGCGGCGACCCTGACGGCCGTTTCCGCCGCCGATCGTGTGGTGGTGGTCGGTGCGGGCGACCCCATCGGGCTACAACGCCTGAGTCGCGGCCTGGCCGACCTCGACGCCCTGGAGCTGACCGCGTCGCGTTCGATCGTCGTCAACCGGGTCCGCGCGAGCGCGATCGGCCGGCGCCCCGAGGCGTCGATCAGCGCGGCCCTGCGCCGGTTCGCGGCCGTGCCGACCGCCACGTTCATCCCCGAGGACCGCGCCGCGCTCGACCGCGCGGTGCTGAGCGGCCGCACGCTGGCGGAGTGCGCCCCGGGATCGGCGGCCCGTCGGGCGCTGGTCGAACTCGCCGCGGACGTCTGCCGCGGCCTCACGCCGACCCGCCGGTCGCGACGCCTGGACGCCAGGGGCCGAAGGACCGCGACCGACCGGCCGCAGGAGGCACACCGTGTGTGAGCATGGGGTCGTGGAGGATCACCTGAGCCCGCTGGGAGCGTCGTTCCTATATCTCGAGGAGCCGACGACGGTGATGCACGTTGGCTCGGTGCTCGTGCTCGACCCGGGGCCCGACGGCCTCGATGTGGAGCGCTTCATGCACCTGGTCGAGGCGCGGATCGTCGCCTCGTCCCGCTACCGGCAGAAGGTCCGGGAACTGCCCGGGCGGTTCGCGTCCCCGTTCTGGGTCGACGCCGCCGACTTCGACCTCACCTACCACGTGCGCCGCGCCGCCCTGCCCCGCCCCGGCACCCGGGAACAGCTCGAGGAGTTCGTCGCCCGGATCCTGTCCCGCCCCCTCGACCGGGCGCATCCCCTGTGGGAGCTCTACGTCGTGGAGGGCCTCGAACGCGGCCGCGTCGCCGTCGTCACCAAGACCCACCAGGCGCTCGTCGACGGCGTGTCGGCGGTCGACATCGCGCACCTGATCGTCGACGACCACCAGACCGCGCGCCCGCAGCCGCCGCCGCTGCCGCCGCCCGGGCGGGAACCCAGCGACCTGGAGCTCCTGGCGTCGACCGCCCTGCGGGTGGCGCGCCGCCCGAGCCGGTGGGTGGGGGCCGTCGCCGGGGGCGTCGCCGAGGTCGTCTCGGTGGCGGGCCGCGCGCTGGACCAGTCCAAGTCGGTCGCCTCGGCGCTCGTCCGGACGGCCGCCGACCCCGCGCCGGCGAGCCCGCTCAACGCGCGCGTCGGTGCCTCCCGGCGCGTCGCGTTCGCGAGTGTCCCGCTGGAGGAGTTCCGCGGCGTGCGCGACGCGTACCTGCAGTTGCGCGCCAGCCGGGACACCAACGTGACCGACGTCATCCTCACCGTGATCACCGGAGCGTTGCGCAGCTGGCTGCAGACCCGCGGCGAGCCCGTCCACGCCGCGGCGACGGTCCGCGCGATGGTTCCCGTGAGCGTAGCGGAGCCGGGCGGGGGCATCGGGATCGGCGGGAGCGTCCAGGCGTGCTTCGTGGACCTGCCGGTCGGCGAGACGAGCCCTCTCATGCGCCTGGAGCAGGTCACATTCCAGATGCGGCGCCAGGTTCGCGGCGGACGGGCCGTGGGGGCGCGCGCGATCTCCGACATCGCCGGGTTCGCGCCCACCACGCTGCACCACCTGGGCGCCCAGCTCGGCAACGCCGCGTCCCGGCGGTTCTTCAACCTCGTGATCACGAACGTGCCGGGCCCGCAGCACCCCCTCTGGGTGGCGGGCGCCCGCATGGAGGTCAACTACCCGATCATCCCGCTCGCGCTGGGGCAGGCGCTCTCGTTCGGGCTGACCTCGTACGACGGGCGGGTGGGCATCGGCCTCAACGGCGACCGCGCGGCCATGCACGACCTCGAGGATTTCGTCGGCTATCTGAGGGAGTCCCTGGCCGAGTTGGAGATCGCCGTCGACGCCGAACGTCGGCGCACGCAGGGGACCCCCGTCTCGCGGCCGCTCCACCCCGGGACCGGTGACGCCGCCCCCGGTGGTGCGGACCCGCGTCGGGGTGAGGCGATCTGGCATCGGGACGGGGCCGGAGAGGAGGACGGAGTGACCGCGACCCGCGTCTTCGTGGCGATCGGTGAGACCGGCCTGCGGGCCCTCGCCCAGGAGGGTCGGCTCGTCGGCTCGGACGTGCGCGCCAGCGCCGTGACCCCGACGGTCCGGCAGGCCTTCCCGGCGGACGACGAAGAGGAACTGGAGTACGACGCCCTCCAGGTGGCCGCGGAGCTGACCGCGCAGGAACGGCCGGGGGAGCGGATCGTGGTAGCCGCCGTGGACGTCGATCCCGAGCATGTGGAGGAGGTCCCGCCGGGGGCCGGGGTGGACGGGTTCGAGGTGCGGATCCGTTCCGACATCCCGGCGACGCGGGTTCGCTCGGTGCACGCCGCGGAGCGCGGGGGCGACGCGGAGGCCGAGCTGCTCTGGTACGACGCGAGCGAGTTGACGGCCCTGGCCGAGGGGCGCATCTGACCGCACCGCGGGAATCAGTCCGGCGCGTCGTCCACGGGAGTGGTTCCGGCGCGTCGGCTACGGGTCGCTGCCGGCGTCACCCGGTCTCGCTCGGTCAGGCCGGCCTTTCGGTGAGCCACCGCCGACCCAGGGACTCCTCGGAGTCCAGCGCGGACCTCACCACGGGGGCGGCCGCAGACTCGATGCGGCCACCGATGAAGAGGACGTCGGCTTTCAGCGTCCCGTCGTAGCGCACCATCGTGCCTCCGTCGTGGGGAGACAGCTCCGCCCGCGCGACCAGTTGGAGGGGTTTGCCCTCGATGAGGACGATCACGGAGCCCTCGCGACGTCCGCCGGCCTCCGGCGGGCCCCACAGGGTGCGCTGGTCGACGGTGAGCGTCTCGCCCACGAACGAGCGGACGAAGTCGGGGAACTTGGCCGTCGAGACGGCTCGGCGCATGTGGACCTCGGTGCGATCGCCGATGCTGCGCACGGTGGCCGACCCGGAGCGTGACGTCTGCGCGCACAACTCCTGCTGGAACTCGGGGTCGGTCAGCATCGCGGCCACCTGGTCTGGTGGCGCGCAGAAGGTCAGCATGACGTGGAGGTCCATCCGCACACCGTAAGGCCTAGGGCACCCCGAGCGCCCCGGAGTGGGCAGCGCGCGGAGCTAGCCCACAGCCACTCCGTGCTAGCCCGGACCTAGTCCGGAGCTACTCGGTCCGTCGGAGGCGGTCGTCGGTCGAGCGGTCGGGACCGGGCGGATCAGAGGGTGCAGGAGCGGCAGCGAGGCCGGGAGCGACGGGCTCGGCGAGGTCGGTGGAGATCGAAACACAGGTGCGACGCAGCCTGGCCCGGGCCCGACCCAGTTGCGACACCGCCGAGTTCCGGACCCGCTCGGGGCCGGCACCGGCGGGCAGGACGGACTGGGCGCGCGAGAGGGCGACGCCCAGCTCCGCCAGCGCCGCGCGCAGTCGCTCGACGTGCGCGACCAGCTCGACGCTCGCCGGGTCCCCGCGCGAGGCGTCGCGCAGCCAGCGCGCGCAGGCGGCGAGGTCGGCGGCGGCCGCTCCACAGGAGGCGGGATCTCCCGCGGGAACCGGGCGGGTCATCGGCGCGGCGGCGGCGCGCCCAGCGCGGTGCACCGCGCCCGCAGGGATGTCAGCGCGCCGGCGATCCGCCGGTGGTCCGCCTCGGTGCCCGGGTCCGGGCGTAGGTGCGCGAGGACGTCCGACACGCGCTCCAGCGTCGCCGGCCAGGCTTGCTCCTCCTTCGCGGCTTCCTCCTCGGCGGCGAGCGCGGAGCGAGGCGCGGGGGCGTCGGACGTCGTCATGCGTTCAGCGTAGGAGCCGGCGCGCTCGGGCCGCCGACTCCGTCGCCCAGCTGTGGACGACGATGGGCGTTCTTTCCTGGCAGTTCGCCCGAACCCGCTCCACGATGAGACGCCCCTGACTAGCCTGGACACACAGAGCGGAAGGCTCGCACATCGTAGTGCCGCCTGAGGAAGGTGGGGTACGCCATGTCCACGACCCACGAAGAATCCCGGACTCAGCTGCTCCAGGCGGTCGCCCAATTGGCCGGCCGTCAGGCCGGCCCGGCCCTCGAGGCGCTGCTGCGGTTGTACTACCGGCACGTGGTGACCGAGGAACTCCTCGCCCGGCGGCCCGAAGACCTCTTGGGCGCGGTGCTGTCCCACCGGGCGCTCGGCGCCACGCGCCAGGCGGGGGAAGCGAAGCTGCGCGTGTTCACCCCCACCGTCGAGCAGGAGGGTTGGACGACCGGGCACACGGTGGTGGAGATCGTCACCGACGACATGCCGTTCCTCGTTGACTCGGTGTCGTCGTGCACGATCCGCCAGGGCGGCAGCGTGCACCTGATGGTCCACCCCCAGCTCGTCGTGCGACGCGATGAGTCGGGCGCCCTGATCGAGGTGGTCGACGTGCCGATTCACGAGGCGCCGCAGGAGCCGGGCGTGCTCGTGGAGTCGTGGATGCACCTCCAGATCGACCGCGAGAGCGACGCGGCCGACCGGGATGCCTTGGCGCGGGAACTGCGTGAGGTCCTCGCCGACGTCCGGGCCTCCGTGGAGGACTGGGGGCTGCTCACCGCGAAGGCGCTGGAGTTGGCCGACGATCTGCACTCCCACGTGCCCGCGCGGGTGGCCCGCGAGGACGCCGACAACGCCGAGGCGCTGTTGCGCTGGGTGGGGGAGGGGCACTTCACGCTCCTGGGCTACCGGGAGTACGCCTTGACCGACGAGAGCGGCACCGAGGCGCTCGTGCCCATCCCCGGGACAGGGCTCGGTCTCATGCGTGACTCGCGCAATAGCAGTCAGGAACCCGAGCCGCTGCTCGGCCGCGCGGCCTCGAAGGCGCGGGAGCCGGAGATCATGATCGTGACCAAGGCGAACTCGGTCTCCACCGTGCACCGACCGGTCCACCTCGACTACATCGGCCTCAAGACGTTCGACGAGAACGAGCAGGTCTGCGGGGAGCGCCGGTTCATCGGCCTGTTCACCGCGGGCACCTACACCCACTCGGTCACCCAGATCCCGTACGTGTCTTCCAAGGTCGCGAAGGTGATCGCGGCGAGCGGCTTCGACGCCGACAGCCACCTCGGCAAGGACCTGATGACCGTCCTGGAGACCTACCCCCGGGACGAGCTCTTCCAGGCGTCCGTGGAGGACCTGACGCGGGTCTGCGTCGCGGTCGTGCACCTGCAGGGTCGCCGTCAGCCGCGCCTGTTCCTGCGCAAGGACACCTACGGGCGGTTCATGAGCTGCATCGTCTACATCCCGCGTGACCGGTACACGACCAGCGTCCGGCTGAGGCTCGAGAGGCTGCTGCAGCGCGCGTTCGACGGGGTGTCGGTGGAGGACACCGCCCGGGTGAGCGAGTCCGCGCTCGCGCGGTTGTTCTTCGTGGTGCGCACCGCCCCCGGCGTCGAGATCCCGGACGTGGACGTGGACGACCTGCAGCGTCAGGTCTCGGAGGCCACGCGCACCTGGGGCGAAGACCTCGCCGAGGCGGCCCGGGCGGAGTACGGGGAAGAGCACGCGTCCCGTCTCCTCGCCCGCTGGGGGACCGCGTTCCCGGAGGCGTACAAGGAGGATTTCGAGGCGAGGATCGCCGTCGTCGACCTGCGTCACGTGGAGGCGCTGGCCGACGAGGGCGAGGTCCGGCTGAACTTGTATCACATGCCGGGGGAGGCCCCGAACGAGCGACGCATCAAGCTCTACCGGCGCGGCGCCGTGACGCTCACCGCGCTGCTCCCCACGTTCACGGACATGGGGTTGGAGGTCACCGACGAGCGGCCGTACGAGCTGACGCCGAGCGACGGCTCGCCGGTGTTCATCTACGACTTCGGGCTGCGCGCCCGCAGCGAAAAGGCCTGGTCCAACAGCCAGGACGGGATGCGCCAGCGGTTCCAGGAAACGCTCCAGGCGGTCTGGGGTGGGCTGGCCGAATCCGACGGGTTCAACGCGCTCGTGCTCTCCGCGGGGCTCACCTGGCGACAGGTCGTCATGCTCCGCACGGTGGCCAAGTACCAGCGGCAGGCCGGGACGCCGTTCACCCAGACGTACATCACCAGCACCCTGCGGGAGAACCCGCACATCGCGTGCCTGCTCGTGGAGCTCTTCGAGACGCGCTTCGACCCGGAGCGCTTCGACGGCGTGGCGGGCCCGGAGCGCGCCGCGGCCGAAGAGGACGTCACGGCGCGGATCCTGGCGGCGCTGGACAAGGTGGCGAGCCTGGACCACGACCGGATCGTGCGGGCGTTCCTGGGCGTCATCCTCGGGACGCTGCGGACGAACTTCTTCCAGGACCCGCCCCCGGACGAACACGGGCACACCCCTGAGTTCACTCGCACGGTGTGCTTCAAGATCGACCCGCACGCGGTGCCCGGGCTGCCCGCGCCGCTGCCGATGTTCGAGATCTGGGTTTACAGCCCGCGCGTCGAAGGCGTGCACCTGCGGTTCGGCAAGGTGGCCCGCGGCGGGCTGCGCTGGTCGGATCGTCGGGAGGACTTCCGCACCGAGGTGCTGGGCCTGGTGAAGGCGCAGATGGTCAAGAACGCCGTCATCGTGCCCACCGGCAGCAAGGGCGGCTTCTACGCCAAGCAGCTGCCCGACCCGGCGGTGGACCGCGACGCGTGGCTCGCCGAGGGCAGGGCGGCCTATCGCTTGTTCATCGCCTCGCTGCTCGACGTGACCGACAACCGGGTCGGCACCGAGATCGTGCCGCCGCAGCAGGTGGTCCGTCACGACCCGGACGACCCCTACCTCGTGGTCGCCGCGGACAAGGGCACGGCGACGTTCTCGGACCTCGCCAACTCGGTGGCTCAGGCGCACGGCTTCTGGCTCGACGACGCGTTCGCCTCGGGCGGCTCCGCGGGCTACGACCACAAGGGCATGGGGATCACCGCCCGGGGCGCCTGGGAGTCCGTGAAGCGGCACTTCCGGGAGATGGGCGTGAACACCCAGAGCGAGGACTTCACGGTCGTCGGCATCGGCGACATGAGCGGCGACGTCTTCGGCAACGGCATGCTGCTCAGCCCGCACATCCGGCTCGTGGCGGCCTTCGACCACCGGGACATCTTCCTCGACCCGAACCCGGACGCGGCGAGCTCGTACGAGGAGCGCCGCCGGCTGTTCGACCTGCCCCGCTCGTCCTGGGCGGACTACGATCGCGCGTTGATCAGCGAGGGCGGCGGGGTCTTCTCGCGGACCGCGAAGTCGATCCCGATCTCAGCGCAGGCCCGACACGCGCTCGGACTGCCCGACGACGTGCAGAGTCTGACCCCGGCCGAGTTGCAGAAGGCGGTGTTGTGCGCTCCGGTCGACCTGCTGTGGAACGGAGGCATCGGCACCTACATCAAGGCGTCGACCGAGTCCCATAGGGATATCGGCGACCGGGCCAACGACGCCATCCGGGTCGACGGACGGATGCTGCGCGCGAAGGTGGTCGGCGAGGGGGGCAACCTGGGCTGCAGCCAGCTGGGCCGGATCGAGGCCGCCCTATCGGGTGTCCGCATCAACACCGATGCGATCGACAACTCTGCGGGCGTGGGCAGCTCCGACTACGAGGTGAACATCAAGATCCTTCTCACGGGCTTGGTCCGTGAGGGGGATATGACGCTCAAGCAGCGCAACCAGCTGCTCGCCTCGATGACCGACGACGTGAAGCGGATGGTGCTGCGTGACAACTACGAGCAGAACGTCTTGCTCGGGAACGCGCGGAGCCAGAGCGGGGCGATGCTGCCCGTCCACCAGCGGTTGATCCACTGGCTGGAGACGTACGGCGAGTTGGACCGCGAGCTGGAGTTCCTGCCCGACGAGCAGGAGATCGCCCGTCGGTTGGCAGCCGGGGTCGGCTTGACCTCATCGGAATTCGCTGTCCTGGTCGCGTACAGCAAGCTCGCGCTCAAGCGCGACCTCGCCAAGAGCGACCTACCCGACGACCCGTGGTTCCGGCGCACGCTGGCCGAGTACTTCCCGCCGGCGATCCGGACCTTCGAGGAGGCGCTGGACGCTCACCCGCTGAAGCGGGAGATCATCGTCAACACGATCGTCAACTCGATGGTCAACCGCGGCGGCATCACGTTCGCCTACCGCGCGATGGACGAGACGGGGGCGCCCGCGGAACAGATCGCGGCGTGCTACGTCGTCGCGCGCGAGGTGTTCGGGATGCGCGAGTTCGTGGCCGCGATGGAAAGCCTGGACAACCAGGTGCCCACCCTGGTGCAGACCCGCGGTTACCTGGAGTTCCGCGGCCTGCTGGACCGGTCGGTGCGCTGGCTGTTGATGAACCGCCCCGGTGACCTCGACATCGCCGCGGAGGTGCAGCGCTTCTCCGGCCTGATCGAGCGGCTGAGCCCGTTGATTCCGACGCTGACGACCGGTCGCAGTCGGGAGCGCCAGCAGCGGATGGCGGAGGAGTACATTCGCGACGGCGTCCCTGAGGAGCTGGCGGTGCAGTGCTCCACGCTCCTCAACCTGCACTCGGCCCTGGACATCGTGGCGCTGAGCGAAGAGGTCGGCGAGGACGTCGAGCCGGTCGCGCGGCTCTACTACTCGGTCTCCGAGGCATTCGGGTTCGAGGACATGCAGGAGCGCGTCCGCGTTCTCAGCCGCGACGACCGGTGGAGCGCGCTGGCCCGCGCCGCGATGCGCGACGACCTGTTCAGCGTGTTGGAGTCCATCGTCGCCACGGTGGCGTCGGCGACCGACCCGTCACTGTCCGCGCCGGAGCGGCTCGACGATTGGCTCCGCCGCAACACCACATCGTTGCAGCGGGCGCGCACGTCGCTGAGCGGGATCCAGGCGCTGGAGGAGCCGGGTCTGGCGCCGCTCTCGGTCGCGTTGCGCACCCTGCGTGGGGTCGCGCGGATCGGTCGCGGCACGGACTGATCCCCACCGGTCGGGGGGCGCGGCCGGTGAGCCTTCCGGAGCGGGGGTGACCGGCCGCGTCGTCGAGGCGTACGGATCCGCCGGTACGCTCGGGCCGTGCCGACCCTCAACGACGTCCTCGCCGGCCACCCGCTGCTGGGGTCCGTCGACGCCGAGTGGTTGCACCTTCTGGTGGGGGATTGGCAGATCCTGTCCGACCTGTCGTTCGCGGATCTCGTGCTGTGGGTCCGCGGGACCGGGCTGCACCCCGACGGCTGGATCGCGGCGATGCACGTGCGCCCCAACACGGGGCCGCTGGTGTTCTTCGACGACATCGTCGGGTCGGTGGCCGGCCAGATGCGGCACGCCCTGCTGGAGCTATGTACGGCCCGGGGCCGGGTGATCCAGGAGCGCGGTCCGGAGTGGGCGCACGGGACGCCGGTGCGGGAGCAGGCGATCCCGGTGGTGCGCGAGGGCCGTGTGCTCGCGGTGATCACGCGGCACAGCAACCTGGAGGCCATGCGCGCGCCGAGCCGCATGGAGCTGACCTACCGAGGCATGGCCGACACCCTGAGCCGGATGATCGCCGCCGGGGAGTTCCCGATGCGGGGAGCGCCGACGGGGCAGCGGCGGGGGGCGCCCCGGGTGGTGGACGGGGTGTTCCGGCTCGACGTGGAGGGGATCATCACGTACGCGAGCCCCAACGCCATCTCGGCGTTGCACCGGCTCGGCCACCACGGCGACGCCGTGGGGGCGTCGCTGAGCGAGCTGACGACCCGGCTGATCCCGAGCCATTCGGTCGTGGACGAATCGATGCCGTTGGTCGTGACCGGCCGGGCGCCGTGGCGCACCGAGGTGGAGTCGCGGTTCGCCGCGTTGTCGCTCCGGGCGATTCCGCTCACGGAGAGCGGCGCGCGGATCGGCGCGGTGGTCCTGGCCCGGGACGTGAGCGAGCTGCGCCGTCGCGAGCGTGAGCTGCTCACCAAGGACGCGACGATCCGCGAGATCCACCACCGGGTGAAGAACAACCTGCAGACGGTCGCCGCGCTCCTGCGCCTCCAGTCGCGGCGCCTGCCCGACGACGCCGCGCGCGCGTCCCTCCAGGAAGCGGTGCGACGGGTCGCGACGATCGCGCTGGTGCACGAGACGTTGAGCCGGACGCTGGACGAGGCGGTCGAGTTCGATGAGATCGTCACTCGGGTGGTGAGCGCGGTCGTGGAGGTGGCTGCCGCCGACGGCGCGGTCACTTGGCGCCGGACGGGGACCTTCGGTCGGGTGAGCGCCGACGACGCCACGTCCCTCGCGATGATCGTCTCGGAGTTGGTGCACAACGCCGTGGAACATGGCCTCGCCGGCACGGGTGGGACCGTCGAGATCACCGCGGAGAGGTCCGACGCCGTGGCCGGCGAGGAGTCCTTGACCGTGCTCGTCACGGACGACGGCCGCGGGTTGCCCGCCGGATTCCGACCGGGCGCCTCGGGGCTCGGCACTCAGATCGTGACGGCACTCGTGCAGGACCTTCGCGGTTCCATCGAATGGACCGGGGGCGACGTCGGCACCAGGGTCCGCTTCATCGCCTGGCTGCGGCGGGCGCGGGGTGCATCGAGCGACGATGCGGGTCTGACGGGGCCTGCGTGACGCGGGATGACTCAGGCAACCACGCCCGCTCGGTGGGGCACACCCCACCGAGCGGGCGACGATCAGCTGGCGCGGCGGGCGCGAGCGTTGCGGCGCTTGAGGGCGCGGCGCTCGTCCTCGGAGAGCCCACCCCACACGCCGGCGTCCTGGCCGGACTCCAACGCCCACTTCAGGCACGTGTCCTGCACGTCGCAACGACGGCAGACCATCTTGGCCTCTTCAATCTGCAACAGGGCGGGCCCCGTGTTCCCGATCGGGAAGAAGAGCTCGGGGTCCTCTTCCAAGCACGCAGCGCGGTCGCGCCAGTCCATCGTCAACTCCTACTTTCGGCTCATTGGGCACACCGACACAGTCGCCGAAGCGACTGGACTGTGGCTGAGGTCACCAAGTGGTTCTTGGTCGTGCAGGGCGACCAACCCCCCAAAGCCTGCGTGGGGCAGGCCTCTCGGCACGCGTCTCCCCCTCGAACGTGGCAGGTGGGGGGCGCGTCAAGGCCAACAACGATGGTGGCCTGTCCTATTCCCGAGCGCCCAGGTCGTCCTGCCTTCCGCGACCGCGTGCGGCGGATCAACGGACGGCAAAGCGATCTGAGGAAAAGCTCAGGGCCGGTTCAATATCTTAAACGTTGGTTCCCCTTCAGGGCGAGTGTCTTAGGACACGTGGGTCGTGTCCCACAGGTGCGAAATGCGCCGCGGAGAAGCTGATGATGCTGTATACCCGTCCAGAACCCCGCGAAACGCGGGCGGGTTGGACGCCGTACGGTGTGGTCGTGAGCGAGCCACGGCAGCCGTCGGGACGGGAGTCCTCCGTTCCGCCGCTGCCCGCGCGGCTCGCCGCCGGGCTGCTCCTGGCCCAGGTGGTGGGGTTCGTCGCGGCGGCGGTGTTCTACGTCGTCGAGGGGCTCCAGGGCCTCGGTGAGGACGGCGCCCGCGTCGTGATGTCCGTGGTGCTGTTCCTCGTCCTGGCGGCCGGGTTGTTCACGGTGGCGCGCGGGCTGGCGCGCGGGGCGGCGTGGGCGCGGACGCCGGCGCTCGTCTGGAATGCCGTGCTGCTGCCGATCGCGTGGAACCTCACCGAGGCCGGAGCGTACGGGTGGGCGGCGCTGCTCTGCGCGGTCGCTCTGGTCGGCTTGGTGGGGATCCTGGCGGCAGGGCGCGGCCGCCAGGACTGAGTCGAGGTACGCCCGAGCGGCGGTGTCACACGAGCGCGACGTGCACGGTCTGCGCGCGGCCGTCCTGGACCCACGTCCCCCGGCCCGGGACGTCCGGCTCCCCACGCGGCAGTGACACGGCGAAGACCTCGTCCGCGCGTCCCCCGCCGCCTAAGACGAGGCCCTGCCCTGTCCGCCGCAAGGCGCCGGCCAGGCCGCGGAAGCTGCCCGCGAGGTCCGCCGTCCGGCCCGTGGCGATCACGCAGGCACCCCGCGGGTCCGAGACCCACCCGTCGCTGTGGAGGGTGTCAAGGGCACTGCCCGTGAGAGCCTCCAGATCGTCCACGAGAACGACCGCGCCCGGGTCGCGGAGCAGTCGTTCCACCTCGGGCGCACCCTGGGGCGGACACCACGCGAGCGGGGAGTCAGGGTCGTCCCGGAACGCGGGAGGGTGGGCGGAGCACCACAGCACGGGACGGCGCTCGGCGGCGGCGTGGGCCGCGATCGTACGCAGCGCCGTCGTACGGCCGGAGCCGGGCGGCCCGGCGATAAGCCACCCCGGCCCGGACAGGGGAACGGCGACCGCGCCTCCGTCGCCGGCCAGGCCCAGCCAGGCCTGCGGCCCGCGCGTCGACGGGGGTGGGTCCCCGTGGATCTGGCGAACCTCGCCGAGGGTGACGGCCAGCGGAAGGGGCCGGATCCCCCAATCGGGGGAGGGGCATCCGGCGTGCCGGAGCGTGATCCGCTCGGCCATGTCAAGTGGGAGGTGGCCGGGCGACGCGTGGTGCTCCGCGTCGAGGAGCGCGATCTGGCCGACGAGGCCCTGGGAGGTCAGCACCGCCCGCCCCGGTGGGCGACCGGCGTCGGCGTGGGCGCCGAGACCCGCGAGGAAGGCGTCCGTGGGGTCGCTCAGGTCGAGCACCAGTCGGTCGGCGAAACAGGACGCGAGGCCGCCGGTGAGCAGGCCGCGCCCCCCGGCGGCGAGGATGCTCAGGCCGGCGGTGGCACCGCCGCGTGCCGCCTCGACGAGCTCCTCCAGGGCAGCGCCGTGGTCGAGCCCCTCCAGGAGCGCCCGGAGCTGGTCCCAGCCGTCGATGACCACCAGGTCGGTGGGAAGGGGCGCCCGGTCGTCGACCCCGAGCCATGTTCCATCGGACGGCTGACCGCCGCCCGGTGCGTGTCCGCGCGACCGCGGCGCGCCCGCGCGGGTCCTGACCCGTTCCCGCAGCCCGCGGACCAGGCGTCGCAGCGCGCCCGGGTCCCCCAACGTCACGTGCGACGCCGCGTGGGGGAGCATCGTGAGCCCCCGCAGGCCGTTGCCCGCGTCGACCACGTGCAGGGCCAGGTCGACGGGGCACTCGGCGTCGGCGGCGGCCGTCGCGAGGGTCATCAGCGCCTGGGTGCGCCCGCTGCGGCCCCGCCCGACCACCGCCAGGTGGCCCGACGCAGGTTCCCACCGCCACACCTGGCGGCGTTGGCGCTCTGGGTCGTCGAGCAGGACCGCAGGGCGCAGGGGAGTGCGGCACGGCCGCGGCGTGCGTGGGGGCGCATCCCCAGCATTCGCGTGCCGACCGGCGGATGGGTCAGCGAGATTCCGCCCGCGCAGGGACGTCCCGGCGAGATCTGGTCCCGCGACGCCCCGATCGGTGGCGACCAGGTCGGGCGCGGCGTCCGACGGGGCGAGCTCGTTCCAGGCGATGCGCTCCGGGAGCGCCGGAAGCCAGGGCGGCGCCGGCAGCGGGACGTCCAGCGCCGCGGCGGCGTCGAGCGTGGCGCGGACCACGTTGTCGAGGTCCAGGTCGCCGCGCGCGACCGCACCGCCGGACGGCGCCAGGAGCGGGCCCCGCCCGGCGACCGGCACGTCCTCCAGCGGGGTGCCGAGCGCGCCGTCCGGGATGGGGCGCACCACGACCTCGCGCGGCGCCGACGCCCCGGCGGCCAGCCGGGCGGTCTGGAAGGTGAGGAGCGGACCGCCGCCGCTGCGCGCGACGGCCCGCCCCGGGCAGCGGGCGGGAAGGTCCGCCGCGACGGGGGACTCCACGACGTCCACGGAGTCGGCTGCGTCCCGCACTCGCAGCGCGATGCGCAGGCCGACGTTTGCGCGGATGTCCGCCGAGACGATGCCGGCGGGACGCTGGGTCGCCAGCACCAGATGAATGCCGAGGGCTCGGCCTAGCGCGGCGAACCGCACGACCCCGGCGACGAAGTCGGGGAGTTCCTCGGCCAAGGCGCGGAACTCGTCGAGGACGAGGACCATGCGCGGAAGGTGGCGCAACGGGATGCCGGCCGGATCGCGCGCGCCCCCGTCCACCGCGGCCGCGTAGCCCTCCAGGTCGGCGACACCGGCGGCGCGCAGGAGCCCCTCGCGCCTTCGCAACTCCGCCCGAAGCCCCGTCAGGGCTCGTTCGGAGGCCGCCCCGTCGAGGTCGGTGACGACGCCGACGGCGTGCGGCAGGCGGGCGCACGCGTCGAAGGCGGAGCCGCCCTTGTAGTCCACGAGCACGAAGCAGAGCCGGTCGGGCCGGTTGCGCAGCGCCAGAGACGCGATGAGGGTGCGCAGCAGCTCGCTCTTGCCCGAGCCGGTCGTCCCGCCCACGAGCGCGTGCGGGCCGTCGCGCCGCAGGTCGAGGCGCACCGGCCCCGACGTGTCGCGACCCACGTCGACCGTCGCGTCCACCCCCTGGCGACGCCAGGCCTGCGCCACGGCGCCCGGCACGCGCGGGTCGACGTCGAGGATGTCGGCCAGGTCGACCCGGTCCGGCACAGCGTCCCCGGCCACCGGCGTCCCGTCGGCGAGGGGAGCCAGGCCCAGTCCGACCAGCCGCAGGGCCGCGTCGTCCGCGAGATCTGCCGTGACGTCGGATGCCTCATGGGCGTCACCCTGGATGTCTGCGAGACCGTCTGCGCGGACCAGGACCACCTGGGCGCACTCGGCCGGGAGCTCGGCGGCGCTGGAGCCCAGGCACAGGGCCACGAACCCGGCCTCGCGGCCGACCCGCAGCAGCTCCGCCGTGCCGGGTTGCTCGAGCAGCTCACGCGCCCCGTCGAGCACGACCAGGTGCCAGGGCATGGATGGCCCCGCCTGTCCGGGGGCCGCCCGCCCGCCGACGCGCTGCTCCAGGATCGCGGTCAGTTCCCGCAGGCGCCGCGCCGCGTCGCCCCGGGCGTCCACGCTGCCCACCCGAGCGAACGCCCCGCACGGATCCGTGCCGTCGGCGATGACGTGCGGGGTCTGGGTGAGCCAGCGCCAGCGGGCCAGATCCACGGCCCGGGCAGCGAGCACCCAGACGTGGAGCTGGGACGGACCGTGCCACGCTACGCACTGGGCGAGCAACGCGCCGGCCAGGGCTCGATGCGCCGCGTCACCGGTGTTGTCCGGGTCGGCGAGGGGCGCCAGCCCGATCACCCCGGCCTCTGCCAGCGATACGGCGATGGGCACGTCGTGAAGGCGGGGAGACTCCTGCGAACCGTCCGGGTCCGCGACGAGGACATCGACGCTTGCGCGACCTCGCCCGATCCGCAGCCGCAGCCAATCGGGGTCTGCAGGATTCCGTTGCCACAGGCCCTCGGTTCGGGCCGCGCAGGCCCGGACGGCCTCCGCGGCGCCGGGGGTGGACCGCTCCAGTTCGCGGCGGCGGACGGCGACGGTCTCCGCGAGGCGGGCGTCGTGGCGCGCGAGCGCCTCGCGGTAGTCCTGGAGCGCCCGCTTCCGGCCCCTGCCGTGACGCCGACGATCGGTCCAGTAGGTGCCCAGCGACATCGCCGGACCCATCAGGCCGAACAGGAGGAACGCGGGCTGGCGCAGCAGCAGGGCGGCCACAAGCGATACGACGGGCGGCAGCAGCAGCGTGAGGAGCGGCAGCGGCCCCGGCGGAGGCAGCTCTGCCGCGCGGGGTCGCTGCAGGCGGACGGGCCGGGCGGCAGGCACCGCCCGGGGAGCCCGGTTGACCAGGAGGCAGCCGGCCCCGGACGGTTTGCCTCGCGCGGGCGGCCCCTCGTCCGCGCGCTCCACCGCCCACGCGGTGGCGCCCATCCGTACCAGGACCCCGCGCCGCACCGCCACCGGACGAGGCCCGACGCGTGCCCGGCCCAGGAAAGTCCCGTTGCTCGACCCGAGGTCGGCGACGGCCGCGTCGCGAGCCCCGACGCGCAGCAGGGCGTGGCGTCGGGAGACGCCGGGGTCGGCCAGGCGTACGTGGCACTCCTCTCCCCGGCCGAGCACGTACGAGCCCGGCGGCAGGCGGTGTTCCGCGCCGGCGCCGGGCCCGGCCACCACGCGCACGAGGCACCCTGCGCCCGTGAGGACCCGGATCTGGCCCGGCTCATCCACGTCATCGTCGTCATCGTCGTTTTCGTCCAGCCGAATCCGGGCGCCGTGGACCAGGGGCGGGGATCCCAGCGGCGTGCTCTCGGGCAGCGGAGCGCCGTCAATGCTGGCCGCCATCCGGCCGGGGCGGCCCGTCGCCTCCGCCATCGCGCCCAACGCGTGCCCGAGGGGCGTCCCTTCGGGGGCCGAGATCACCAGGAGCGTCTCGTCCCCGTCGTCGCGTCGCACCCACACCCGAAGATCCACGCGGACACCATCTCCCCGATCGCCCGGCTATGCCGAGGGGGCCTCGCCCGTTTGTGGACGACGGCACCGGACGCCGCGGGTGTGGAGGAGCCGGGACCGCGGACGCGCGTGGAATCTGGACGAGACGGACGGCGAGCGAGGGCGCACGGACAGCGTGCCCCCGGGCCCGCGATCCAGGCACGCGCCGACGCCCGACCTGGAGTAGCGTCGCTCCCATTGACCCCGTTCGCTCGTCCCGGAGGTAAGCCCGTGGTCACCCGTCCTCTCCCCGCGATCATCCAGGGCGGAATGGGGGTCGGGGTGTCCTCCTGGTGGATGGCGAGCGCGATCGCGCGGCGCGGCCAGCTGGGCGTCGTCTCGGGCACGGCGTTGGACGCGGTGCTGGCCAGGTCACTGCAGGACGGCGACCCCGGCGGGCATCGGCTCCGGGCACTGGAGCACTTCCCCCAACCGGCCCTGGTCGAGCGGGCGCTGAAGAAGTACTACCGGCGCGACGGCCGCGGGGGATCCCCGTACCGGCCCAACCCCACCCTGACGATCGACATCTCCCGCGACGCGGTGGAGCTGGGGGTGCTCGGCAACTTCGTCGAGGTCTGGCTCGCCAAGGAGGGCCACGACGGCGTGGTCGGGGTCAACTTCCTGGAGAAGATCCAGATGGCCACGCCGGCGGCCGCGCTGGGCGCGGTGCTCGCGGACGTGGACTACGTCCTGATGGGGGCCGGGATCCCGCGCGAGATCCCCCGTCTGCTCACCGAACTGGCGGCGGGCCGTCCCGGCTCGATCACGATCGACGTGACGGGTTCGACGCGCCAGCACCGCTCCACCGTCGACCCGCGCGAGGTCCTCGGAGACCCCCTGCCGTCGATGCGCCGCCCGGACTTCCTGGCGATCATCTCCCTGCACAGCCTCGCCAGCTACCTGTACCGCGACGAGGAGATCCGTCCCGACGGGTTCGTCGTCGAAGGTCCCAACGCGGGGGGTCACAGCGCGCCGCCGCGCGGCAAGATGCAGCTCGACGAGTCGGGAGACCCGGTCTATGGCGCCCGGGACATGGCCGACCTGTCCAAGATCGCGGGCGTCGGGCTGCCGTTCTGGGTCGCGGGCGGCTACTCCACGCCCGAGGCCGTGGCGGAGGTCGTCGCGCAAGGCGCGGCGGGGGTGCAGTGCGGCACGATCTTCGCGCTGTCGAAGGACTCGGGGCTGGTCGAGGCGTACCGGCAGCGCATGATCGACGGGCTCGCCGACGGCTCGCTGAGCGTGCGCAACGACCCGCGCGCCTCCCCGACGGGCTTCCCGTTCAAGGTCGCCCAGGTGCCGGGCAGCCTGTCGGTCCAGGAGGTGTACGAGGCGCGGCCCCGGCTGTGCGACCTGAGCTACCTGCGGGAGGCGTACGAGCGCCCCGACGGTAGCGTCGGCTACCGGTGCGCCTCGGAGCCGGTGGACGCCTACTTGCGCAAGGGCGGCACGGTCGAGGCGACGGAGGGCCGCAAGTGCCTGTGCAACGCGCTGATGGCGAACATCGGCCTCGGGCAGGAGCGCAAGGACGGGTACGTCGAGTTGCCCGCGATCACCCTGGGCCAGGACCTGGACGGGCCGCGTCGCCTGCTGGAACTGCACCCCGACGGCTGGACCGCGCAGGAGGCTGTCGACTGGCTGGTCTCGGCGCTGCCGGACGCCGACTAAGGCGCCGATTCATCCGACCCAGCCGACCCATCGGTCGGTCGGGCGGCACCGGCCACGAACCACGTCCAGGGTCGTAGGGGCGCGGCGCGGGTGAGGTACCGGCGGGTCAGCCCGGACGGGTCGAACCCGCCGTCGGAGAGCAGCGCCGGGATATCCCGGTCGAGGTGGCACCCGCCCGCGAGCCGTCCCCAGGTGGGCTGCAGTCGCCGTTGGACGCCCGCGACCCGGGCCGTCGGCGCCAGGGAATGCTCCGCGAGGTGCAGGCGACCCCCGGAGCGCAGCAGTCGACGCGCCTCCGCGAGGGCGGGTCCGATGTGCGCGATCGAGCACAGCGTCCAGGTGGCGACCACGGAGTCGGCGCTGCCGTCGGCTAGCGGCACGTCGGCCGCGTCGATCCCGGCACGTTCCACGGGTCGCCCGAAGGCGCCTACGCGGCCGGAGGCGAGCGCGGCGGCCCAGGCCTCGTCGTCCGGTTCGACGGCCAGGACCCGCTCGACGGCGTCGGAGTAGTGCGGCAGGTTGAGGCCCGAGCCGAACCCGAACTCGACCACGGTGCCGCGCGCGGCCGCGGCGGCGGCCGCGCGCCAGGCGCCGACGAATCGGTCGGACAGCACCACGTCGACGGCGCGGGGGAGGGTCATGGCGCGGGGGAGGGCCATGGCGCGGGGGCGGGCCATGACCGGACGCTAGCCCGGGCGCCTCCGACCCGGATGTGATTCATCTCACAATCTCCTCGGGTGGCGCTGGCTGCGTTGAATGCGGTTGCGCGCCAGCGCTGACGGGGGCCCGCCGGGCGGTCGCGCTGTCGGCGGGCGAGGGTGCCTGTGGATGAAGCGGCGGCTCGTTCGCGGCGATTGCCTAACCTGACGGAGCTGGACGAATGTCCAGGCATCCCGACGGGGCCGGGGGTGGCCGATGACGCAGGGCGTGCAGGTCGTGGAGGGCGAGGTCCGCGAGCTGGTCCGCCGCCGGGGCCTGGACCCGATGGGCCAGCGGGCGAGCGTGGAGGCGCTGGTCCGTGAGGCGGTCGACGACTATCACCGGCGCAGCCTGCTCGGCGGCTTGGCGCCGCTCGCGGATGTGGAGGGCGCGGTCCGCGCGGTGCTGGACGCTGTCGCCGGCTACGGACCCCTGCAGGCGTACCTCGACGACCCCCGGGTCGAGGAGATTTGGATCAACGCGCCGCACCAGGTGTTCGTCTGCCGCGGCGGGGTCTCGGAGCTCACCCCGACGATCCTGACCGAGCAGGAGGTCCGCGACCTGGTGGAGCGGATGCTGAAGTCGAGCGGCCGCCGCGTCGACATCTCCAGCCCGTTCGTCGACGCCGTGCTGCCGGACGGCAGCCGCCTGCACGTGGTCATCCCCGACGTCTCCCGCCAGCATTGGCTGGTCAACATCCGCAAGTTCGTCGTCCGCGCCGAGAGCCTGGACGACCTGGTGCGCCTGGGGACGCTACCGCGCGGGGCCGCGGCGTTCCTGCACGCTGCGGTCGGCGCCGGGCTGAACCTGTTGATTAGCGGGGGAACTCAGGCCGGGAAAACGACCCTGCTCAACTGCCTGGCCTCGGCGATCCCGCCCCGGGAACGCATCGTCAGCTGCGAGGAGGTCTTCGAGCTCAAGCTGGCCAGCCGCGACTGGGCGGCGATGCAATGCCGCCAGCCCAGCCTGGAGGGCACGGGCGAGGTGCCGCTGCGGCGGCTGGTCACCGAGGCGCTGCGGATGCGCCCGAGCCGCATCATCGTGGGAGAGGTCCGCCAGGCGGAGGCGCTCGACCTGCTGCTCGCGCTGAACGCCGGCGTGCCCGGCATGTGCTCGCTGCACGCCAACTCCGCCCGCGAGGCGATCACCAAGATGTGCACGCTGCCGCTGCTCGCCGGCGAGAACGTCGGCTCCCGCTTCGTGGTGCCGACCGTGGCCGGCGCGGTCGACCTGGTCGTCCACATGCGGCTGCTGCGCGACGGGTCCCGCCGGGTCCACGAGATCGCCGGGGTGTCCGGGCGCGTCGAGGGCGACGTGGTCGAGGTCGAGGAGCTGTACGGGACCCGCGGCGGCCGTCTGGTGCGCGGCAGCGGGTTCCCGCCGCACCGGGATCGGTTCGAGCGGGCGGGCTATGACCTCGCCGCGCTGCTCGGTGAGGGCTGAGCGGTGTCGGGCGTCGCCGTGGGTCTGCTGTTCGGCGCGGGACTGGCCTGCTGCTGGTGGTCCTGGTGGCCGCAAGCCGACCGGCCGCGAGGCGGCGCGTCGTGGCGCGATCGCCTGCGTGACGACCTGATCGGCACGGGCCTGGGAGGGGCCTCCCTGGCGCGGCTGCTCACAGCGTGCGCTGCCCTGGGCGTCGCGGTCGCGGTGGCGTACGGCGCCCTCACCCGCGTATGGCCGCTCGCCGTGGCGTTCGGCCTCGGAGCGGCCGCCGCCCCGGTGCTCCTGCTGCGATCCCGGGCCCGGGACCGCCGCGCGGTCCTGCGCGAGGCGTGGCCGGACGTCGTCGACCACATCGGCTCTGCGGTGCGCGCCGGGATGTCGCTGCCCGAGGCGGTCACGCAGGTGGGGACGCGCGGACCGGAGGAACTCCGGCCGGCGTTCGCCGCCTTCGGACACGACTACCGGGCCAGCGGCCGCTTCTCCGTGTGCCTGGACCGCCTCAAGGAGCGCCTCGCCGACCCGGTCGCCGACCGCCTCGTGGAGTCGCTGCGGATCGCGCGCGACGTCGGCGGCGCGGACCTGGGTCGGCTGCTGCGCGCGCTCTCTGCGTTCCTGCGGGAGGACGCCCGCACGCGTGCGGAGCTGGAGGCGCGCCAGAGCTGGACCGTGAACGCCGCGCGGCTGGCGGTCGCCGCGCCCTGGATCGTGCTGGCGATGCTCTCGACGCGGCCGGACTCGGTCCGCTCCTACGCCACCCCGCAGGGAGCCCTGCTCCTGGCCGCCGGCGCCGTGGTCTGTGTGGTCGCCTACCGGATGATGATCCGACTGGGGCGGCTCCCACAGGACGAGAGGGTCCTGCGGTGAGCGCGTCGGCGGCGGCGGGGGCGCTGCTGGGCGCGGTGTTCGGCGTCGGGCTCGTGCTGGTCGGGTGGCACCTGGCGTCACTGCGGCGCCCGCGGTTGGAACAGCGCCTGGCGCCGTACCTGCGCGACGCCCCACCTTCGCGCCTGCTCGCCCCGGCCGACGCGGAATCCCGCTGGGGTCCCGCGCTGACCCGGATGAGGCGACGGGCCGCCACGGGCCTCGGCGCGGTCCTCGGCGGGGACGCGGCGCTCTCGCGCCGGCTGGTGCGGGCCGGCCGCGCGCCGGACGTCGCCGCCTTCCGGACGGAGCAACTGATGTACGGGCTCGCGGGGGCAGGCCTCGGGGTCGTGGCGGGCGCCTTCGCCTGGCGCGCGCAACCGCAGTCCCCGATCCTGGCGACGTTGCTGCCGCCCCTCGCCGGCGCGATCGGCGTTCTTGCACGTGACTATCTGCTCACCCGTGAGGTGCGGCGGCGGCAGGACCGGATGCTGGCGCAGTTCCCGACGGTCGCGGAGCTCCTCGCCCTGTCCGTGAGCGCAGGCGAGGGGGCCGGCGCGGCCCTGGAACGGGTGTGTCGCCTGGCCACCGGCGACCTCGCCGGGGAGCTGCGCCAGGCCCTTCATGAGACCCGCGCGGGCGCCAGCCTGCCGACCGCGTTGCGCGGCGTCGCGGACCGTGTCGCCCTGCCCTCCCTGGAGCGATTCGTCCAGGGCGTCATCATCGCGATGGAGCGCGGCACGCCACTGGGGGAGGTGCTGCGCGCACAGGCCGCCGACGCGCGTGAGCAGGGCCGCCGGCAGGTGCTGGAGGCTGCGGGCCGTCGAGAGATCTCGATGATGGTGCCCGTCGTCTTCCTGATCCTCCCGGTGACCGTGATCTTCGCGGTCTATCCCGGTCTGATCGCCCTCCGACTCGGGCCGTGAGGCAGGTCCCGCCCCGTCGTCGTACGGGCCTTCCCACCGATCCACCCGCACCGACCGATCCACCCGCACCGACCGATCCACCC
>JBDIAS010000030.1:0-26727 GCA_039812465.1 Austwickia sp. | reverse complement strand
GGACCGCCGGGGTCGCCCGGACCCGACCCCGCCGGGTGCCCGGCTCCCCCGAACGACGGGAAGCCGCGGCTCAGGACCTCGCGGGTGGCCTGTTGCAGGGCGCTGAGCTGGTCGATCACCGAGCGCGCGTCGAGCTGGGCCTTGTCCAAGCCGGGGACGGCGCCCGGGTTCGGCAGGTCCGACAGGTCGAAGGGGTCGGCGCCCCCGCCCGGGACGCTTGAGACGCCTGAGACGCCTGAGACGTCTGAGCCTCCTGAGCCTCCTGAGCCACCCTGGCGGAAGCGGGCCTGTCCCGCCGCGTGGGGCGGCGGTGTGGCGCCGCCGGGCGGGATGCCGGGCGACGAGCCGGTCGGCGCCCCCGGCAAGCCCGCGGGCGGCGAGTCCGGCGGCAGGACACCTCCGAGACCGGAGAGCGCGCCCGACGGGGACACCCCGGCCGCGGCCAGCTGGGCCTGGCCGGCGACGGTGGCGCGGCCGACGGCGGTCAGCGGGGCGCCGTCGAGCGCGCAGGCGGACACGGCGACGTCGACGAGCGCGTGCGCGTAATCGGCCGCCGCCGAGTGCTGCTCCGACACCAGCCGGGCGAGTCCCGGCGTGGCGCCCGACGCGAACCGGCGCCCCCGCGGGGCCGCCGCGAAGAACTCGCTCGCCGGCAGGCCCACCGCCGCCGACCAGGCCGTCGGCGCCGACGACGGCCCCCCGGACTCCAGGACGGCGGCGGACAGGGCCAGGCCCTCCGCGCGGGCCGCCTCGCCGCCCAGTCCGTTCTGGCGGCCGAGGGCGGTCAGGGCGTCCAGCGCCTGCGGGAGGCCGCGGGTGCCGCTCCCGCCGCTCACCGGGAGCCTCCCCCGGGCAGATCGTCGAGATCCAGCATCGAGCCGCGCCCGGGCGGTTCCAGGCGCCGCACCTGCGCAGGCCCGGCGTCGGAAGATTCGGCGTCAGGATCGGGGTGGGGGTCGGGATCGGAGTCCGAGTTGGGATCGGGATCGGAGTCCGAGTTGGCACCCGGGGACCCGGCCTCGGAGGGCACACCGGTCCCTGCCTCACCCTGCAGTGATGCGCCGTGGGGCGGACCCGCGTCGGGCCCCGACTCGCCGGGCGTCACTTCATGAGCCGTGGTCACCTCATGGGCCGTCGTCACCTCATGGGTATTCTCCGCGACAACCTCCTGCGGTGTGCCCGGGAGGTAGACCCACGAGACCGCTGAATCGACCGGGCTCGAGCCGCTGCCGCCGGAGGCCGTCGGGCCGTCGGCATCGGCCGGCGCGGCAGACGCGGACGGCTCGTAGGGCTGCGCGTCGGCCAGCTCAGACGGCGGCGCGTCGGCCGGGGGCGGGGGCACCGGCAGGTCCACCGCCAGATCGCCGCCCGGGGTGTGTCCGAACTTCTCTGCCAGAAACCGTCCGTGGGCCACCAGCGCCACGGCGTCGTCGCGGCAGACCGCGTCGAACACCTCGTCCATCGTGGCGCCGAGCAGATCGAGCTGGTCGACCAGCACCATCAGCGAGGTCCGACCCCCGTCGACGGGCCGGCTGTCGGCGAACCGCCGCGGCAGTCGCAGGTATCCGCCGACCGCCTCCGGAAGGTAGTCGGTCGCGGTGGCCATCACCCAGTACCCGTGCGCGCTGCCCCGCACCGCGTCCAGCCGGGGGATGGTGTCGCGGACCACGTGGGTGACGCGCTCCACTCGGGCGGCGACGCAGCTGGGCACGGCGCCCGCCGCGACCATCGCCTCGACCCGGTCCAGGGAGGCGCCCAGGTCGTCGCGGCTCGGCGGGGTGGGCAGGTCGATCCGCTCCGCCGGCGCCTCCCGAGCATCCCGCCGGCCGAACAGGTCACCCCAGACCATCTGGTCCCCTCACCCTCGTACGTCGTCTCGAGCCACCGCCCGCGGGCGGTCCCGGCGGGCGGGTCAGCGGCCCGCCGGCCCGTTGAGGTCCAGCGCGCCCGAGCCGACCCTCATGTCCTGCTTCTTGACCCGTTCCAGGTAGGACTGCGACTTGGCCACCTCGGTCTCCAGCACCCCGATCGTGGAGGCCATCGAGTCGAGGGCCTGCACCCGGAACGTGTCGATCGCGTCCATCGTGGCGTAGATGTTCTGGAACGCGGCCTGCAGCTGCGGCAGCCCGATCGTCGCCGAGGCCGCCTGCTCCTGGATGGACACCGAGTTGTCCCGCAGCATCTGGCTGGTCGACTCGATGAGGTTGGAGGTCGTCGTGTTGAGCGCGGTGATCTGCTCGAGGACCAACCGCTGGTTGTTGAGGGCCGAGGCGACGATCACGGCGGTCCGCAGCGCGGACACCGTGGTCGTGGTGGCCCGGTCGACGCCCTTGATCAGCTCGAGGTTGTTCTTGATGACGATGTCGATGGCCAGGTAGTTCTGGATCGACACCGCCAGCTGGGTCAGCAGGTCCTGGTGCTTCTGCCGTACGTAGAACAGGACGTCCTGCCGAAGCGCCTGGGCCTTCTCGGGGTCCGTCGCGTCCAGCTCCGCGACCTGAGCGGCCAGCCGCGCGTCGAGCTGCTCGGCGATGTACACGTACTGATTGAGCCGCCCCATCGTCGTCCACAGTTGCTGCTTCTCAAGGTTCAGCGCCGCGTTGTCCTTGGCGAGCTCGTCCTGCCCGCTGCGCAGCGCGTGCAGGATGCCGTCGAGGTGCTTCTGCGCGGACTCGTACTTGCGGAAGTAGTCGGTGAGCTTCCCCCCGAACGGGATCCGCCCGAGGATCTTCTTGGCGCCCTTGGCCTGCCCCGGGTCGAGGTCCTCCACCGTGCGGCGCAGCTCCAGCAGCGTCTTGGAGACCTTCGACTCCTTGCTGACCGCGCCGTCCTGCAGGGCCTTGACCGGCTGCTTGAGCAGCCGGTTCGAGGTCTCCGCGGCGGAGCGGATGTCGCGGTCGCCCATCGTACGGATGTCGGCGGCCCGCGCGTCGAACTCCGGGGACTTGGCGGCGACCCCATCGAGCGCCCCGATGAACTGGTCCACCTTGGCGTCCAGTTGGGGGACGACCGCGGGGTCGACCGCGGGAGCCATCTTCGGCGCGGCGGTGGCCGCCACCGCTTTGCTGGGCGCAGGCGCCTCCAGCGTCAGCACGGACTCCGCCGGCGGTTGCAGCGGCTGGGTCATCGGTTCCCCCTTAGTGAGGACTTCGTCCTTAGTGAGGACTTCGTCGACGCGTTCCTCAGGCACACGTTTCTCATTCAAACGTCTCGCGCTGGGCCAGTCCACCACAGCGCGGCGCTCCGGGCGGGCGCGGCCCGGCGGCAGGCCCGTCCGGGCACCGGCTCGAGCCGACCGCGCGGTCGGACTCGCTCGCGACGCTCCCGGGCGTCGGCGTGCACAGCCCGCGGGTCCGTGTCGCTTCGGGTCAGCGCCTGTGGAGAAGCCAACGCTCCCCGGCCTCGCGAGGCACCGTGGCGACAGCGCGGACTGCGGGCAGAAGGACCGCGGTCGGCGGTGGAGTCCGGGATCGGGGAGGAGACGACGATGTCGGAACGCGGGGCGGGCCCGATCGGCGAGGCCGCCAGGGTCCTGGCGCACCAGGCGGAGGCGTTGCGCGAGGTGGCGGTACGGCTGCGCTCCCGCCTCGACGCGACCCGCTGGCGGGCCCCCTCCGCCCTGGCCGCGCGCGACGAGGCCGAGGAGGTGCTGGGTCGGTTGCTGCGGTGCGCGGCGCACTTCGACGAGGCGGCCCGCTGGTACGCGGTCGCGGCGACGCGCGCCCCTTCCCGCCCCGCCGATGTGGCCGCCCTCGCCGATCTCGCTGACCTCGCCGGCCTCGCCGCGCGCGGGCTTCGATGAGCACCGGCCGTGATCACGACGGGCTGTCGGTCGTCGGGGGTCTGCAGGTGGACGTCGACGACCTCTTCGTCCTCTCGACGGAGTGCCGGGAGGCGGCGCGGCGGGTGGCCGAGATCTGCGCGGCGGCCACCGCCGCCCACGCCGCCGCGCAGCCCGCCCTGCTGTGGGACCTCGCGCGCGATTCGGCCGCGGGCGGTGTCGCCGCGGCCGCCGTGCGGGCTCTCGACGGGGGCATCGGGCTCGGACAGGCGGCCGCCGCCGGCGGTCAGCTCGCTCGGCTCGGCCTGCGGGTCGCGCTCGCGGCGGACGCGTACGACGGGACCGAGACGAACATCGCCGCCCGCGTCGCCCGCCTCGGGGTGGACGTGGACTCGCTGAGCACGGCGTCGGGGTACCTCGCCCAGCTGCTCGGGGACCCCGCCGCGCGCGGCCCCTTCCGCGGCGCCGACCCGCACGCGCTGGCGGAGTCGGGCGCCGGCCTGCTCGCGGACGTCTTCCCGCCGCGGGTCGCGTCCGTCGGCCCGCGTCGCAGCCTCGGCCCGGCGCCCGCCCCGGCCGGGGTGGCCGACCTGGTCCGGCTGCTCGAGGGCGATGCCGCCGAACTCATCGACTCCGCCGAACTCGGGGGCGACGCCGAGCCACCGCCGCCCGGGCGGGTCGACGTGCTCGCCGTGCGGTCGAACACGGACGCGGACTCGGACTCGGAGACGGAGACGGTCTACGTGGTCGCGCTCCCCGGTACGTCGACCCTGCGGTGGCCGCACGACCCGTACGCCAACGACGAGCCGAGGGACTGGCACGCGAACCTCCAGCTCCTCGCGGGGCAGACGACGGCCGAGGTGGCTGCCCTCCCGGAGGCCCTGGCGGCGGCAGGCGTGCCCGTCGGGGCGGCCGTCGCGCTGGTGGGGCACAGCCAGGGTGGCCTCACCGCCTACGCGGCGGCGGGCGATCCTCGGATACGGGCCGCGTACCGGGTCACGCACGTCGTCACCGCCGGATCGCCCACCGGCGCGATGGCCGCCCCGGTCGGCGTCCGCGTGCTCGGCCTGGAGAACCGGCGCGACATCGTGCCCCAGCTGGACGGCCGGGCGGGCGCCGGGTCCGCGCTGCGCACCACGGTTCTGTTCGACGGGGCACGGGGCGGCGCGGGTCACGAGATCGCCGAGTACGCGTCGGCGGCAGCGCGCGTGGACGCCTCCGTCGACGCTCGTCTTGCGGAGCTGCGCGATTCGCTGTCCGGGGGCGGTTATACCCCCGGTACGACCGGCCACGCCGAGCTGACCCGCGTCGAACTCCGCCTGCACCGCCCCGACGATGCGCCTCCCACCTCGCACGGCGGACCACGCCCGGCAGGCGAGGAACGAGCGGCTGCGCCCGGCAGAGCGTGACATCCTGGGGGAACCTGTCCCGTCCCTCAGGAGAACGTATGCCCCGCGTCGCGAGCCCCACCTCGCCGCGCCCCTCGCCTCGGCGTTGGCACTCACCGCTTCACAGGACACTCGCCGCCGTGGCCATCGGTGCGACGCTGCTGGCAGGTGCTGCCTGTTCGAGCGAGCCAGACGCCTCGCAGGCCCAGGACCCGCAGACCACGACGTCCGCCGACACCGCCGGCGCATCCACTGCTGGCGCATCCACCGCCGCCGCCCCGGCCACGTCCGGCACGTCGACGCCGCCGGAGGGGTCCGGCGCCACCGCTCCCGGCATCACGCACACCACGGCCCCGCCGATCGTGCCGCGCGGCTCGACCAGGGCCAACATCGCCTGCCGGCAGATGTTTCCCGTCGTGAACGACGCGATCACGTCCTGGAACTCGGCCAACAGCCGCAATCACCGTACCGAGCTGTCCGCGTCCGCCGAGGCCCTGAAGAAGGCCGCCGACACCATCCCCGGCGTGGCCGCCGAGTCGCAGGACTCGCAGCTCGTCACGCTCACCCGGGCGGTGGCCGCCCAGCTGATGCAGGTGGTCAGCGACTACTCCAACGACCGGGACGTCTCCGGGACGGCGCTGGAGCGCGCGGCCACGTCCCTGTGGTCGTACTGCGAGAGCACCCGCTGACCGTGCCCACGCGGAGCCCCCGATGAGCGAGACGGCGCAGACCGACGTGGTCGTGGTGGGCGCCGGGCTCGCCGGGCTCGTCGCCACCTGCGAGCTGGCCGCGGCGGGTCGGCGCGTCCTGCTCCTGGACCAGGAGGGACCGGGCACGCTCGGCGGCCAGGCCACGTGGGCCCTCGGGGGACTTTTCCTCGTCGACACCCCCGAGCAGCGCCTCCTCGGGATCCGTGACGACGTCGAGCTGGCCTGGCAGGACTGGGAGGGCAACGCGGGATTCGACCGCGACGTCGACTATTGGCCGAGGCGGTGGGCGCGCTCGTACGTGGAGTTCGCGGCGGGCGGCCTGCGCGCCTGGTTACGTGGCCTCGGGGTGTCGTTCTTCCCGATCGTCGGATGGGCCGAGCGCGGCAACGGGCGCGCGACCGGGCCCGGCAACTCCGTACCGCGCTTTCACGTGACCTGGGGCACCGGCCCCGCGCTGCTCGAACCGTTCATCGCGCAGCTGCAGGAGTGGGTTGCGGCCGGCCGCGTGGAGGTGCGGTTCCGGCATCGCGTGAGCGAGCTGGTGCAAGCGGCGGGACGGGTCACCGGCGTCGCGGGCCACGTGCTCGCCGACGACGCCCGCCCCCGCGGTGTGGCGACCAACCGCCGGGCCATCGACGATTTCCAGGTCGAGGCCGACGCGGTCGTCCTGGCCTCCGGCGGCATCGGCGGCAACCCGGATCTGGTGCGGCGCCGCTGGCCGACGCAGCTGGGCGAGCCGCCCCGGGATCTCGTCGTGGGGGTCCCCGCACACGTCGACGGTCAACTGCAGGAGATCGCGACGCGCTCCGGGGCGAGCCTGGTCAACGCTGACCGCCTCTGGCATTACGTGGAAGGGGTCTCCGACCCTCGGCCGGTCTGGCCGGGACACGGCGTACGAATCACCCCTGGACCGAGTTCCCTGTGGATCGACGCGACCGGGCGGCGCCTGCCCCCTCCGTTGCTGCCGGGAGGCGACACGCTCGGCGCGCTGATGCACCTGCGTCGCACGGGATACGACCACTCCTGGTTCATCGCCACGCGGCGGATCGTCGACCGGGAGTATCTGATCTCGGGGTCGGCGCAGAACCCCGAGCTGTGTCAGCGCGACCGTCGGGCCGTGCTGCGCCGGATCATGGGCAACCCGCCGCCCGCGATCTTGGAGTTCGCGCGCCACGGGGCGGACTGGGTCGCCGCCGACGACGTCCGCGGACTGGTCGACAAGATGAACGCCGTGAGCGGCGAGCCCCTGCTGGATCCCGTCGCGGTGGACAAGGTCGTCCGGGCGCGGGATGCGCAGTTCGCCAACCCCTTCGCCAAGGACCTGCAGGCGATGACGATTACGGCCACGCGCGCCTACCGCGGCGACCGGCTCGTACGGGTGGCGGCGCCGCACCGGCTCCTCGACCGCTCCGCGGGACCTCTCGTCGCCGTGCGGTTGCGGACCCTCACGCGGATGTCGCTCGGCGGGCTCGAGACCAACCTGCGCGGGCAGGTGCTGCGCCCTGGCGGGCAGATCTTCCCGGGACTCTTCGCGGCCGGCGAAGTGGCCGGTTTCGGCGGCGGCGGGATGCACGGCTACCGCTCCCTGGAAGGCGGGTTCCTCGGCGGCTGCCTGCACACCGGCCGCGTGGTCGGTCGTTACGTGGCGGAGGAAACCCGCTGAGGGGAGGCACCCCCTACGCGACCCGGGCAGCGCGGCCCCCGCCGGTCGGCCCCGCCGGTCGGCCCCGCCGGTCAGCCCCGCCGGTCAGCCCCGCCGGTCAGCCCGGGGAAGGACCGCCCCACGGACCGCCCCGCGCCGGAAGGACGGTTGTCGGAGCGGGGGCGTACCGTAACCGACGTGACAGCGCCCGACGCCAGCGAGAAGCGCCGCCTCCCGCGGATCCCGCGGCTTCGCCGTCCGCGGCCCATCGACGCGGACACCCCCCGAGTGAAGCCCGCGCCCGTGGCCGAGGACGCGATGCGGACGGCGGCCACCTTCGCGGGGCGGTCGCTGCTCATCGGGGCGTTCCTGTACGTGTTGATGTGGCTGCTCAACCAGATCAGCCTCGTCACCATCACGATCACCGTCGCGATCATGCTGAGCGCGATCCTGCGGCCTCTGGTCGACGCGGCCGCCCGGGCCCATGTGCCGCGCTGGCTGGCGGGACCGATCGTGTTCTTCCTCGGCGTCGGCGCCGTCGGGCTGCTGATGTGGTTTGTGATCACCCAGATCACGAACAGCATGGACATCATCACCAGCCAGCTCAACGCGGCCGGCCTGGCGATCCTGGACTGGCTGCAGAACGGCCCCGCCCACCTGTCCGAGGAGCAGGTCAACCAGGCCTCCGCGGAACTCGGGCGGATCCTCACCAACACCCGCGGCGACGTGGTGACCGGCACGCTGGCGACGGCCACGAGCCTGGTCACCGTCCTCACCGGCTCGATCTTGTGCCTGTTCTCCCTGCTGTTCCTGCTGCTCGACGACGGCACGATCTGGCGCTGGGTCGTCAGCCTCTTCCCGGCCAGCGAGCAGCCGCGCGTGCTCACCGGCGGGGCCGCCGCCTGGCGGACGCTGGTCGCCTACATGCGCAGCACGATCCTGCTGGCGTTCATCAACGCGCTCACGATGGTCCCGATCATGATGTTCGCGCAGATGGACCTGATCGTCCCGCTCGCCGTCCTGCTCTTCCTCGGCTCCCTGATCCCCATGGTCGGCATGCTGGTGGCGGGCGCGATCCTCATGCTGGTCGCCCTGGTCATGCAGGGCCCGGTCACCGCGCTCGGCGTCGGCATCGCGCTGTTCCTGGTGATCCAGCTCGAGGGCAACCTGCTCAACCCGTACATCCTGGGCAAGGCCGTCCGCATCCACCCGCTGGCGATCCTCGCCACGGTCACCGGGGGGACGCTGCTCGGCGGAGTGTTCGGCGCGTTCGTGGCCGTGCCGCTCGTCGCGATCGTCAACAACGTGGTCCTCGCCGTCCGGGCGCCCCTGCCCCGCGAGGCGGTCGAGACCGTCCAGAGCGGCGACATCGTGCAACAGGTGCTCGACGACCCCGAGATCCCCTCCCCGGGCGAGGAAGCCACCGTGGGGGTCGCAGCCGGGACGCGACCGCCGTCTCCTCCGGGCCAGCGCCCACCCTCGGGGTCCGCTCCACGCCCCGGCGGTCCGGTTCCGCGCTCCGATCAGGACCGCCAGTTCGGACCAGGTGCGTCCACGGACACCCCGTACACGCCGCGATCCCCGGAGCCTCCCCGCCCCGCCCGCTGAGCGCGCGTGCGCCTCGGCCGGCCGAACGCCCCAGCGCCTCCGTTGTCGAAACGGGATGGCGCCTCCGGGCGACTCCCGTCACCCGGGTCGCCTCCCCAGGGTCTTGCTGGACGGATCTCAGGACGTAATCTGTTGCGCCAGTAAGCGCCTCGACGCCCCGCGCCACCCGGCTCCGCGCGTCGCGACCCCCCAGAGAGGTGGAGGACGCGGGCTTCAGGGAGAAGGCAGAGTGCCGATAGGAGGTTGCTCGGCCGCGTGCCGGCCTGGAAGGAGGCCCCTCATGTCGTCGTACGGTCTGTCCCCCCTCATTCGCGCCGCCTCCGCGGCGCTCGACGCCCCCGTCGCGGGCGACCTGCGCTGGCTCTACGCGGGCCCGAACGACCTGCGAAGCCTCACCGCCTCCGACCTCGAGCTCATCGAGGTCGTGACCGGCGAGACCTTCGACCTGGACAACGAGATCGGCACTCGGGTCAGCTTCTTCGCGCTGCAGATCGCGATGGACCGGCTCGGCGGCCCGCTGCAGGACGGATCGGAGATCACGATCCCGTACCTGGAAGACGTCTACTCCGCGTACGAGCGGCACTGCCCCCAGGGCAACCCCGTCTCCGGGGACCTGCTCGACCTGGCGTTGGCGTACCTAGTGGGCCGCGACCTGGCCCGTCAGGACGCCTCCAGCCTCGTCGCCTAGAACGGTCGGAAGCGCGCCCGACGGCGCGCTCACCGACGCGGCGTCGGGTGGACACTCGGGGGGCTCACCCGGCGCCGCACATACCACGCACGCGGTACGGCGCTGCGCGGCACGGCGCCAGGCGTCAGCGCGCGTCAGCCCGGGACGGCTCGTGCATCTGCACCCGGCGGACGCCGAGGACGGCGTGCGCGATCGAGTACGCGAGGTCCACGTCCAGATCCTCGCTGCGCGGCACCAGCGTCACGACGCCCCGCTCGACCGAGATGTCCCACTGGTCCTGGTCGTAATCGTGGAACGCCGAGCGCACGTCCCCGATCAGGTCCTGATCGTCGCGCCACAGCGCCCGCAGCACGTCGCCCGGGCTGACGACGCCGACCAGGCGCCCCTCCCGCACGACCGCCAGCGTCTGGTGCGCCTCCCCCGCGAGCGAGCCCATCAGCTCGTTGACGTCGGTGCTCTCCGTGGTGGTGGCGGGCGCGTGCATGATCTCGCGGACCGCGCTCGCGATCGGCCGGCCACTGCCCGGGTGAATCTCGTGCGCGCGCCAATCCGGCTCCAGCAGGTGGCGGACCAGGTCGACCTCGGCCAGCGTCCCGACCACCGCGTGGGACTCATCGACCACCGGCAGGGCGGAGATGCGCCGCTCCGCCATGATCTGCAGTGCTTCCTCCAGCTCGGCCTCCGGTCGAACGCTGACGGCGGGGGCGGACATGATCTCCCTGACCAGCACGGGACGCTCCTTCGTTCGGGCACGCGTTCGGGGCATGGTATGCCGCCGGCGCAGGGCGCCGGGGCGTGATCCCGTCAAGTGTCGCAGTCCTCAACGACCCCCGGCCAGCCGAGACCACCGGCGCGCACGGCCGAGACCACCGGGGCGGACAGCCAAGCCACCCCGACGCGGTCGGCGAGCCACCCGGGCGGCAGGCGCGCGCCGACCCCTCCCGGTGCGGTCAGGGGACGTCGGGTGCGTCGGGTTCGACCACCAGGCAGGCGCCCGCCACCGCGAACGGCTTCAGCTCGGGTGCATAGTCCCTCGCCCCGTGGGCGTCGAAGATCCCCGCGATCACCCCGCGGTGCACGGCGCAGACCACCTCGGGCACGGCGCGGGCCGCCTCGAGGATCGGGCACTGGTAGAGCCGCACCATGCCGTCTGCGCCCTCCTGGGGCGCGAAGCCGTGCGCGGAGAAGATCGCGCGGCAGGCGCGACGCGCCGCGTGGACGGTCCGCTCGTGCGGGTCGCAGAGGCTCCGCCCGTGGTCCAGCCCGGCCTGGAAACCGAACCCGCCCGGGTCCGGGAGGCTGTCGCGCACCTGGGCGGCCAGGGAGACTCCGAGGATCGAGTACTCGCGAACCTGCGGCCGGTGCGGCTCGACCGGCTCGGCGCGGTAGAGGATGGCCGGGCGCCCCCGACCCCGGGCCGGCGCGGTCGCCCGGGAGACGAGCCCGGAGACGATCAGCGCGTCGAGGTGCTCGCGGATCGTGTTGGGGTGCTGGGCGCAGGCGACCGCGAGCTCCGCCACGGTGGCCGGCCGGTGGAAGGAGCCGAGCCGTTCCAGGACGGTCGCGCGGGCCAGGGACATCTGCTGGGTCGGGTCCGGTCGCGGGGTGGCGGGGCCGGGCCCGAGCGGGCCGACGGGCTCGGGACCGATCTGCGCGGGAAGGGCCGCGAGGGGGGCGGCCGGCGCGGGGGCGGTCGCCCTCCGTGCGCTCGGCGACGTCCGAGCGCCCCTCAGGTCGCGGACCCCTGGTGTCGGGTCGCGTTGCGTCGCGGAACTGGCCATGCTGCCCCCTTGCCCGAGTGTGCGAAGAATTCTCACGGTGAGGCGGTCACTAATCACGATAACGCGCCCCGACCGCGAAGAGCCGGGCAGGCGGCGGGGGATATCACGGGCACCTACCCCTGTGACCTGCGGATTCGCACGAAAGTGACGAGTGACACGCGTCCGGTGACGGTCCGGTGCGCGACGCGGGGACGGAGGTCGTACGTGGGTCGCGGCGTGACGATCTGGCCGACCCGGGGTGAGAGCGGGCAGGCGCCGGGCGATACTCGAGGGCGGACCGGTGCGAGACGGACGGGAGCCGCCCGACCTCGACCCGATGACGACGACACAGGACGACCCACGGTGTCGACCCAGGTGTCGACCCCGTGTCGACCGACGAACGAAGGCAGGGACGATGAGCGAGACCGTCAAGTCGCTGGAGGACGAGGCCCCCGCGGGCGAGGCATTCGAGAGCGGGGTCCCCGCCGGGGAGTCCCCGGAGGCTGCGGCCGGCGAGGCGGGCAAGGACGCCGACGGCCGGTGCGTGGACGAGGAGGGCGAGCACCCGCAGGGCTGCGACGGCCACGGCGGTTGCGGCGGGCAGAGCGGCTGCGGCAGCCACGAGCAGACCACGCCGCTGTTCGACGCCCGGTCGATCGACCCCCGGATCCGGCAGAGCGCGATCTTCGGCGTGCTGATGGGACTGCCCCCGGGCGAGGCCGTCACGGTCGTCACCCCGGGCGACCCGACCCCGATCGCGGACCTGCTCAACGAACGGCTGCCGGGCCAGTACGAGGCCACGGCCGCCGAGCTCGAGGACGGGATCTTCCTCGTGACCTTCGAGCGCCTGGCCTGAGCGGCCCACCTCACACCCATACGACGCTTCACCCACGCGCCCCCGCGACCGCCCCGCGGGGGCGCGAGTGTGACCTGCCCCTCAGCACTCGAAGGACCTAGGTCCCTCAGGTGTGCCTGCTCACGATCCGACCATGTCCGTAGGACGGCCTTTCGCCGTCTGATGTCGACGTCCCGCGGCGTCGCGCGCGTGACCGGACAGGAGCACCATGGACGCCCTCGAACTGGCGAGATGGCAGTTCGCCATCACGACCGTCTATCACTTCCTCTTCGTGCCCATCACGATCGGTATGTCGGCGATCGTGGCGGGGTTCCATACGGCGTGGGTGCGCACGCACGACCCGCGGATGTACCGGCTCACGCGGTTCTTCGGCAAGCTCTTCCTGATCAACTTCGCGCTCGGCCTGGTCACGGGCATCGTGCAGGAGTTCCAGTTCGGGATGAACTGGAGCGACTACTCGCGGATGGTCGGCGACATCTTCGGCGCGCCGCTGGCGTTCGAGGCGCTGCTGACGTTCTTCCTGGAGTCGACGTTCCTCGGGCTGTGGATCTTCGGCTGGGGCCGGCTGCCGGAGAAGCTGCACGCCGCGACCATGTGGCTGGTCCACATCGGCACGGTCATGAGCGCGTTCTTCATCCTCGCGGCCAACTCGTTCATGCAGAACCCGGTCGGCTACGAGTTCAACCCCGCCACCAACCGGGCCGAGCTCGTCGACTTCGTCGCGGTGCTCACCAACAAGGTCCAGCTCGTCACGTTCCCGCACGTGATCACCGCCGCCTACATGACGGGCGGCGCGGTCGTGATGGGCGTGGCGCTGTGGCACCTGCGCCGGCCGATGGTGGGCGAGCACCGCGCGATGTATCGCCGGGCCGCCCGGGTCGGCGCCGTCGTCACCCTGGTCGCCTCGCTCGGCGTCGTCATCACCGGTGACCTGCAGGGCAAGATCATGACCGAGGTGCAGCCCATGAAGATGGCCGCCGCCGAGGGACTGTACGAGACCAAGTCGCACGCGCCCTTCTCGATCCTGTCGATCGGCACGCTGGACGGCAGCGAGGCCACCCGCATCATCGAGGTACCCGGCCTGCTGTCCTTCCTCGGGCACGGCGATTGGGACGCCGAGGTCAAGGGCATCAACCCGCTGAAGGCGGAGTACGCCCAGGAGTTCGACGGGAATCCGTACACGGAGGACACGCGGACCGAGTACACGCCGAACATCCCGACGACCTACTGGACCTTCCGTCTCATGATGGGGCTCGGCTTCGTCGGCATGTTCATCTCGATGGCGGTGCTCTGGGCGACCCGCAAGAGCGCCTCCGCAGACGTGCTGCGGCCGAGGGCATGGCACTGGGCCGCGATCCTGGCGCCGCTGATGCCGCTGTTCGCCAACAGCTTCGGCTGGATCTTCACCGAGGTCGGCCGCCAGCCGTGGGTGGTGCACGGGCTGATGTCCACGTCGACCGGGGTGTCCCCGTCGGTGTCCGCCGGCGAGGTGCTCTTCTCGATGGTCGTCTACACGCTCCTCTACGGCGTGCTGGCCGTCATCGAGGTCAAGCTCTTCCTCAAGTACGTGAGGCTGGGCGCCGAGGCCGTCCCCGACCCGACCGAACCTGACGACGCGGAGTCCGATCAGGATTCCCCGCTCGTCTTCGCGTACTGAGGAGGTGGCCACGATGTCGTACGAATTGCTGCAGAACCTCTGGTTCGTCCTGATCGCGGTCTTGTGGGTGGGCTACTTCTGCCTGGAGGGCTTCGACATGGGCGTCGGGATGCTGCTGCCCGTGCTCGGACGCGGGCGCGACGCGGAGGACACCGAGCGGCGCAAGCGGCTCATGATCACCACGATCGGCCCGCACTGGGACGGCAACGAAGTCTGGCTGCTGACCGCGGGCGGGGCGATGTTCGCGGCGTTCCCCCACTGGTACGCGTCCCTCTTCTCGGGGTTCTATCTCGCGTTGCTGCTCATCCTGGTCGGCCTGATCATCCGGGCGCTGGGGTTGGAGTACCGCGGCAAGGGCGAGGGCGAGTCCTGGCGGCGCGGCTGGGACGTCGCGATCGTGGTGGGCTCGTTCCTGCCGGCGCTGCTGTGGGGCGTGGCGTTCGCCAACATCGTGAACGGCGTGCCGCTGGACGAGCGGACGATGGAGTACACCGGCAACCTCTTCACGCTGCTGAACCCGCTCGGCCTGCTGGGTGGGCTGACCACGCTGGCGCTCTTCCTGACCCACGGGGCGCTGTTCATCGCGCTGAAGACGGACGGCGAGATCCGGGCCGACGCGCGGGCGTTCGCGATCAAGTCGGGGCTGGCGACGGCCGTACTGGCGGTGCTGTTCCTGGGCTGGACGAACCTGAACACCGGCAACGCCGGCTCCTGGGCGCTGACCGCCGGGGCCGCGCTGTTCCTGCTGGCCGCGATCTACGCGACCACGCTGGGCCGCGAGGGCTGGGCCTTCACGGGCACGTTCCTGTGCATCCTGCTGGCCGTGGCCGCTCTGTTCACGGCGTTGTTCCCGGACGTGCTGCCGAACTCCAACCCCGGGGAGTTCGGGCTGACCGTGACGAACGCGTCGAGCTCGGAATACACGCTGAAGATCATGACCGGCGCGGCGGTGGTGTTCGTGCCGATCGTTCTGGCGTACCAGTCGTGGTCGTACTGGGTGTTCCGCCGCCGCCTGACGACGGAGCACATCCCCGAGCCGGCGCACTACTGATCGGCGACGAAGCGTGTAGCCGCGGGTACGCCTCGCGCAGCGAGGTGTGCCCGCGGCGGAACGCGAGGAGCCGACCAAAAGAAGCACTGATCGGCGACGAAGCGCGAAACGGACGTTGAGCAGGGAGCGTAGCGAGCTGCTCAACGGCGGTTGAGCGCGAGGAGTCCGCCCAAAAAGCACAGCGAGACGTGCCCTCCGCTCCGCGCATCTCCCACCGCCGGCTGGCTGGGCTCTCGCAATGCTGGGTGGACTCTCGTGGAGCCGGGTGGACTCTCGAGATCGGCACCGGCCGCCATCCAACTGGACCCCCCTTGCGCGGGCTCAGCTCTCGCGAGACCGGGTGGACTCCTGCTGTGGCAAGTGTTCACCCGGTGTCGGAAGAGCTCACCCAGACCCTGAGGGGCTCGGCACCCTGCATGCGCCGCATCGAGACGAGAGTTCACCCGCACCCCATGAGGGCTCACCCGGCGCGGCGAGAGCTGGTACCTGGCGCACGTTGCGCCCACGGGCGGCAAACGTACGCAAAACCCCAGACGCCCACCACCACATCCCGCCCACGGGCGGGGGGCAAACGTACGCAAAACCCCAGACGCCCGCCGCCACATCCCGCCCGTGGGCGGGAAACGTACGCAAAACCCCAGACGCCCACCACCACATCCCGCCCATGGGCGGCAAAAGTACGCAAAACGCCAGGTGCCCACCACCACTTCCCGCCCACGGGCGGCAAACGTACGCAAAACGCCAGGTGCCCACCACCACTTCCCGCCCGTGGGCGGGAAACGTACGCATCCCCGCAGATCCCCGGGCCCCCAACGGCGAAACCAGGCCCCCATCCGCGAACGCGGGACCCCATCGCCGCCTCCGGGGCGCGGATGACGTCCCGGAACCGCGCAGGCGACCCCAGAACCGCCGACGACAACCCCACACCGCGCATGACGTCCCGCGGATCCGCGGGCCCCCAACGGCGAGAGCGGGACCCCATCGGCGAACGCGGGGCTCCATCGCCGCCTCCGGGCGCGGATGACGTCCCAGAACCGCGCAGGCGACGCCAGAACCGCCGACGACGACCCCACACCGCGCACCAGGTCCCGCGGATCCCCGGGCCCCCAACGGCGAAACCAGCCCCCCAACGGCGAAACCAGCCCCTCAACGGCGAGAACAGGCCCCCACCGAAACGGTTCCTACTAGCCCTTGACAGGGGGTGCACGCGCCGGACATCAGATGAATCGTCTACTCTGACTGATGTATTGCGAGTCCTCTGATCCCCTGACACGCCGGACTCACCGGGACGGCCCGCTGGCCCGTTGGTCCAGTCGGGCCGCCCCGGTTACCACGGAGAAGTCCTCTTGAAACCCTTCGACACCGCGATGCTGCGACTCGTCCCGGAGACCAGGCGCAGCGTTGCCGTGTTGGGTGCGTTCGGGGTCGTGCAGGGCCTGGCGACGATCGGGCAGGCCTTCGCGCTGGCGGCGCTCCTGGTCGCGGTGGTCCGGGGGCAGCCGTGGGCGGCGCCGGCCGTGGCCTGCGGCGCGGCGTTCGCGATCCGCGCGATCGCCGCGGGGCTCACCGAGGTCTGGGCGGCGCGGGCGGGCGCGGCCGTGTCCGGCGCCGTCCGCCGCCGGGTGCTCGCCGAGCTGCTGGCGCGTCGCGGCGCGTCACGTTCCGAGCCGGCGCGGCTGGTCACCCTCGCGAACCAGGGAGCGACCAGCCTGGAGCCGTACGTCGCCCGCTACCTTCCCGCCCTCGTCAACGCGGCCGTCCTCCCGCCGGCCGCCATCGTGGCGATGCTGGCGCTGGACCCGATCACGGGGCTCTTCCCGATCCTGACCGTCCCGCTCCTGCCTCTCTTCGCGGCGTTGATCGGGGCCTCGACCGGGGAAGCGACCCGCCGCCGCTGGGGCACGTTGTCGCGGCTGTCCGGGCACTTCCTGGACGTGATGCGCGGCCTGCCGACGCTGGTGACGTACGGGCGTGCCCGCACCCAGACGCAGACGATCCGCGACGTGAGCCACCAGCACCGCGAGGCGACCGTCGGGACGTTGCGCCTGGCGTTCGTCAGCTCGGCGGCGCTGGAGCTGCTGGCCACGATCTCCGTCGCGCTGGTCGCCGTGTGGGTCGGCATCGCGCTGGCCCAGGGCCGCATGGAGCTGTGGCCCGGCCTGCCCCTGATCCTGCTGGCCCCGGAGGCGTACTGGCCCATCCGCCGCGTCGGCGCCGAGTTCCACGCCGCCGCGGACGGCGCGCAGGCGCTGCAGGACGTGATCCACGCACTCGACGACATACATGAAGACACCGACGCCCGTGAGGGCCTGAACTCCAAACTGTACGCCGTCGCACGCGAAGAGGCCGGTGCCCATGACGGCGACGAGGCTCGTGAGGGCGACCAGGCGCGTGCGGAATCCGGCGGTCGGGCGGCGGGTGCGGGACGGGACGGACCGGTACGGGTGAGCGGCCTGACCTTCGGCTACGGGGAAGGCACGCCCCCGGTGCTGGACGGGTTCTCCGCCGTGCTGCCCTCCCCCGGGCTCACGGTCGTCACCGGGCCGTCCGGGGCGGGCAAGACCACGCTGCTGGACCTGCTGGCGGGCCTGCGGGCGCCGGACCGAGGGGAGGTCGAGGCGCCGCCGGCCCACCTGGTGACCCAGCGACCCTTCCTCGCACCGCTCACGCTGCGCGAGAACCTGCTGCTCGGGACCTCCGACGAGCGCGGCCAGGCGCCGAGCGAGGGACACCTCTTCCGGGTCATCGCCGACGTCGGGCTCACCGACCTCGTCCGCTCGCTGCCCGCCGGGCTCGACACCATGCTCGGCGACGACGGGTTCGGACTGTCCGCGGGGCAGCGGGCCCGCCTGGCGATCGCCCGGGCGGCGCTGTCGCCGGCGCGGCTGGTGCTCTTCGACGAGCCGACCGCGCACCTGGACCCCCGCACGGAGGCGCTGGTCGACGACCTAGTGGTTCGCCTCGCGAAGGACCGCGCCGTCGTGGCCGTGACCCACCGGGACTCCCTGTCGCGGCATGCTGACCTGCGCCTCGACCTGGCGAGCGTGGACGCGTGAGCCGCCGTCCGGCGCCTTCCCGCGGCCAGCCGACGCGGGTGAGCGGCCGACCGCGCCTCGTGCCCGGCATCCTGCCCGCCGCGGTCGTCGGGGGCCTCGCGATGGCGTGCGGGGTCGCGCTCACGGCGACCTCCGGCTGGCTGATTGTCGCGGCCTCCTTCGAGCCGCCGATCCTTACGCTGCTGGTCGCGATCGTCCTGGTGCGGGCGTTCGGGATCGCCCGGCCGGCGCTGCGCTACGTGGAGCGGGTGCGCAGCCACGACGCCGCGCTGTCGTTCCTCGCCGAGGAGCGCGCCCGCACGTACGACGCGCTCATCCCCCTGACCCCCGCTCGCCTCGGACGGCGGGCCCGCGGCGACGTGCTCGCCGGGGTCGTGGACGACCTGGACGACATCGCGTCCGCCCAGGTGCGGGTGGTGACCCCGCTCGTGGCGCTGGCGGTGACGGGGCTGCTCGCGGCCGTGGTCGCGGCCGCCATCCTGGTCCCGGCGGCGCCGGTGATCGGCTCGACCGTGCTGTGGTCGCTGCTCGTGGGGGCGGTCGGCTACCGGCTCGAACGTTCCGGGCAGGCCGCGCTCGTCACGGCGCGGGGGCGCGTCGGCGCCTTGACCGCCCTGCTGGCCGACCACCGCCTGGAGCTGGCGGCGGTCGGGGCCTCCCGGGAGGCGCTCGGCTGGCTCGACGACGCGCAGGGGGAGCTGTCCCGGGCGATCGCGCGGCAGTCGTACGGGCGGGCTGTCGGCGTCTTCGGCATGCCGCTCGTGACGCTCGCTCACACGCTGGCGATGGCCGCCGTGGTCGCGCCCTGGGTGGCCGACGGGCTGCCCACGCCGCTCGCCGCGCTGCTGCTGCTCCTGCCCGTGGCGTTGGGCGAGGTCGTCTCGGGCGTGCCCGACGCCGTGGGGGCGCTCGCCCGGGCCCGCAGCGCCGGCCGTCGGCTGACCGCGCTGCTGTCCGCCCCGCCTGCGGTGACCGACCCCGGCAGCAGCGGCGCCGACCCCGGCCGCGGCACCGACCCTGGCAGCAGCGCCGACCCCGGCAGCAGCGCCGACCCCGGCAGCAGCGCCGACCCCGGCAGCGGCGCTGGCAGCATCGGGGCGGTGGACCGGGCGCCCACGCTGGAGCTACGCGGCGCCTGTGCCGCCTGGGACGAGGACCGGACCGCGGTCGGACCGCTGGACCTGCAGGTCACCCCCGGGCGCGTCATCGGCGTGGTCGGACCGAACGGCTGCGGCAAATCCACGATGCTCGCCGTGCTGGCGCGGCACCTGGATCCGTGCGCCGGACGGTACGAGGTCGACGGCACCGACGTGCGGACCCTCCCCCTGGACGATGTCCGGGCCGCGCTGGCCGTCGTCGACGACGAGCCGCACGTCTTCTCCTCGACCCTGCGGGAGAACCTGCGGCTAGCCCGCCCCGGCTGCCCCGACGACGACATCGTGACCGCGCTGCGCCTGGCGGGGCTTGGCCACTGGCTGGCCGGCCTCCCCGACAGCCTGGACACGCCGCTCGGCGCCGACGGCCAGGGCGTCTCGGGCGGCGAGCGCGCCCGCCTCGCGATCGCCCGGGCGATGCTGTCCCGCCGCCCGGTGCTCCTCCTGGACGAGCCGGTCGCGCACCTGGACCACCCCACCGCCCTCGCCGTGCTCCGCGACCTGCGCGAGGCGAGCACCGGCCGCTCGATCGTGCTGGTCACCCATCGGCTGGAGGGGCTGGAGGGAGCCGACCAGGTGCTCCGGTTGGGACCCGAGGAGCCTTACCACAAGCCCCAACCCCGCTGAGCCCGTACGCGTCGTCACTCCCCAGCCCCGCTCCGCCCGTACGTTTCCTCACACGCCCCAGCCCCGCTCACCTCGTACGAATGGTCTCGCCTCGCTTTCCCTATGCACACGCCCTGGCGCCGTAACGCCCGTATGAATCGACCCCGTCGCCTCAGCGGACCGGCGTGAACATCGCGGCCCGCGCGCGGTCCCGGGCCAGCGACTCGGCGGCCGAGCGGGCCGGGACGATCGGGGCGGCGGCCGCGATCCGGTGGACCGGCGCGCGCAGGCCCACCTCGAACACCCGCTTGTCCCCCGGCAGGGGGGTGCCCGGGCAGACGGTGCCGACGGCCGGCAGGGCGCCGGTGAGCAGGTACGAGGTCACCGCACCCTCGACGCACGCGTTGCGGCGGGCGAACGCTCCGTGGCCTCCGGCGTTGTCCACCGTCAGCAGCCGCACGGGCGGCAGCCGCCGGTCGGTCAGCGACGCGCCCTCCCAGGGCGTGGCGGGATCCAGCTCCTGCTGGACGAGCAGCATCGAGTCGACGCCCGCGCCGGTCGGCGGCTTCAGCGCGGGAGTGTCGTACGGCCAGTACGTGCACCAGTTGGCCACCCAGGTCCAGCCCACGAGCGGGTACGCAGCGCCCAAGCTCATCCCCGCCGTCACCTGCGTCGGTTCGTCCCGCGGGCTCGCCGTGTCGTTGCACTGCACGGCCATGAAGACGGTGTTCTCGGCGGCATCGCCGACCCGCGAGGCGTTCGGTCGGATACCCGTGAGGTGGGCGTCGTCGGCGGAGCGGCGCGCGATCTCACGGTCTGTGCTCCGCACACCTTGCGATGACGAGCCAGGCGGCGCACCAGGCGACACATCAGGCGGTGCGGCAGACGGTACGGCAGGCGGCAGGCCAGGAGACACGGCGGGCGGCAGGGCCGGCGGCGCGACGACGCCACCCGCCAGGTCGAGCAGGCCCGCCAGCTCGGAGGCCAGCGCGGGGAAGTCGTCGTCGGAGTAGAGGCTGTTCACGATGAGGTTGTCGACGTCGCGGGGCTTCGTCGCCGAATAGCGGTTGCGCGCCGCCGCGGTGCGCACCCGCTCGTACGAGGCCCGGACGGCCGACACGCTTGAGCCGAGCCCGTACTCGGGGTGGCGCGCCGCCCACGGCAGGAACTGCTGCTCGAAGCGTCGCTGGAACCCGCGCGGCTGGAGGGAGAAACTCTGGTCCCAGGTCTGGGTGAGGCTCACCGCGGAGTCGAGGACCACGCGGCCGGTGCGCCGGGGGTACGCCTGCGCGTAGTGCGCCGCGAGCCACGTGCCCGCCGAGACCACGTACCAATCGACGACCGACGCGCCCAGACGCGACCGGACGTACTCGTGGTCTGCGATCGTCTGCGCGGTGGAGATGTAGGGGAGGTACCAGCCGGCCCGGGTCACGCACCCGGCCACGGTCGCCCGCGCAGCGCGCTGCTGGTCGGCGATCGCGGCGGCCGAGGGCCTGCGGTAGTCCGCGAGGCTGTCCTGGATTACCGGGCAGTCCAGGGGCGTGGAGCCGCCGGCGCCGCGGGGGTCGAGCGCCACGATGTCGTAGAGAGCGCGCAGGTCCGGTTCCGCCTCGGCGAGGTCGACGGCGTACGCGCCCGCCGCCGCCCCCGGCCCGCCGGGGTTGACGAAGAGGGTCCGCGTGGGCCGAGCGTCCTGCGCGGCGCGCACCCGCGGGATTCTGACGGCATGCACGGTCACCGACCCGAGCGCGGGGGCCGCCCAGTCCAGCGGGACCTGCACCAGGGAGCACTCGGCCCTGACCCGGGAGCCCTGGCGACGCAGCGCGTCCACCTCATGCCCCACCTCCGCGGTGCAGGCGCCGGCGCTCCAGGCGGGGCTCTGGCCGCTGAGCGCGGCCGGGGTCAGGACCGTCCGGCTCGCCCCGGCGAGCGCCCGATCCGACGGGACGCCCGAGGCGGCCTGCCGCCGGGCCGCGGCCACGAACGACGCGCTGCCCGCCTCCCCGGTCTGCGTCCGCTCCAGCGACTGCGTCTGGGCTGATGCCTGGACTGGCGCTTGTGCCGGTGTCACGGCCGCGAACGGACCTGCCTGCGCCGCCGGAGCCGCGGGCGCCGTGACCAATCCTGCGACAAGCCCGGCCGCCAGCCCGACCGCGAGGCCGCCGCCCCAGGCCGCGCGCCGACCTCGCCGCCCGGAGTCACCCGTCGCGCGACGTCGCGACAGGGCGGGGTGACGCAACACGGCGGGGTGACGCGACAGGGCGGGGTGAACGGATCGCCGGTGGGCCTCGCCGGGCCCATCGGCCGGGTCGAACGCGGGCAGCACGGGACGCAGCGGCACGGTGACTCCTTCCGCGCGCCCGCCGGGATGACACCGCGGGCGCGCCCTCTTCGGCGGGGGTCACAGCGGCGCCGGGCCTGACCGGCCCGTGACACGAATGCTTATGTCCCCCAGAAATACTCGCATAGGCCACAGGCGCTCCCGCCAGGGGCCGTACCGCGTCGGCGGCGCGCGGCGCGACGGTGCGCCGGACACTGTGTGGGAGAGTGGAAGAGCACGTTTCACGACCGACGGAGGACCCCGACCATGTCCAGCACCACGCCGTCCCCGGACGATTCGCAGCGGCGGCCGGAGGGGAACCTGGGGCACCCGGAGCAGCGGAGGGACGACGTCTTCGACCAGGTCGGCGAGGTGGCGCCCGGTTGGGGCGAGCAGCCGCAGGACGCCTACGAGCAGGGCGATTCCGGCGGGTGGGGCGCCCCCGGACAGCACGACACGGGTCCGCTGCGGCTGGGCCTCGGCGATTCTGAGCGCTCCGGCGACGACGAGCCGGCCGCGTCCTCCGACGACGCGCATGAGCCGGGCCGCGAGGACGCCCCCACGACGGCGTTCCCGGCCGCCGAGGACGCCGACGCGGGCACGTACACCTCCGGCGACGACGCGAGCACGTACACCTCCGGCGACGACGCGAGCACGTACACCTCCGGCGACGACGCGAGCACGTACGCCTCCGGCGAGGACGCGGACAGCACCGGTCAGGCGCAGACCATGTACGTCTCCCCCGAGGCGTCCCCGCAGTTGGCCTCCCCGAGCGGGCCGCAGGGTTACGACCAGGCGGCCTACCCCGCGGCGGGCCAGGGCGAGCAGGCCTTCGACCAGCAGCGTTACGGCCAGACGGGGTACGGGGAGACGCCGTACGGTCAACCTGGCGACGGAGAGACGGGGTACGAAGGGCAGGGGTACGAAGAGCAGAGGTACGGGCCGTCGGGGTACGGGCCACCCCAGGGCCCACACGGCTTCGGCCAACACGGCTACCCGGCCGCGTACGGTCAGGGCGGCTACACCCCCCCGGGGTACGGGTCGGCGGCCCAGCCGGGTGCGTACGGGCAGCCCGGCGGCGGGCCGAGCGGGTACGCGGCGGCCTACGGGCGTGGCGACGTCCCGGGCGGCTACCCGGGCGGCTACCCGGGCGTCCCGCCGCAGAGCTACCCGCAGTCCGGCCCCCTGCCGGTGTCCCCGTCCGCGCAGGGCGCCCGCTACGCCAGCGGGCCGACCGGCGGTTACGGCCGCGGCGGCGGGTCCAGCGGGTCCAGCGGATCTGCAGGCGGCTCGCGCGGCTCCTCCCGCGGTCCGTCGGAGCGGGCGCGCGGCGGGATGCGGGCCATGTTCGACTTCAGCTTCGCCCGCAAGGCCACCCACGCGATCGCCCCGCTCCTGTTCTGGCTGGTCGTGGCCTGGGGCGTGTTCCAGGTGCTCTACGTTCTTGTCACGCTCGCGGGCGCCGGCCCCTACGGGCCGAGCGGCGGGGAGGTCTTCCTTGGCGTGGTGACGGCGCTCTTCGACGCGCTGCTCAAGATCGCGTTGGCGAGGGTGTTCCTGGAGCTCGCCGTCAACGTGGCCGACCTCGCGGAGCGGACCCGCACGGAGACGCAGTGACCGACCCGTACCGCATCTGCGTCGTCTGCTCCGGCAACATCTGCCGCTCCCCCATGGGCGAGAGCGTCCTGCGCTCCCGGTTCGCGCACGCGGGCCTGAGCGACGAGGACGTGGTCGTGGACAGCGCCGGGACCGGGGCGTGGCACGTCGGCGGGCCGGCCGACCGGCGCACGGTCACGGCTCTGACCAAGGGCGGGTACGGTTCCGCGCGGCCGCACGTCGCCCGCTCGTACGACGTCTCGTGGTTCGCGCATCACGACCTGGTGCTCGCCGCCGACGTGGGGCACCTGCGCTGGCTCCGGCGGGAGGCGCAGGCGGAGGGCTACTCGGTGGGCCCGCCCGGTTCGGGCGCGGACGTCGAGCTGACCCTGCTGCGTGAGTTCGACCCCGAGGCAGTCGCGGCCGGGACCTTGGACGTGGACGACCCGTATTACGGCGGGGCGGCCGACTTCGACCGGTGCCTGGAGCAGGTCGAGGGCGCGGCCGACGGAGTGGTGGACTACGTGGTCGGAGTGCTCGCCCACCGCTGAACCTGCCGGTCGGCTGGCGTACATTTCCCGCCCACGGGCGGCAGGTGACGACAACGACCAGCACTTTCGCGGACACTTCCCGCCCACGGGCGGGGCGTTGACGCCCTGAGCCGCGAGCTGGCGCGCGATCGGGCTCTGGTTGGATACGCCGTATGGGTTCCCTCGCCGACGCCTCACCCCCCATCGCTCTCGGCGCGCTGGACGGCCGCTACCGCGCGGTCGTCGCGCCCCTGGTGGATCACCTGTCGGAGGCCGCGCTCAACCGCGAGCGGATTCGGGTGGAGGTCGAGTGGCTGATCCACCTGACGGCGGCGCAGGTGGTGCCGGGCGTCCGGTCGCTCACAGAGGCCGAGCAGTCCGCGCTGCGTCAGGTCGTGACTGATTTCGGCCCAGACGAGGTCGCCGAGCTGGGGCAGATCGAGCGCGAGACCGTGCACGACGTCAAGGCGGTCGAGTATTTCCTCAAGCGCCGCCTCGCCCAGATCGCGCCCGACGAGCCGGGTCTGACCGAGCTCATCCACTTCTGCTGCACGAGCGAGGACGTCAACAACCTGTCGTACGCGCTGATGGTCTCCGGCGCCATCCGCGAGGTCTGGGCACCCAAGGCCGCCGCCCTCGTCGAGCAGGTCGCGCAGCTGGGGCGCGACCTGGCCGAGGTGCCGCTGCTGGCCCACACGCACGGGCAGCCCGCGACGCCGACCACGCTCGGCAAGGAGATCGCGGTCTTCGCGCACCGGCTCGCCCGACAGCTGCGCCGCGTCGGCGCCCAGGAGTACCTCGGCAAGATCAACGGCGCCACCGGGACCTTCGGGGCGCACGTGCTGGCGGTGCCCGGCGCCAACTGGCCGGAGTTGTCGCGCGCGTTCGTGGAGGACGTCCTCGGCCTGGTCTGGAACCCCCTGACCACCCAGATCGAGAGCCACGACTGGCAGGCGGAGCTCTACTCCGATGTCGCCAGGTTCAACCGGGTGGTGCACAACCTGTGCACCGACGTCTGGACCTACATCTCGATGGGCTACTTCGCGCAGGTCCGCGGCCAGGGCACGGTCGGCTCCTCCACGATGCCGCACAAGGTGAACCCGATCCGCTTCGAGAACGCGGAGGCCAACCTCGAGGTCAGCAACGCGCTCCTCGACGTGCTGGCGAGCACCCTGGTGACCTCGCGCCTGCAGCGCGACCTCACCGATTCCTCGATGCAGCGCAACATCGGCACCGCGCTGGGACACAGCCTGCTGGCCCTGGACAACGTGGCCCGCGGTCTGACCGGTCTCGACGCCGTGCCCGCCGTGATGGCCGACGCCCTCTACGACAACTGGGAGGTGCTCGGCGAGCCGGTGCAGTCGGTGATGCGGGCGCTCGCCGCGCGGGGCGTGCCCGACATGGACAATCCGTACGAGCGGTTGAAGGAGCTGACCCGCGGCCGCAAGGTGACGGGAGAGGACCTGCGCGCGTTCGTGCTCTCGCTGTCCCTGCCCGACGCGGAGCGGGACCGGTTGCTCGCGCTCACGCCGGCCACGTACATCGGCCTGGCGCCGCAGCTGGTCCGGGACTACCTGCGGACCACCTGACCCGCAGCCCTGCCTTTCGCCTCCCCCTCTCTGACCCCGCCGCCTGGGACCCGCCGCCTGGCCCCCTCCGCCGTGCCCGTGACCCCTCCACCGTGGCCCCTCCGCCGCGTCGCTCGCCGGGAGAGGGTCCGGTCGCTACGGTGGAGAGCGTGACCTGCTCGGATCTGGCCGCCACGCGGTCGGCGGCGCGCACGGGGTACCTGCCGTGAAGCGCCTCTTCACCGGCAAAACCTCCTGGCCGCTGCTCGGCGTCCTGGTCGCGGCGCTGGTGCTGGTGCTGGTGGGTACGGCGCGGCCCCGCGAGACGTCGAGTCAGTCCGCCACGGAGTCCCCGACGTCGACCGCGACGACCCGCGCCGAGCCGATCCCGATCCTGGGGTGGCTGAACCGCGGCGAGGAGAGCGCCACCAGGGACCCGAACGCGCCGCCCACCTGCTCGCTCGCCACGCTGCCCGACGGGGTGCTGGCCACGGTCGCGCTCGTCCGCTCCCGCGGGACCTTTCCGGTGCCGGAGGTGGACGGGGAGACCTACCTGAACAAGGAGGGCCTGTTGCCGGCGAAGCAGAGCGGCTACTACCGCGAATACACGACGGCGGCACCCGCCGGGGCGCGGGCCGGGCGGCTGGTCACCGGCGGCGTCCCGTCGAACAACCCGCAACACTGGTACTACTCCCGCGACAGTTACCGATCGATCTGCGAGGTGACGGACGTCCCCTGACGCGAGGGCCGACGCCC
>JBDIAS010000029.1:0-27050 GCA_039812465.1 Austwickia sp. | reverse complement strand
GGTCACCGCTTGCCGAGCGTCGGAAGGCCACCACCGACCACCCGCACGTACGTCGCGTACCTACCCTCACCAGCCTCACCACCCCCAGCAGACACCTTCGCCGGAGTAGGGCCACTTCCCCATCTTCGAGGCGGACTCGCGCCGAACATCAGGGTCCGACGAGGTGGTCACGTCCGCGCGACGGGTGCTGGCCGAGGCCAAGGCGGTCGCGCTCGGGCTCGTCGAGGCCGGGTGGACGCCGGTGATCGGGCCGGGGCCACGGCGTCCGAGGACGAAACTGCTGCCCCGCGAGGTCGACGCGGCCATCGACCTGCTCGCCCTGCCGAACAACCACGCGCGCGTGCGTCACTTCCTGGCGACGAACAAGCCGCTGCGCAACTGACCCAGGCCGGATGCTCGATCGCGGCTACACCACCTGCACGTCCAGGTTCACTCCTGCAGCACGCGTCCGGGTGGCATCGAAGATCGAGACCGCCGCACCCGTGGGAAGTAGCTCCCCGTGGTTGGCGGTGTAGACGGCCGAGTCGCCGATCACGTGCGCGACCCGCCCGCCGGGGGGCAGGACCGCCGGGGGCAGGCAGTCGAGGGTGAAGTCGTTCCCGGTCAGCACCAGGTGCGACGCCAGCACCTCGCTGACCACGTCGTCGATCACGTTGTCGACGAGGTGGAACGTTCCGTAGGCCCACCGCAGCGGGCTCGGCTGGTTCACCAGGGCGTCGAGAGCCTTCAGCATCTCGACTCCGAGCCGCAGCCGGCCCAGCCGGTTGTCGCGCACGTGCACGTCGCCGCCGGACCCACGCACCTGCACGTTGTCCGTCACGAACGCGTCGAGGAGCTTCAGCGTCTCCTGGTCGACGGTGGCGTTCAGGTCGCCGTGACCGTAGAAGGCGACGGTCCCGAGCACGATGCTGTCGCCCAGCAGGACCGACACGCGGGGTGCGGGCTCGCCGAGCTCACCCGACGGCGCCGGGCCCACCTCCAGCGCCACGCCGCCCCGGGCCACGGTGGCCGACCGGCCGAGGGCGTTTACCGCTGCAGCGATGTCTGCGACGCCGGCGGCGGCCTGCACCGCCCCTGCCAGCCGGGTCGCGGCCTCGATCTCCCCCCGCGACCAGACATCACCCGGAGCCCGCTGGACCCGGACGCGCAGGTCGCGGATCAGGCGGGTACGGTCGTTCCGGTCGAGTCCGACCAGCTCGGTGGCCGTCTCAGCCAGGGCTCGGCGCAGTTCCAGTTCGTCGTCCTGCTTCCACACCTGCTCCAGCGGTCCGAGACCGTCGAAGAGGCGCCGCAGCACCTCGAACCCCTCGCGGCGCCGGGCGACCAGCAAACACCCCGTCACCGACAACCGGGAGAAACCCTGGACGCCGACCAGGCTGCCCTCCGGCACCAGGCCGAACACGTGGCAGCCCGACAGCTCCACGTCCGCGACACCGTCGAGCGCGACCCTCGATTCCTCGCCGAGGTACAGGTCGACGTCCCGCAACCGGAACGTTGCCCACCCGGTCAGAACCCATGGCTCCTTGACCCTGACCCGGGTCCCCCGACCGCAGCCGTGGATCGACAGGTGCGCGTTCCCGCCCTTGTCCGGCCACTCCATCGGGCCGCCCTCGAACTCGTGGTCCCCCGACATCAGGCACAGGCAGAGGTCGCGGACGCCGCGCTCGAGCAGGTCGGCGACCGCCTCGCCAATCGTCGAATAGTCACCCTCGGGACCCACCGACCAGCAGCACCCACGGCGTCCGCCGGTGTCGGCATCGATCGTGGCGTGGAACCGCACGACCTGGTGCGCGATCGGGATCCCCGCCGCGGACAGCAGGAGGGCCACGCACGTCTGGTGCTCGTCGGCGGTGCCGATGTCCCACTGGACGCTGGCCAAGCCGTTGGCGTCCGTGGTGGCGTCGACCGACGCTCCACCGGGGCCGCCCTCGAGACGTCCCGCGCCGCTCCCGATCACGAACCGCACTTGCGCGCCAGCCACCGGCAGCCCACCGTTGGCCACCCGCACCGCCAGCCGCGCGGCCAGGGGGATGAACCCGCCGGACGCGTCGCCCGGCGACCCCTCCTGACCGTCGCCGCCGACGTAGAGCAACGTGCGCAGTGCGGTAAGCGGCGGGAAGAGGCGGCGGCAGTCGACCAGATCGGTGAGGGTCCCGTCGGCAGCGACGTCGACCCGGCCGAGCACCGCGCGCTGCCGCTCGATCCCCTGCGGGGGCAGCAGGGCCGGCGCACCACCGTCGTCCGGCCACGCGATGGTGCCGGATGCCGCGTCGACGGTCGCCGCGCGGGCCGGAAATGTCCAGGAGTCGCCGCTGCGGTAGTGGCCCGCCAGGAAGCGGACCTGGTTGCCGTTCTCGAGGTGGATCCAGCCCGTTCCGTCCGGCAGGAACCGGACGCCACCCACGGCGTCCCACCGGCGCAGCTTGGGGTGCCGGGCGGGGTCGACGCCGGTGGCACCGGCGTCCAGCGGGTCGGGCGGCGTGCGCAGCACCACCACACGGCGGACCGTGTCGATGTCGGCGACCTGCCGAAGCTGCCGAGGGAGTCCCTCGAGCTCGACCCGGTCGTCGCTGAGCTCGACGAGTTGCCCGACCGCGAAGCCGAGGACGTCGTCGGGCCCGAGGTCGTGCACCGTCACCTCGTCACCCTCGATGGCCTCGATGCCGGTCACGACCGACCCGTTGTCGCGGGACACGACGAACGAGGCCCCGACCCGGCGCAGGTGAGGGGCGTCCGTGGGCCCGAAGGCGGGCAGCGCCACCGACAGGGTGAGGGTCGACGTCGGCGCGTCCACGCCCGTGACGTGCGCGAACGCCGACTCGACGGGGTCGGCGCCGAGGCCGGTCCTGTACACCTCGACGGCGTCGCCGACTGCCAGCGTCCCGACGGCGGCCACGACCATCGCGTTCGGCTGGCCAGCGGGGAACCCCGTGACCGCCACGGTGTCGGGCGCGGCGACCAGGTCGTACGCGTCGCCCGAGTCGAACACCTCGACCCGGTAGAACTGGTTCTCCAACCCTGTGTAGCCGGCCTGGGGCGGGATGAGGCACGGCGTCGGGACGAGGGCGTCTGGCTCGACGCGGGCGGCCATGGTGCCCGTGGTCACCTCGGCGTCCGGCAGCGGATCGCTGCACACCCAGGTGGCGGCGACCGGGAGCGCCGACACCTGCCAGACCACCCGCTCGCGCGACGAGGTGGTCGGCCCGCCGAGCGCGACCTCGCGGATCGACGGGTCGTCCAGGGCCGTGACCAGCCGTGGCCAGTGCTCGACCACGATCGCGTGGCGTCCCGCGGGCGGCGGCCACGGCACGTCGTAGCGGTCGGGCTGGGCGGTGAGGGTGACGTCGGCCTCGTTCTCCAGGAGGGTGCCGCCGACGTAGTAGGGTCCCTCACCGATCTGGAGTTCCGTCCCGACCGTGGTCAGCCCGAACCCGGCGTCCGGGAGCGGACCGCCGCTGGGCCCGATGACGTCGGCCACGCCGCGTTCCCGTCGGTGGGCAAGGATGCGGTGCTCCTCCTCGGAGTCCGCGTCGGTGATGACCCGGCCCTGCTCCACGAGCACCGCGCTGTAGTGCTTGGTGGCGTCGAACGTGCGACGGCTGAAATCGCCCTTCATCGTGACCCCTTCCGGCCGCTCATGATGCGAAGAAGAACCCGGCTTCGAGGCCGAAGCGCAAGTAGTCGTCGAGGCGTGCCGCGAGGTAGGCCGCACGCTGGGGGGTGAACAGGTGGTGGAATGCGCCCATCTCCGACTCGTCGTCGGCGCCGCGCGCTATCTCGTCCGGTGTCCGGCGGTCGAGTTGCCCGTAGGCGGGGTCGGGGTAGCGGGTCGAGGTCAGCACCGGCCTGACCCGGGCCGCGTCCGCCTCGACCGTCGGCTGGCACCGGTGACGACGCGGCGTCCGCGAGCCCGGCGGCACGTAGCTGAACCGGACGCAGCCCTCCTGCCGCCGGTCGGCGAGCACCGGGCCCGGCCAGTCGGCGGGGTTGTCGGACGCCGTGACGTCGGCCAGCAGGATCGAGTTGGACACCAACTCCAGCACGCGCGCGTGGACCTTGCCGAGCACCGTGCACGCCTGCAGCACGAGCCGGCCACCGCCGTCGGCGTCGCCGGTGTCGGCGGCGTAGGCCACGCCCGCCACCCCGGCGTCCACGATGGAATCGGTGACGGTGACGTCGGCGTCCACGTGGGCGCGGACGCCCCCGAGGATGCACCGCTCGATGGTCACGGTCGTCACTCCCGACTCGACGACCAGGCTCGGAGCCCCCGGCTGGGCCGGGGCGCCGTCGGGCTTCAGGTCGATGCCCGGGACGAGCGTGCAATGCAACAGCCGCAGCGAGCGCAGGTTTCGGGTCCGGATGACCCCGCCCGCGATGACCAGACCGATCAGCGTGACCTCGCCCTCGCCGTCCCCGTCGAGCACCCAGTCGCTGTCGAGGCGCACGAGCGGTCGGCTGTGGTCACGGGCACGCACCCCGAGGCGGCGTCCGTCCACGGTCTGGTCGGCGACCGGGCCATAGCGCCCGCTGTCGGCCACCTCGACCGCCCCGTCGCCTGCCAGCAGGGCCAGCCCGGCTTCCAGGGTGGCGACGCCGGCCGGGGCCTGCTGGGAGACCACGACGACCTGGGGCAGCTCGGTGAACGCCTGCGACCGCTGGTACTCCCCGCCCCCGAGGTCGGCTCCGAAGCCGTGGCGGAAGGACGCCAGCGGGGGCTCCGTCTGGGCGTCCCCGAAGGCGACCCGGCCGAGAACGGGGTCGATCGCGACGCGTCCCGCCGCGCGCGGGGTGTGCGCCCAGGTCGGGTTGCCGCCGCCGTCGACGGTGTCGGAGAGGTCGCAGACGTCGACCGCGCCGACGTCCACGCCCGGCAGGTTGAGGCTCAGCCCCGGGCCGTAGAACGTGGCGACGGACTCGGCGAACTCCCGACGTCCGAGGGGGTGCGGTACGTTCACCGGCTCGGCGAGGTGGGTCATCTCGTCCTCGGTCACGGGGAGGACGAACAGCGGCGCGGCGATGCCCAGCGGGTGCAGGTGGAAGCGGGTCTGGTCGGGCGGTTCCACAGGCACGACCGGGCTGGCGGTCAATGGGTAGGCCCGGAGCCGCCAGCTGACGATCCCCACGTTGGGGATGTTGTACCGGCCGCGCCGGCTCCCGATCCGGCGGACGTCGAGGGTGTGGGTGAGGTCGGGGCGCCCCGCCAGCCGCTCGAACGGCGACCCGACGTCCTCCATCCGGTGCGCGTCCCGGATCGGGGCGAACGCCTGGTTGGCGAGCCGGACGTGGTTGACGTGCTGGGTGGCGGCCAGGAGCTCGAAGTACTCCACGGCGCGGGCCGGCCAGCCCGTGACGTCGCGCGCCACCTGCTCCAGGACGGCGGCGGTGCCCTTCCGACGCCGGTAACCGATGGTGTTGGCGACCTCCGCGCGTCGGCCGAGCCCCGCGTCCTCCCGCGACGGCAGGCCGCGCAGGCCGATGAGCTCGGCGAGGTAGGGAAGCACCCACGGTGCTGCCGTCTCGACGAACAGGTCGTCGTACAGCTGGTCGACACCGTCGGCGACCACCGCCAGTTCGTCCGTCAGCACCTCGAGGAACTGGCGCAGCGGTCCTCCGTGCTGCTCGTCCCCCTGTTGCTCGTCGCGGAGCCGGTACAGGGCCGGCAGCAGGGCGTACAGGGCGTCCCGGTCGATGGTCATGGCGCCACCTGCAGGTCGAGCGTCTCGGGATCGACGGTGAGCACCTCGGCCCCCTCCGCCGGCGGCGGTGCGCCCGGCACCAGGGCGCGGGCGGGCAGCAGCGTGTGCCGAACACCGTCCTCGCCGGTTCGGTGCAGGCGCGTCACGAACACCCCGGTGACGCCCCGCACGGCGTGCAGCACCAGGTCCACCTCGCTCAACGCGATCGCCTGACCGAAATCGCGTCGCGCGAAGGAGAAGTGGTCGAGCAGAGCGGCGCGGGCGGCGTCCAGGACCGGTTGAACGACGAATCCCGGCGCCAGCACCAGCTGGGCCTCGATCGTGGCCTGACCGACCTCGGCCGGCAGGACGACGAGGGGGACCCGCGCGTTGCCCGCCGCGCGCAGGGCGTCGGTCACGTTGATCACCAGGGGGTCGGCCGGGTCGATGGCCGCGCCCCCGATGCGGCCGACGGTGAGCGCCACCCCACGGGACTGTCCGTCCCACGTCCACACGGCGGCCGTCTTGCCGATGTCGCCGAAGCCGCGGGCGAAGTCGGCGACGTCGCGCAGGGACACGACCCGGTCGAGGGTGAGGACCGTGCGGGGAGCGTTGTCGGCGGCGTCCTCGGCCGCCTCCGGGTCCTGGGCGCCGGTGGCGGAGAACGGGTTGCGCACGGCCTTCAACCCCAACGGCCGGGTCATGAGCAGCGAGAGCTGGTCGGCGTCAGCCAACCCGGCGAGGCCGGTACCGGTCCGGTAGCGCGCGCGGATGTTGTCGCGCCCGGTCGGCGGCCGGGCGCCGGCGACACCATCCCCGAACTGGACCACCGTCGCGCCGTCGTCGGTCGTGGTGGTGCCGAACACCCGGTCGCGCGGGCCGCGGCCGAACAGGGTCGGCACCTCGGTCCACTCGATGTCGTTGACGAACACGCGCAGGGTGGACACCCCACCCGACGGTGTGGGCGCCTGCGTGTGGGTGAGCGGCGCCCGGCGAAGGGTGAACCGCTGGTGGGTCGTGGCGGCGTCGCCGCTGCCGAGCACCTCGTCGACCACGGACTCGCCGTGCGTGCCCGTGGCCACGTTGCCCCAGATCTCGAGGGTCGCCCGCTCGTAGGCCCAGCCGAGCGGGGCCTCGAGCACCAGGGTCGGGCCGTCGACCGCGATGACGAGGACCTCCTCCCCCGTGACCTGGGCGGTCTCTCCCTCCACCGTCGGGTCCGTCGGGACGGCCGGCCCACGCAACAGGATGCGTCGGGGCAGGACATCCGGGATCGGTACCGGGGCATCGAGCTCGATCGTGGCACCGGCCACCGGCGCGACGATGGGCACCTCGGCCGGCGTCAGCGGCTCCGCCCGGAGCAGGAGCACCGTCTCGCGGGTGGACACCCCTGTGAACTGATCCTCGTCCACGTCCAGCGCCAGCCGTGTCACCTTGGCGCTGATGCCGTACGCGGTGCGGCCCACCTCGCCCACAGAGTCGAGGTGGGCGAGCACCCAATGTGCCTCGTCCCCGGCCTCGGGCACCCACACCACGACCGGGGAGTCCTCCGTCAGGCCCTCGTGCACACCGTCGAGGTCCACCGCTTCGTGGTCGATGGGGTCGAACGCCCACTCCTTGTCGTCGGCGGTCAACTGGGCACCGAGGGCAGCCTTCACCTCATTGGAGAACAGGACGGGGCTGGCCGCGTTGTACCCGAACAAGGCAGCCCGGTCGCGCATCAGGTGGATGTCGACGTGCCCCGCTGCGCCGAGCGTCCCCTGGAAGTCCGCGAGTCCGACCAGCGTCTCCTGCCGCTGGGCGTCCACGTCGACGGACGTGACCCGGACGGTGGCGAACCCGCTGGTGTCAGTGGCCGCGTCGCCGACGAGCAGCAGCGTGGCACCCCGGACGACGCCGGTGGCGGTCCCTTTCAGGAGCAGGGTGGTGTCCCCGTCCTGCGGTACGCGCGGCTCGGTCTGCCGGGGCTTGAGGATGTTCCACCCCGCCAGCGCGGTCAGGTCCTCGACCGTCTCGAATGTCTGGGGCACCTGTCCGGGGCCGGGCAACGTCTGCACCTTCGCGCCGGAGGCGACCGGAACGGCCTCGGGTGAGCCGGGCGAGGTGTCGAGGGTGAACGCGAGCGTGCCCTGGGCAGCGACACCCGGGCTCAACCGGTAGCCGATGAGCCCGACGATCCCGGACACCGAACGCCGCTCGGTCGCTGTCCCGAGGTAGTGCTCGTTGGCCGTCCGCTCGGTCTGGAAGGTGAGGACGTCCGCCGCAACCGCCCAGGCATCGAGGAGCGCCAGGGACCAGTCCTTGGGATCCCGCGTCCGGAGGCCGGCCAGCAACGGTCGGTCGGACCGGGTCAGCCCCGCCAGCATGCTGGCGCGGAAGGAGGCCCACGTCCCGGTCCGGTAGGCCACCTCGGGCAGGCCGGGCCGGTTGTCCAGGCGCCGCGGGGTTTGGGGCCCCAGACCGGCGCAGTGGCCGCACCGGCAGCCCTCGGACGTACCCATGGTGCTCATCTGCCGCCCTCCATCTCCAGGGTCAGGGTTCCCCGATCCGCGAAGTTCGGGTCGTTGTCGAGCCGCGGGATCTCCAGGGTGGAGAACGTGAGCACGCCGGCGTCCAGACCGGACGAGGCCGGCACTCCCAGCCGGCGGAAGGTGAGCGCCTCGATGTGGTGCACCCCCGCCACGGATTGGGCGGCGGCCAACACGGCGCTCAGGTGCACCGGGGTCCCGAAGGTCAGGTTGTCGGGGTGGAAGAACTGGGGCCGTCCGTCCGGGTGCCGGCCGCGCCCGAGCACGGCCGCCACGGCCCCTTCCACGTCGCTGCGGTGGTGGTCGGGCAGCACGCACACCCGCAGGGACAGTTCCAGCGCGACCAGCCGGGGCGGGGTCACTTCCAGGTCGTGACCCGCCATCCGGAACCGGGTCAGGTGGGCGCGCAGGTCGTCCTCGAAGACCGGGTCGACGGGGAGGCCGCCGCGTCGGTCGACGCTGAGGAACATCGTGTACCAGCTGCCCGTCCACCGCTCGGTGCACACGGCGTGGGCCACGTCCGGGTGGCGGAGTGCAGCCACGGCGTAGTCGGCGGCGGTGACCGCCCGCTCCTGGCCCCGGAACGCGACGGGCGCGTCCTGGCGCACGCGTTCGAGGGGTTCGGGGTCGGTTCCGCCCAGGGCAGGCAGCGGATTCGTGATGGACGCGATCCCCCCGAGGGTGGTCACCACGTGCCAGAGGGAGTCGGCGCCGATGTTGCCGAGCGTGCCGCTGCCGGTGCGATAGCGCGCGACCAGTTCGCTGCCCTCGCGCGGCTGCCTGCCGTACTGTCCGTCGCCGAAGCGCAGGCGCGTCCACCCGTCCTCCTCGGTCTCTGCCACGAACTCGGCGGCGAACCCGTCACTGGCCAACAGGTCACGGCGGGGCCACCACTCCTCGTCGGCGGCCTCATCGAGGAGCGACACCTCGGGCAGCACGTGCCGCTCCTGCCAGGCGAACGCCGCCCGCGCCGGTGCCCACGGGTCGAAACGGGCCGGACGCCGTGGGTCGCCGCCCGGCAGTGGGCGGCCGATGGTGCCGGCCATGGTGAGCCCCGGTTCGCCGAGCTGCGGCCCGAACCGTGTCGGCTGCTCCTGGACGGACGCCGGTTCGCACCCACCCTGCCCGGACGGGACCCCGAGGCGCGGATCGGGGCCCGGCACGACCGCCAGGGGTTCGGTGCGGCTCCGCCCATGGTCCGCGAGCACGATGTTGCCCAGCGCGTGGCTGATGCCGGCGTGGAAGGTGCCGTCGGCGGCGGTGGCCGACACGCAGAGGGGGAACGGCAGGGCGTCCTCGTCCGCCCACTCGACCTCCGTGACGTCGACCGGGGCGAGCGGCTGACCGGGGTCGGTGAACCAACTGCCGAGGGGATCGGCCGTCAACGCGGGCTCGGCGGTGAGCCGCACCGCGTGGCGGTGGGCCGGGTCGGCGTCCGCCTCGGCGCCGGAGCGTGGACCGAGCCGCTCCACGAGGACGAGCACGTCGCCCTCGTGCAGGTCAGGGTGGTGGCCCAGCAGGGTGGCGGACGTGGCCCCCGTCGGCAGGGAGCACTCCCGGTCGCCCCAGGCGTAGAGCGCGAACCGGTTGAGGGAGTCGCGCAGGGTGCGCTGCTCCATCGTCTCGAAGAACACCGGCCCGGCCGCGACCGCCTCGGTGTGGCCGGGCGACGGGTCGACGAGCAGGCGCGGAAGTCCCGGGACCCGCGTGAGGAGTTGCGTGCTCGGAGGCAGGGTGACGCTGCTCGCACCCTCGGCGACCTCGACGTGCACCCAGGTGCGGGCGTTCGAGCCGTCGTGGAGGCGGTAGTCCACCATCCGCGCGTGCCGTCGCACCGAGCTCCGGCGTCGGGCCGTCGCCAGGGTGGCCTCGGTCGCGGTGGCGTCGAGCTGGTAGGCGAGGTGGTCCGCGGCGTAGGCGAGCACCTCGACGAGGGCGACGCCCAAGTCGGCGGGGTTCCGTTCGGCCCAGCCGGGGCTGGTGACGGCCATCCGGTCGAGCATCAGCCGTCTCAGGCTGGCGTAGTCGAGGGCCAGGTAGTCGATCTCGGGAGCGTCGACGGGATCGGAGGCGCACTGGCAGACCCCGGCGCAGTCGAAGTGGTGGGGACACTCGACCTTGAAGGTGAACTCGACCGACGAGAGCCGCGCGTCCAGGTCGGCGACGGTCGTCCCGTCGGCCTCCCCGAGGGTGAGGGTGTAGCGGGAGAAGTCACCCGGACGGTCCACCCGGACGACGAGCACGTCGCCGTCGAACGTCAGCGGTGGCTCGACGCGGACGCCGCGGACCCGCTCGCCACCGGTGACGGCGACCTGGTCGGCCTCGATCGCCAACAGTGCGGCACTCGGCGCATTCACGAAGTGCACCCGCAACAGCCGTTGGCGGTCGGCGTCAGGAACACCGGGCCCGTCGACCACGTCGAGGTACTCGATGCCGTTGCCGTGCCCGGTGGCCCGGACCGCCTCGAGCCGGCGCTCGTCGCAGCAGGAGAAGCGCGTCATGGCGTCCCCCCCACTCCCGGACCGACTGTTCCAGGGCCGGTGATGCGGTCGACGCGCCGCTCCTCGGTGGCCCGGACGACGTAGGCCACGGTCACCTCCAACGTCGATTCCTCGGCGCGTACCGAGACCGCCTCGACCGCCACCACCTCCGCGAGCCACCGCTGCAGGGCGGCCTCGACGCGCGCCCGTGTCGCCGCCGCGAGGGCCGTGCTGTTGGGTTCGAACACCAGCCCCAGCAGCCCGCTGCCGAACTCCGGCCGGTTCACCCGCTCCCCCTCGGCGGTGAACAGCACCTGCTCGACGAGGTCGCGGACGTGGTCGTCACGGGGGGCCGACCGCGTGCGTCCGGTGGTGTCGAAGCCGTAGGGGAAGTCGAGGTCGACCATCTCACACCGCCTTCACGCGGAGTTGGGTGACGGTCACGGTCACCGGCGTCCCGTTCGGCGCGCACACCGCCTGGCTGTCCTGGAGCAGCAGGGGCGCCCCACCGGAGAGGACGCGGGTGGCCCCGACCGTCCACTGGGCGGTGACGCAGGGCATCGGCCCGGCCGCCGTGCTGAACGGGCAGGCCGCGACCGACCAGGGGCCCGACAGCGTGGTGGCCGGTTGGCCGGCCACCTTCACCCGGGGACTGGGCACGATGGGCGTCGCCTGGCCGCCGTGCGCGCACAGCACCGTCGCACCGGCGTGGAGCACCTGGCCGGGCATTCAGATCACGTCCAGCGCGCCGTTGTTGACCGACACCTGAGGTCCCTGGAGGGTGATGGTGGCCCCCATCCCGTTGTCGATGGTGATGCCGGTGCCGGTGATGGCGATCTTCGCCCCTGTCGCGGTCTCAAGGGTGATGCCACCGACCCCGGGGGTGTCGTCGAGGAGGATCGTGTGACCGGCCTCCGTGCGGAGCATCAGCTTGTTCGACGGTGGCGGGGGTGCGATCAAGGTCCGCGGCATCTCGGCAACGCCACCCCACCAGCAACCGGCCCAGATCGGCCGGTCGGGGTCGCCCTGCTCGAACTCGATCCATACGCCGGCGCCCACCTTCGGCACCGCGAAGAACCCCGTCTGGTCGCCCCCGAACGGGGCGCACGGCATGGCCCACCCGCTCTCCCGGTCGCCCATCACGTCCGGCACGCGGGCCCTGACGCGGCCGATCATCAGCGGGTCGAGGGTGTCGGTGACCACGCCGCGGTACTTGCCGTAGAAGGTGGTGCCGCTCATGGGAGCACCGCCGGCAAGGTCGTCCCCGTGCCCTCGCGGGCGATCCGGAAGCTCTGGACGTAGTCGCCCCGGGAGAGCCTGTGCGTGACGGATTCGACCGTGTAGAGCCCGTCGTAGCTCAGCCCGGCACCCCGGACGCCGACCAACCGCCGTGCCCTCAGCACGTGCCCGTACTTCACGGTGTCCACCTCTCCCTCCCCGCTGATGGCGTTCCCGGTGTTCGTCGCCGCCGCCACCAGGGAGGTCGCGGCCTGGAGTGGGTTCTGGTTCGCCACGTCCCGGACGATGCTCCTGCGCAGGGCCGGTGCGGGACTGCTCGCCAGCGGCGGAATGCGCAGGGACGGCAGGGGCGGGATCGGGATGCTCAACTTCAGGAACGGCTCGACGATGACCCCCGAGGGCGCCGACGGCAGCAGCGCGTCGTGGCTGAAGTCGAGGGAGCGGAGGTTGGTCGCCGCCCCCATGTCCTGCGTCAGGGCCGGCTGCGGCAGCCCGAGCCGGTTCTCGGGACCCCAGTAGCCCTTGTTCACCCCGAACGTGACCGGCTCCACGTAGAACACGAAGCCGTTGCGCTCGGCGGTGCGGCGCAGGAACGCCAGGTCGGTCTCCTGCTGGCTCGGCACCCGGTCGACCTGGAGCGGCACGTCCGTGGTCGGCGTCACGGTGGGGACGAGACCGTACTGGGCGTACCCGCCGATCACCCGCGCGGCGATCACCGAGTCGGGTTGGTTGTCGAAGCCCTGGTTCTTCTCCTCCAGGTCCATCTGGGAGGTGATGTCCTTGCCCGTCACCGTCAGCTGCCCGGACGCGCCACCCCCCACCTTCACCTGGTGGTGGGTGATGACGCCGTCGATGAGCACCTCGGGCAGGATGCCGAGCACGACGCCGATGACCACCCGCGTGCCCGGCTTCAACGCCGGGTGGGAGAGCAGTGCGTAGTCGAGGCTGCGGTCCTTCGTGAGCGCCAGCACCAGCTGGAACCCGTCACCGTTCTCGTTGTCGTTGGTCACCTCGACCGAGACGAGCGACTGCAGCACCTCGTAAGGGGCGGGGGTGGGCACCGCGGCGCCCATCCAGAGGATCTGACGGATGCCCAGGGCACTGGTCAGGGTCATCGCCATCACCCCCTGCCCATCGCGATACGGATGATGCGCCCGCTCTCCTCCAGCTCCGCCGGGCGGAGGACCGCGTTGGCGTCGCACAGGCGCCAGAACAGGGTCGGGTCGCCCGCGTACCGGGCGGTGACCACGTCGAGCCGATCACCCTCGGTGACCCGGTGCTCGGCGAGGGTGGGCAGGTCGTCCTGCGGCGGGATGATGCGCCGGCGCGCGTAGCGGATGACGTGCTCGGTCCCGTCCGGCCCGACCACCGTGCGGGTCGCGGTACCAACGTCCTGATAGCGGCTCCCCGGATCGAAGGCCATCACAGCCCCCCGTCCCGGACGCTGCCGATGAGGGCCAGCGCCTCGGTGGCGATGTGGTTGGCCAGCGAGAGGGCACCGCCGGGGCTGAGCACCCCCAGTTCGCTGTAGCTGAGCACCTTCAGCCCGAGGTCGACCTTGGCCAGGATGGGGTTGAGCGCCAGGTCGAACGCCTCCTCGGTGACGGAGAACTCCGTGATCGCGACGGGCAGGATGCGCCGCGCACCCCACACGAGCAGGGTGAGAGGGGCCTCCATGGGCAGCACCTCGACGATGCCGGCACGGGCCAGCACCTCGTTGGCCACCACCACCGGTGACGGCGGGTACAGCATGGCCTCCAGGGCCGACAGTGCGGGCAGGAGCCCGAGGTCCTCCGTCACGCCGTCGCCGGCCTCCAGTTGGTCGGTGGCGTCGATCTCGACCGTCAGTTTCCACGTCTCCTCGGGCGGGCCGGCGAACCGGGGCGTGCTCGTCGGCCCCTCACCGCCGCTGAGCCTGGCTGCCAGCGTCCGCGAGACGGACGGGGGGTTGTACTGGAACACGACGACCCGTCCCAAGGGGTTGAGCGGGGACACGGTGGTCAGTGCGCCCCTGAAGACGGGCGGTGCGATCTGGGACGTCGTCATCGCGTCCTCCTTCGTGGTCGACGGTTCTCAGGCACAGGGCACCAACTCGCAGGCGATGTCGTCGGTGTAGGTCAGGGTCACGCCGGCGTCCGTGTCGGCCAGCCGGGCCGTGACGGCGAGGACGCCGCTCGCCGACGACACCGCTGAGAACAGGTCCCCGAACGACGGGGTTAGCGGCCAGCCGGGTCCGTGGTAGCGAGGCGCGGCGTCCGCCCCGCTGGCGACGGGCCGGGACGCGCCGCCCGTCGGCGTGAAGGCAACTGCCACGGACAGACTCGGCGGCCGGAACGGCGTCGGCCGGGGCAACGCGAGCGCATCGACATAGAACCGGATCCGCACCGGGTACGTCGCCGGCGTGGAGCAGAAGTGCTCCACACGGCCCCGCCCGCTGAACGGGAACACCCCACGGTTGGACGCCTCTCCCCAAGCGTCGCGCGGGGCGCTTCCGGCGCTGTCGACGTGGATCGACAGGACGCCAGATAGGTCCGGTGTCCAGGCCTGCGTGGGAGTGGGTGTGCCTGCGTCCGGTGCCGTCCGTGCCACGGCGGCGACGTGTGCCCCCCTAGTCGGGGTTGCGGGCACCGCGACCGCTTCCATCGGCTCGTGCACTGGCATGACCATCCCTCCCACCCTCAGCCCCGGATGCTCGCGACGGTGGCCGGGCCGATGCCCGGCACGGCCAGGACCGCATCCCAGGTGGGGAAGGGCCCGTTCGTCCGGATGTACGCGACGATGCTTCCGGCCCTGGCCGGCCCGAGCCCCTGCACCTGCGACAGCTCCTCCTGCGACCACGAATTGAGCTTCTCCAGCGAGACGGTCGTGATCACGTTCCGCGAAGGTGCCTCGGGCCGGACTGGCTGGTCGCCGCGCTGCTCGACGAAAGCGCGGGCCAGGTCGAACAGCTGGTCGTACTGCTTCTGCGCGGTCGACTCGATCTTCGCGTTGTCCGGGATCGGCGACATCTCCCCGCGCCGCAACCCATTGGTGAGGCTGCTGCCCTCCTGTCTGGCGCGGTGGTCGTTGAGCACGGCGACCTGAGTGCGGTGGGTGGCGTCGCGGCGCACCTCCTCCAGAGCTCCGACGAGCTGGCCGAACGCCACGCGCCCATCACCCTCCAGATGTCCGGTGCCTCCATGCTCCCGCATGACCGCGCCGACCAGCCGGTCACGGACCCTGGCGCTCGCCAGGCCCGCATTGAACGATTTGATGCTCTTCAGATCCTCGTCCGTCTTCTCGGCAGCAGCCGCTCGATAGATGACGAGCGTGAGCATCGCCTTGTCGAACTTCGGGGATTTCCTGCGGGAGCCTGTGGAGAGGTCCACGACCGCGAGCAGGGCGTCGCCGATCTTGTAGGGAATGATGTGCTCGGATTCGGTGTGGAGCAGGGGCGGCCCCTGTCTCACCCTCGGCGGCTGCGCCCCGTGCGATATGGCCTCGCCGATGCCCGGGGCGCCCGTGCCCGGGGCGTACTCGGCCGGGTTGTCCAGGCCGAGCGCCTTGTTGAGGATCGTCGTCCGCCGCTTCAGGTTCGCGATACCGGCCTTGATCAGCGCCGTCTCCTTCGTCTTGTCGGTCTCCTTGACCACGTCGGCGACGATGGTCTGAGCTGTGTTGAGTAGCCCGTCCAGCTGGTTGACGATCTTCGGCGCTTGCGCATCCCCCACGTACTTGGCCCCCCCGGGCGTGGCGTGGTCCCGCTTGAGGCCCGCGACAACATGCGTGAGCTGTGTGACCAGGTCGCCGAATTCGCCACTGGCCAACTGCACCGAGGCGGCCCCGGCCGGCCCCACGGCGCGGATGGTGTGGTCCTCGCCGGCGAGCGTGAAGGTGTCGGATGGAGCCGCGCCGGCGGCGTCCTGCGCGTCCGCTGGGGCGGTGGCGGATGTCGCGGGCGTGGCCGCGCTGCCCCGACCCGTGAACAGCGCCAGCACGCGGGTGATCAGCGCGTCGATGGCCCTGTCGATGGACTCCTGCACCTTGTCGATCACCTTGCGGACGTCGGCGCTGAGGTTGCCCAGGCCGAGCAGCTTGGCCAGCAGGTCGAGCGCGATGGGCACGAGGCTGCCGAGCACCTCCTCCACCTTCGCGACCGCGGCGGTCAGGATGCCGCGCGCGATGTCCCCGATGCTGTCCACCACCGTGGTGACCAGCGCCGCGATACGCGCCAGCTGGTCGCGAAGGAACTCATAGAGGTTCCACGCGGTCATCACCAGCTGCACGATGGCCCCCACCGGTCCGAACAGTGCCGGGATCTTCTTGATCATGGCCAGCACCACGCGCTCCATCAGGAACGACTTGATGCCGTCGAACACGGTGTCCAGCAGCCCGGTCAGGTCGGCCATGAGCTTGTTCCACAGCCCCGACCAGCCCTCGGTGACCAGCGTGGTGACGTAGCCGCCGATGTACTCCAGCCTGGCCACGTTCTGCTCGCCGACGAGCCTGACGGCCTTGGCCCTCATCCGCTCCCACGTGAGCCCGAGCACTTGCCGGGCGATGTCGAGCACGCCGAGGAGGTCGAAGGTGGCGGGGAGGGTGATGCCCGCACCGCCGAGCGTGCCGGTGAGCCAGTCGATGATGCCCTTCTGCAGGTGTTCGCCGAACCGGTCGGCGAAGCCCTGGACGCCGCCGACGAGGGCGTCCACGAGGTGGGAGAGGAAGCCGAGGGGGTCGTTGACGATGATGTCGAACGTCTCCTGGGCGCGGCCGACGAACGCGTAGAAGGCCTCTGGGTCGACCCCGACGAGCTTGAGGACGGCCTCGAGCACCATGCGGGCGACGGCCCCCCAGTCGCCGGTCAGCGCGGCGCCCACAACGCTGACGGCGAAGCTGATCGCTGCCTCGTAGACGTCCAGCGCCGCGTTGATGCCCGCCCGCAGGCCCTCGACGAGGGCGCTGACGCCGGCCTTCAGGGTGTCGGCCACCACGTCCACCGCCTCCTGCGCGGCGGTGACGGCGGTGTCGATGGCGGCCGTCAGTTCGGCGGCCAGTTCGGGGAAGATGTCGCCGATCAGGCCATCGACGGCGAACTTCAGGAACTCCCCGTACGCCGCGATGGCGTCCTTGACGAAGCTCGCGACGCGGTCGATGACGCTGAGCGCGAAGGCCTTGAGCGCGTCGAGCGTGGCGTTCACCGCCGCGCGAACCGCGTCGAAGATGTCCCCGATCGCGGACACGAGGGCGTCGAAGGCGTCCTTGACGAAGCTGACGGCCCGGTCCCACCAGCTCTCCTCCTCGGCGTCCTTCTCGGCCTGGGCGCGTTCCTCCTCAGCCTTCCGCTCCCCCGCAGCGACCTTTTCGGCGATGTCCTGTTCGCCCCGGGTGTAGGAGTCGTCGATGGCCTGCTGCTCGGCGCGGACCTGAGTGTCGATGGTGCCCTCGTCGGCGAGACGCCGGTCCTCGGCCTCGCCCTCGACGCGCGCCACCTCGGCATGCTGGGCGTCGATCGCGGCCTGCCGCTCGGTCTGGATGGTGCCGCGGGCCTCCCTCACCGCGGTGTTCTGCTCGACCCGAGCGGTGTCGTTGAGGGCAGCCGCACCCTCCTCGGCCGTGGCCACGGCCTCGTCGCGAGCGGTGTCCCGGGCGACGACCGCCTCGTCCGCCTGGGCCGTCGCGCCGGCGAGGCTCTCGGCCATCGCCTGGTGCTGCTGCTCGTCGAACGCCACCTGCACCTCGGGAGGGAGCCCCAGAGCCAGGTAACTATCCGGTCCCGCGGGGACCTCCAACGTGGGTGTGGCGGGTGGGGCGACGGCCTCCAGCGTGTGGGATTCATGGACGGCGACGGGCTGCACCTGCTCGGGCCCGGGACCCTCGACCACGAGACGGGTCGCCGCCCGCTGCGCCTCCCCGGCCTGCTCGCGGCCGGCCGCCTGCTGGTCGGCGATCCGGGCCGGGTCGGTCTCCCCACCGAGGGGGATCGGCGGGGGCGGCCCGGGAGTCCGCGGCACCGACGGATCGGACGTCCTTACGTCCCCCAGGGAGTCGCCGATCGCGTCGGCCAACTGTTCCGGCGCCGGCTCGGTGAGCCGGGCGAAACCCCCGCTGACCGCGTCGTTGGCGGTGAACGGCGTGGGTGCGACCACCTCGGGCAGGACGGCCTCAGGGGCCGGCGCGGGGGCCACCGGCTCCAGATCGGTTTCGGTGGCGGCCGGGGCCTCGACAAGAACCGGAGCGGGGGCCGGCCCCGCCTCCCCCGCCAGATCGGCGTCGATGGTCGGCACCGCCGCCTGCCACTGCTCGGTCTCGGCCGGGAGCACCTCCCCGATCCGCGCGGAGAGCCCGGTCGACTGCTGCGCCTTGACCGATGGCGGGGCGTCCGCGAACGCGTGCAACACCTCGCTCGCGCTCCCCGCCGCGGCCAGCCCGGCCTGCGCCTCGGCGGCGGCGGCCTCGTGGGCGGCCACCTGCTCGGCCGACACGTCCAGCTCGGGCATCGGGGGGACGGCGAACGCCTCTCCCGCCTCCTCCGGTCCGGCCGGCGCCGACGTTCCTGCGGTGGCGGACGCCGGCGTCGCGGTTCGCGCCGCCGGGGCAGGGCCGGCATCGGCCGGGGTCGGGTCCGCGGCAGGGGTCGGGGAAGGGGTCGCCGCCAGGGACGGGATGGCCCGGGCCTCGGGAGCGACGGTGAGCGTCGGCTCCTGGTCGGGGGCGGGTACCCTGCGCAGCAGCGCGATGGCCCCCTCCGAGAGGCCCTCGGCGGGGCGGACCGGTGCGGCCAGCCGCTGCCCGGCCACGCCGGCTCCCCCCTCAGCCAGCCTGTCGGCCTCGACCTCCTGCGGCGCGTCGGCTCCGACCACCGCGCCCTCTCCCGCCGGCTCCGGACGGGACGGGGCACCCGAGCGTGCCTGCAACGCGTGGGTCACCTCGTGGGCCACGACGCCGACGGGCGCCGACCGGTCGCGCAGGAACACGTCCGCCCCGCGCGTCGCCGCCTGCGCGCCGAGCTGGTCGAGGGCAGCGGCGACCACGGGACCACTCCGCACCCGGACCCAGCCCAAGGGCTCCCCGAAACGCGCCTCCAGCGCCGCCGCGTGCGGGAGCCCGTGCGCGGGCTGGTGCAGGGCGGCGTCCAGCAAGGTGTCGGGCGTGCCGGTGAGCGGGCGGACCAACGCCTGGTCGACGTGCGGGCAGGCCGTGCCGGGGCGACGCCGATCAGCGAGGACGGCCTCCCCGGTGCCTTGGGGGTGCCGGGTGGGCGACCTGCGCTCCACGAAGAGCCGGGTGGTCATGGCGTCCCACCCCCGCTGACCGCGGCCCCCGGGCCGTCCTGGGCGTCCGCCACGGCGTGCAGCCGCTCGGCGACCGCCCGGGCCAGGCCGGGAGCGCCACCGCGCCCGTTCCAGTCGACCTGACCGAGCGTCAGCGCCGGGACGGTGCCGTCGCGCTGCCACGACCGGGGCACCCCTCGGCCGGCGACGACCTCGCGCAGCGCGTCACCGAGCGCCAGCTGCAGCGCGAAGCCGTCGACGGGGTGGTCGGTCTCCACGATGATCCGGTCGATGCGGACCCGCGCCCGGTCAGGCCCGGTCACAGCCAGCCCCGCGTCTCGGCATCCGTGAGGGGACGCTCCAGCTTGGCGTACTCGCTGCGGGCCGCCGACAGGACGTGCGCCATCGTCACCGCGCCCCCGCCGGCAGCTGCCGCGAACGCCGCGTTGAGCGCGATGGTGCGGATGTTGCCGCCGGCCACCGTCAGCCGCGCCAGCCGGTCGAACCGCAGGCCCTCGGTGGGCGTCGCCGCCGGGAAGGCGTGCTCCCAGATCCGCGTGCGCGCCGCGAGGTCGGGGAACGGGAACGTCACCACGAACCGGAGGCGCCGCAGGAACGCCGGATCCAGGGAACTGCGCAGGTTGGTCGTCAGGACCGCCAGCCCCTGGTAGGCCTCCATCCGCTGGAGCAGGTAGCTGACCTCGAGGTTGGCGTACCGATCGTGGCTGTCCCGCACCTCGGTGCGCTTGCCGAACAGGGCGTCCGCCTCGTCGAACAGCAGGATCAGGCCCCCCGCGCCCTCGGCCTCGTCGAAGATGCGTCCCAGGTTGCGCTCGGTCTCCCCGATGAACTTGCTGACCACCCGGCTGAGGTCGATGCGATGGAGGTCGAGCTCCAGCACCTCGGCCAGCCCCTCGGCGGCCATCGTCTTGCCGGTGCCGCTGGGGCCGGCGAACAACACAGACAGGCCGTGCCCCCGGTCGCCCTTGGCTCCGAACCCCCATTCCTGGAGCACTTGGTGCCGCAGCCGCGCATGGTCGGCGATCTCGCCGAGCAGGTGCTTCTGCTGGTCGGGCAGCACCAGGTCCTCCCACGCGGACGCCGCGGGCAACCGCTCGGTCAGGTGCTCCAGCCGGGGCCGGCTGCGCTCCCGGCACAGCGCCCACAGCATCCGTCCGGACGCTTCGGCGTCGGCCGGTTCGCGGAGCGCCAGTTCGCCCAGCACCGAGCGGATGGCACGGCGTCCGAGCACGAACTGGGCGGCGATCCGCTCGACGCCGAGTGCCGGGTCGGGGTCGGGCAGCACTCCGTGCCACAACGCCAGACGCTCCTCGACGGGCACCGGCGGGACGGTGAGCTGCACGTCTTCACGGGCCAGCCCGGCGAGCGGACGCCCGGTGAGCACCAGGGTCGGGCTGGCCAACAGGCCGATGAACCGGGACAGGACCGCGGCGGCGTTCGGGTCGTCACCCAACCCACTGGCGTCCACGACGAGCACCAGGCCGGAGAGCACGGCCTCCCGCTCCCACAGCCGCGCCGCCCGCTCCTGTTCGCGGGCGCCCGGCGGAACGTCGGCTGCGGACCAGACCGCCGGGGCGAGGCCCAGGGCGTCCGCCGTGGCGGCCGCGATGTCGCGACCGGAATCCGTCGCACCGACGAGCTGGACGAGCGGGATGGTGCCCAGCGGCGCCGTCGACGTGACCGCGCGCACGGCACGCGCGGCCAGCACCGCGTGGGACGCCGCCAGTTCGTCGGCGGTCGGCCCCGGATCGGGCAGGGTCACGAGGCACTCGATCTCGGGGTCGAGGGTCTGGACGCCCACCAGGAAGTGCAGCACACGCTCGGCGACCCGCAGCGGCGCGCGCGTGGGGGGAGCGTCGCCCTCCAGCTCGACGAGCCGCCAACGGCGGAGGGGGCCCGATGGGGCCAGGGCGCTCCAGTGCGGCTCGGGCAGCAAGGTGAGCGCGCGCCCGAAGGACAGCACGGGGGCGCTGCCCGGCTCGCCCGCGCGCAGCGCCGCCGCCAGGCCGGCGTCCAACTCGAGCCCCGCGCACGTCAGCAGCAGGGCACGCTCGAAGGGAGACAGACCGAAGGCGGCCGTGAGGGCGACGAGTGCGGGCGGCCGCAGCATACGGGCGGCGATGGTGGCCGGATCGGCTCCCGTCCCGGGATCGGACGGTTCGCCGGTGATCACATCGCGCACCCGCCGCAGGGAGGCGTTCAGGTGGGCGAGGTTGTCGTCGGTCCACGTGGAGGTGAGGGTGGTGGTCATGGCACGACCACCGTCGGCCCGACGTACTGGCCCTCGGTCGGGCTGCCCGCGACCCCGTCGACCGCGAGCGGGGTCTCCGCCCCGTCCACGCTGATCCGCAGCAGGTACGTGCCCGCCTCGACACCGGCGAACGGGATGTCCAGGTCGGGCGTCTGCTCCGGGTCGCCCTCCCGGTCCCGCCGCTCGTCCTCGAACGCGTACGACTGACCGCTGCCCCCCGGGGCGGCGTTGAGGAGCAGGGTCACGTGCTGGGCGCTGCCGACCGCGGGCTCGAGGGACACGGCGATGCTCCCCGACCGGCGGTCCGTGTCGGGGTCCACCTCGACACCGTGCACCGCGCCCGGCGCCAGCGGCAGCACGCGCGGGTGCACCACGACGGGGTGGGCCCCGGACTGTCCGGCCAGTCGCTCGGCGGGAGGCTCACCCAGGAGGCGCCGGTGGATGATCCGGACACCGGTGACGCCGGCCCGGACCGTCCCGGGTACCACCACCTCGACCCGGTTGCCGGTGGTGAGCCCGGGATCGGGGGTCACCTCGACGGCCCCGAAGCCGACGGTCGTGGACTCTGCGCCGCGCAGTTGGGTCCCGGTGATGACGAGCGTGGTGCCCACCTGGACGGGTTCGAACGCCCCCTGCGCCGCCTCGGCGCCCGCGATGGTCGGGCGCAGGATGGTAGTCGCGACCAGGTGTCGGGTGCGCACCGGCAGTGCGCGGGTCGGGGGCTCCTCAGCAGTGAGCACCACCACACTGGCCTCGTACGCGACCGACAGGCGGTACGGGGCGTCCCCGAAGCCGGACCAGAGCCCGGCCAGCTCGTCCAGCGTCAGCGGGAGCGGATTGATCCGCACGGTCTCCGGCTGCTCCGCGAGATCGGTCAGCGCCAGAGGGTGTTGGGGGTCCTCGATCAACGCGGCCGCCACCATGGCCTCGATGTCGGCCCGGGAGAGCAACGGGTGGGCGGCGAGCGTGCGGACGACGCTGCCGAGCATGCGCTGGGGCTCCAGGGTGCTCTCGCTGCCGACGAAGCCGAGCAGGTAGTTCAGGGTGAGACCGATCTGCGGTCGCTCCAGGAGCCCGCCGGTCGACGAGCGCGTCGGCAGGGCCGTCGTCCGCCACGAGGCGTTGGGCTCCACCCGGTAGAGGAACAGCCGGGCCTCCGGGTCGGCGTCCTCGGACAGCGGCACGTCCGGACGGCCGGGGTTGCAGTGAGCGCCGGGCACGTCGCGCGACAGCGGCCCGTCCAGCAGTTGGGCCAGCGTGCGGGTGGTGGCGGCGACGGCGAGGTGGTTGCTCATCGTCGTTCCGCCCGCAGGTAGTCCTGCAACGACAGGCGCGGTGCCGGACGGGGCGCCGGCTGGAGCCGCGGCGTCCGGTCCGCGCGGGGCGTCGTACGCACCTCGACCCGGCCGATGGACACCGACACCTCGACGGGCCGGTACGCGGCCGACGTGCCGTCGTCGGTCGGTGCGGTCAGGGCCGGCGTCGTGGGCCGGTGGACCGGCGGCACCGGGACCGGCGCAGGGGTCCGCCCACTCTGCGACGCGGCCCCCTCCTGGGTGAACACCGGCGACCCGGCCGCGCGCGAAGCGTCCTGTGTCTGCCGCTGCTCCCACGGCCGGCCGGATACCGAGGGTGGCGGAGCCACGACCACCGCGCGCGGATCGTGCCATGGGTCCGGGTCGTCGGCGGCGACCCCATCAGGGACCCGTTCTCCCCACACCGGGGGCGGCCCTTCGGGGATCGGACGGGAGTCCTGTGAGGGACGATCCTCGACGACCGGACGCTGCGGGGGGCCTGCTGCGGTCACCCCGTGGGGCACGGAAGGCGCTCGTTCGGAGGCAACGGGGGTCGGCGGATCGGCGGGCGGGCCGACAGGGGGATCCGCGGCGGGCGGGGACTCCGCCGAGGCGGCGTGAACCCAGGGCGGTGGATCGGGGTGCGGCCCGTCGGCGATCGGCCCTCCCCCACCGGACGGGCCGGCGTCGGGGGTGTCGTCCCACGCCACCCACGCCGTCCGGTGCGGGTGCTCCGGGGCGAACCGTGGCGGCAGGGAGGGCCGGACGACGGGGGCCAGCCCCAAGGCGCGCGCCGCGAGCGAGGAGAACGCGTCAGCCATGGCCGACCAACTCGAGGTAGTGGCGGCGGCGGGTCGTGGACAGCGCGAGGACGTCCGCCTCACGCCAGCCGTACGCCGAGGCCAGGGCGTGCACGTCATCGAGCAGCCGGACGGCCCACCCGTCGAGTTCGTGCCACAGGTAGGCGCCGATGTCGAAGGGCAGGCTCCACGCGCTGCCGCACTCCTCGCAGGTCAGCGGCAGCTCGACGTCGAGCAGCGGGTTCGCCCGGGCGAGGGCATCTGCCGCGGCGGTGACGATCGCGTCCGGGAGCTCTGCGGGATCCTCGACGGCCACGCCGTCACGCTCGGCCCACACCACCGACCGTGAGAACAGGAGGGTCCTCGCCCCGGCGGCCGAGCCCGTCGCCGCAGCCTCCACCAGATCACGCGCGCGTGGCTCCCGACAGCGCACGTGGTAGCCGCCCTGGAACGCCTCCACGTCCTGGGTGGTGGGCGGTACGGCGAGAAGCGTCGACGCCGACAGCGCCACCTCCAGTGCCAGACCGCAGCCGGGGCACTCCACGACGGTCCGCAGGATGTCACCGAACACCCGCTGCCGCACCTCGACGATGAGTCGGTTCCACTCCCCGACGGGCAACGCCGCCACTTGGGCACGCCCCAGCCCCGTCGCGCAGCAGAGCAGAGGTGTCGGACGCTCAGGACCCGGCAGTGCGGAACCATCGTCCCAGGCGTCCAGGAGTTCGCGCGGAGAGGGGGTGCGCATGGGACGTCACCCGCATCACGGGGTGGGCTCGCTGAAGCTGGGCTCGGTCGGCTCGGCGACGTCGTAGTCGCGTTCCCAGCCCTCGTTCTCGAGCTTGATCTTCTGGATCGCCACCGCGTTGGCGTTCGAGTCCAACTCGGGCATCGCCTCGTACTCCGACACCCAGGCCCGGTAGATCTTGTAGGCGATGGCCAGTTGGCCGGCCTCGTTGTAGAGCTCGAGGATGACGTCCTTGCGGAAGTCCTGCAACGAGACCTCCGAGCCGAGGCCGGACCCCCAGTTCCACACCTTGTGCGCCCACCGCTCGAACTCGCTGTCGTGGGTGATGCCACGTTCCAGCATCACCGGCTCGTACTCGGTGCGGCCCGGCGACTTGCGGCTCGAGCTCGGGTCGCCGCCCTCGCGGTGGCTCACCACCTCCGTCTTGCGGTTCAGGGCACCCACCTTGCTGAGGCCGGCCACGTAGCGGCCATCCCACTTGAGTCGGAACTTGAAGCTCTTGTAGGGGTCGAAGCGGGTCGCGTTCACGCTGAACTGGGCCATGTCACTGCGCTTCCCCTCGGGTGATCTGCTGGATCTGGACCACGACGAACTCGGCCGGTTTCAGCGGGGCGAACCCGACCACGATGTTCACCACGCCCCGGTCGATGTCGCCCTGCGTGTTGGTCTCGCTGTCGCACTTCACGAAGTACGCCTGCTGCGGCGTGGTGCCCTGGAAGGCGCCCTGTCGGAACAGACCGTGCATGAACGACCCGAGGCTGAGCCGGATCTGTGACCACAGGCGCTCGTCGTTGGGCTCGAACACCACCCATTGCGAGCCGCGGAAGAGGCTCTCCTCGATGAACAGCGCGGTGCGGCGCACCGGCAGGTAGGCCCATTGGCTGGCCAGGTCGTCGTCGCCCGCCAGCGTCCGCGCACCCCAGATCACCCGTCCGGCGGCCGGCAGGGTGCGCAGGCAGTTCACGCCCCTCGGGTTGAGGACGCCGTTCTGGCCGTCGGTCAGCACGAAGGCGAGTTCGCGGACACCCGCCAGGGTCGCCTGTTGACCCGCGGGGGCCTTCCACACGCCGCGGGCGGCGTCCGTGCGTGCGATCACGCCGGCCACCGCTCCACTGGGCGCGAACTCGCGGAGCCGGTTCTCCCGCAGCGGGTCGGCGGCCCTGATGCGCGGGAAGTAGAAGGCGGCGTTCGGGCTGCGACTCACCACGTTCGGCATCTCGGCGCGGACGTCCGTCGCCGGCGTCCACGACGACGGGGGGTCGACCAGCACGACAGCACGCCTGGGGGTGCAGTACGCGACCGCGGCCTCCCACGTGGCGAAACCGACGTCGGCGGTGTCGGAGTAGGGCGGGATGCAAAGCAGGTTGAACAGGTCCGCGTCGTCGAGGGCGTAGATGCCCCGTCGCTCGGCAGCCTCGGCCGGGTTCGCCACATCGAGGTCATCGATCGGCAGCCCGTCATCGTCGTCGGTGCCGGTGAACTCGACCGGGGCGGTGGGCAGGGGGTGCCCCTCCGGGAGCGTGCCGACCACGCGCGCCAGCGCCGACTGCTCCGCCAGCACGTCGGTGACGAAGCGCGCGTTCGCCGGGTCGAGGCTCAAACGGAGGAACTTCTCCTCGGCCACCACGGTCGGTGGTGTCTGTCCGTCGGTCTCCTGGATCGTGAGGTGGAAGACGGCGTCCTCCCCGATGACGGGGTGGTCGACCTGGACGCGCAACCGGGCACCCCATGTACCCGGGCTGGACGCCTCGAACTGCAGTGCGCCGCCACCCTCGGCGGCGACATCCACGGTTGCCCGGTCACGAGCACCCGCAGCGCTCTCGTGGTGCACGCGGACGATGAGCGCGTCGCCTCCCCCGTTGAGGAAGAAGTGACTCACGGCGTAGCCCAGGGGGCTCTCGTCCCACAGCCCACCGAACAGGCGGACGAACTCGCCGAAGCCCTGGACGCGGACGGGGGTGTCCACGGGACCGCGGCGGGCACGTCCGACGAACGCCACGATCGACGTGGGGACGCCGCGCACGGTGCGGACGTCGGGTTCGAGTTCCTGGATGTAGACGCCCGGGTGGGCGAGCTGGAGGGGCATGGCCGTCCTTGCTGTCGGAAGGGGTCAGGCGCTGCGGCCGACGAGGATGTCAACGCTCACCGGATCGCCACTGGGGTTGGCGAACTGGAGCGTCTGGGGCGGATCCGCCAGGAGCGAGACCGCGCCCGCGCCGATGAGGGCCAGCAGGCCGTCGAGCACCGCGGAGGTGGCTCCGGCGTCCGCGCTGTAGGTGACGCCGGCGTCGTAGGAGTCCGCGGCGATCACGAGCAACTGGACGTCGCCGGCGGTCGCGGCGGGCTGGACGTCCACGTCGACCGCCGCGGCACCGGCGTCGAGGTGGACGCTGAGCTTGTCGTAGGCGTCGACGGCCAGCGCTCCTGACTGGACCACGCGGGGCCCGAGGAGCACAGCGAACGAGGTGGACCAAGCAATGGATTCAGGCATGCCTGCCTCCGCGGGGGGTGGTGAGTTGCGCGCACGGGTGGGGTACAGGCTGGGCCGGGGCCCAGACTGCATCTTTCGACTGCAGTCATTCTTCACGCACGAGGGGGCAGGAGTGCCCGACATGTTCACGCGATGCTCGATTCTGCTGCCTTCCCAGAGGCATGTCAATAGAGCCGGCGAACGCGGCAGGTTACCCGCGACGGTGAACACGTCCGCGCAGTCCAGGTTCAGTCGGATGCACTCGCGCAGGCCGCCATTGCGCTCGGATTGGAGTG
>JBDIAS010000028.1:0-27471 GCA_039812465.1 Austwickia sp. | reverse complement strand
GTCGTCGCCGGCGCCGGGTCGGTGTAGTCGTCGGCGGGCACGTAGATCGCCTGCATCGAGGTGATCGAGTGACCACGCGTCGAGGTGATCCGCTCCTGGAGCACGCCCATCTCGTCCGCCAGGGTCGGCTGGTAACCCACCGCGGACGGCATCCGGCCGAGCAGCGTGGAGACCTCCGAGCCCGCCTGAGTGAACCGGAAGATGTTGTCGATGAACAGCAGCACGTCCTGGCGCTGCACGTCCCGGAAGTACTCCGCCATCGTCAGCGCGGACAGGGCGACGCGCAGACGCGTGCCCGGCGGCTCGTCCATCTGGCCGAAGACCAGGGCGGTCTGGCCGAGGACGCCGGCCTCCTCCATCTCGACGATGAGGTCGTTGCCCTCACGGGTGCGCTCGCCCACGCCCGCGAACACCGACACACCACCGTGGTTGCGCGCCACGCGGGCGATCATCTCCTGGATGAGCACCGTCTTGCCCACGCCCGCGCCGCCGAACAGGCCGATCTTGCCGCCCTGCACATACGGGGTGAGCAGGTCGATGACCTTCAGGCCCGTCTCGAACATCTGGGTCTTGGACTCCAGCTGGTCGAACGACGGCGCCGAGCGGTGGATGCCCCAGCGCTCGCTCACCTGCAGCGTCTCGCCCTCGGGGAGGTTGAGGCAGTCGCCGGTCGCGTTGAAGACCTTGCCGAGCGTGACGTCCCCGACGGGCACGGTGATCGGGCCGCCGGTGTCCTGGACGTAGGTGCCGCGCACCAGTCCGTCCGTGGGCTGCAGGGAGATCGCTCGTACGAGGCTGTCGCCGAGGTACTGCGCGACCTCGAGGTTCAGCGTGCGCGTCTCCCCGCCCATGTCGACATCCGCCGTGAGCAGGTTGTAGAGGGCCGGCATCTGGTCGGAGGGGAACTCGATGTCGACGACGGGGCCGATGATGCGCGACAGGCGACCCTGACCACCGGGGGCGGGCGCGCTGTAGGCGGGAGTGTCAAGTGTGGCGGTCATGGCGGTTGGGTCTCCTTGATGTTCCCGGGGTTACTACGCTTCGGCGAGGGCGTCGGCGCCGCCCACGATCTCGCTGATCTCGTTGGTGATCTGGGCCTGCCGTGCCTGGTTCGCCAAGCGCGTGTAGGTCTTGATGAGCTCGTCCGCGTTGTCCGTCGCAGACTTCATCGCCCGCTGCCGCGAGGCCAACTCGGAGGCCGCCGACTGGAGCAGGCAGTTGAAGATCCGGTGGGTGACGTACTGCGGCAGGATCGCGTCGAGTACGGCCTCCGTGTCGGGCTCGAACTCGTACAGCGGGAGCAGCTCCTTCGTGGCGGTCATCGCGCCGGACGCCGCGGGCGAGCCCTCGTCCACGACCTCCATCGGCAGGAGCCGCAGCGCGCGCGGCACCTGGGTGACCATCGTGCGGAACTGGGTGTAGACGATGTGCACCTCGTCTACCGCGTCCTCCCCGTCGTCCAGGAACCGCTCGAGCACAGCCTCGCTGATGCTCTGCGCGGTCTCGTAGACCGGGTTGTCGGTCGAGTCCTCCCAGCCTCGTTCGTAGCTGCGCCGCCGGAAGCGGTAGAACCCGATCGCCTTGCGCCCGACCAAGAAGGGCACGACCTCGAGCCCCTCGCCGGTCAGCTTCTCGACCAGCGCCTCGCCCTCCTTGAGCACGGCGGAGGTGTAGCCCCCGGCCAGGCCCTGGTTGCTGGCGAGGATGACGACGGCGGCGCGCTTCGGGTTCTCCACCGGGTCGGTGAGCGGGTGCTCAGCGTCCGAGTTCGACGCGCACGCCACCAACGCCCCGGTGATCGCGTTCGCGTACGGGGTAGTCTGCTCCACCCGCTGGCGAGCCTTCACCACACGCGAAGCGGCCATGAGCTCCATGGCCTTGGTGATCTTCTGGGTTGCCTTGACGGAGCGGATGCGCTGCCGGTACTCCCGGATCTGCGCTCCCATATCTTTCCGCCTCTCTTCGGTCTGCCGATGTCGTCGCGGGGCCGCACGCCGCTGAACTCGCCGGGATGCCCTGCGGGGCGGCGGGTGCGCCGGGGTTGGCCGGCGCACCCGCGCGCGCTCACTTCTTCCGGACGATGCGCTCCTGGTCGACGTCCGCGTCGCCGAGCGCCTCGATCTCCTCTTCCTGCGGGGTGCCGGTGTACGCGGCCGGCTGGCTCGGCTCGAACTGCCGCTTGAACGCCTCGATCGCGTCCCCCAGGCCCTGCTCGGTGTCCTCGCTGAGCTCCTTCGTCTCCCGGATCGCTTCCAGGATGCCCCCACGCTCCCGGCGCAGGAAGTCCAGCAGCTCGGTCTCGAAGCGGCGCACGTCCTCGACGGCGACGTCGTCGAGCTTGCCGTTGGTGCCGGCCCAGACGCTGACGACCTGCTCCTCGACCGGGTACGGCGAGGACTGCGGCTGCTTCAACAGCTCGACCAGTCGCGCGCCGCGGGCCAGCTGGGCCTTGGAGGCCGCGTCCAGGTCGGACGCGAACATCGCGAACGCTTCCATCGCCCGGAACTGCGCGAGGTCCAGCTTGAGACGACCGGCCACGGACTTCATGGCCTTGATCTGCGCGGAGCCACCGACTCGGGAGACGGACACACCGACGTCGATCGCGGGCCGCACGTTGGCGTTGAAGAGGTCCGCCTGCAGGTAGATCTGGCCGTCGGTGATCGAGATGACGTTGGTCGGGATGTACGCGGAGACGTCGCCCGCCTTGGTCTCGATGATCGGGAGTCCGGTCATGGAGCCGGCGCCCATCTCGTCGGAGAGCTTCGCGCAGCGCTCCAGGAGCCGGCTGTGCAGGTAGAACACGTCGCCGGGGTAGGCCTCGCGGCCCGGCGGGCGGCGCAGAAGCAGCGACACGGCGCGGTACGCCTCGGCCTGCTTGGACAGGTCGTCGAACACGATGAGCACGTGCTTGCCCGCGTACATCCAGTGCTGCCCGATCGCGGAGCCCGTGTACGGGGCGAGGTACTTGAAGCCCGCGGAGTCGGACGCCGGGGCGGCCACGATGGTCGTGTACTCCATCGCGCCCGCGTCCTCGAGGGTGCCCTTCACCGAGGCGACCGTCGAGCCCTTCTGGCCGATCGCGACGTAGATGCAGCGGACCTGGCGCACGGGGTCGCCGGAGTCCCAGTTGGCCTTCTGGTTGATGATCGTGTCGATCGCGACCGTCGTCTTGCCGGTCTGCCGGTCGCCGATGATGAGCTCGCGCTGGCCGCGTCCGATCGGGATCATCGAGTCGACGGCCTTGATGCCGGTCTGCAGCGGCTCGTGCACGCTCTTGCGCTGCATCACGTTCGGCGCCTGCAGCTCCAGCTCGCGCCGCCCCTCGGCGGGGATCTCGCCGAGGCCGTCGATGGGCTGGCCGAGCGGGTTGACCACGCGGCCGAGGTAGCCGTCGCCCACGGGGACCGAGAGGACCTCGCCCGTGCGCTTCACGGTCTGTCCCTCTTCGATGCCGGAGAAGTCACCGAGGATGACGACGCCGATCTCGTGCACGTCGAGGTTCAGCGCCAGGCCCAGCGTGCCGTCCTCGAACTGCAGCAGTTCGTTCGTCATCGCCGACGGCAGGCCCTCCACGTGGGCGATGCCGTCACCGGCGTCGGTGACGCGGCCGACCTCTTCGCGGGTGGCCGAGTCCGGCTCGTAGGACTGGACAAACCTGTCCAGCGCGTCCCGGATCTCCTCCGGGCGGATCGTGAGCTCCGCCATCGTTGTCTCTCTTCTCCCTCGTGTGCGGTGCGGCCGTACCGCGTGGCCGTTGGTGGTCTGTGCGGGTCGGGGCGCCTGCGGCGCCGCCCATCCGTCGATGCTGTTGTCGGTGGGGCGGGCCGCCGAGCGGTCGCCCCCAAGGCGCTAGACCCTGCTCAGGGACCGCTCGGCGTCGTCGAGGCGCCGCCGGATCGTCCCGTCGATGAAATCGTCGCCGACGCGGATCTGGATGCCGCCCAGGACATACTGGTCGACGGCCAGGTTCACGTTGACCTCGCGGCCGTACAGGTCGGACAGCGCCTTCTCGATGCGGTGCTTCTGCTCCGGCGAGAGTTCGATGGCCGACGTGACGACCGCCGTGACGTGACGCCGCCTCAGGTCCGCGATCGCGAGCATCCGCCAGATGGTGGCCGCGACCCGACGACCGCGCGGGTTGATCAAGGGCCGCTGCGCCAACCACAGCGCGTCGCCGGAGACCTTGCCCTCCAGGAGCTGGTGGATCAGCGCGACCTTCGGCTCCGGGGGAACACCCCGACGCCCCAGCGCCTCGTTGACCCCCTGGTGGGACACGACCAGCTCCTGGATCGCGAACAGCTCGTCCTGCAGCTTGCTCAGCCGACCGTCGTGCTCTGCGGCCGCGAAGACCATGTTGATCCCGATCCGCTCGAACGCGTCGGTGAGGTCGTGGTCCTTGACCCACCGGCCGCCCACCGCGGACAGGATCAGCTTCAGGGCCTGCTCGGAGACCTTGCCCTCGAACACCTTGCGGGCGAGGTCCTGCTTCGGCCACGCGTCCCGAGAAGGGTCCGCGAGGGCCCGACGCAGCTTGGCCTCACGCGCCACCAGTTCGCTCACCGCGAAGAGTTCGCCCGCGACAGCGCGGATGTCCAGGCCGGGGACCTGTTCCACCTCACGGCAGGTGCCGAGAGTGGTCATCCACGCGGTGTAGGACGAGCCCTCCATTAGAAGTCGACCTCCTTCGGCAACGCGTCGCGCACGGGCTCACCGCGGCCGGTGGCCAGCTGGCCGGCCTCGAGGTCGCTGATGAACCGCTCCACGATGCCCGTCTGCCGCGCCTCGTCGTGGAGGGACTCCCCGACGATCCGGCTCGCGAGGTCGGTGGACAGCCTGCCCACGTCGCCCTTCAGCTGGTTCATCGCTTGAGCCCGCTCCGCCTCGATCTGGCGCTGCGCCGACTCCAGGATCCGCGCCGACTCGGCCTGGGCCTGGTCGCGCATCTCCGCAATGATCGCGGCGCCCTGCTCCCGGGCCTCCTCCCGCACGCGGGCCGCTTCGGTCCGGGCGTCCGACAGCTGAGCCTCGTACTGGCGCTTCAGGTCGTTCGCCTCGTCCATGGCCCGCTCAGCACGGGACATGTCGCCCTCGATCGCGTCGCGCCGCTCCTCGTACATCTTCTCCATCGCCGGGACGAACTTGCTCGAGGCGACGAAGTAGATGATCGCGAAGGCGACGATGCCGAAGATGAGCTCGGGCAAGTACGGGAGGATCGGCATCCCCGCCGACGCATGCGATGCGCCCTCGGCCCCATCGGCGGCGGGTAGTGCTCCCACCAAGAGAACGTGCTGCACGTGGAACTCCTCAGTGCTCTCGCCCTACGCGGGCCTTCGGCGATTGGCTTAGATGAAGAAGAGCACCAGACCGAAGATGGCGAGCGCCTCCGCGAGCGCGAAGCCGAGAATGGCGATCGGCTGGAGCATGCCGCGAGCCTCGGGCTGGCGGGCGACGCCGTTGATGTACGCGGCGAAGATCAAACCGACGGCGATGGCCGGACCGATGGCCGACAGGCCGTAGCCGACGAGGCTGAGGTTGCCAGTCATTTTCGTTGTTCTCCTAGTTTCTCGGTGGAGTCTCCCCAGGCCGGACGCCCGGAGAGTATTCAGGGGTGGGCAGATCAGTGGCTGTCCTCGAGGGCTCCGCCGATATACGAAGCGGTCAGCAGCGTGAACACGAAGGCCTGCAGGAACTGGACCAGGGCCTCGAACAAGGTCATGGCGAACGCCATGGCCCAGGCGGGGAGGGCGACGAACTTCAGGCCGATGGAGTCGCTCATCAGCAGTTCGTAGCCACCGATAATGAACACCACCAAGACCATGTGACCTGCGAACATGTTGCCGAAGAGACGCAGCGCGAGGGTGAGCGGGCGGGTGATGAAGTAGGTCATCAGCTCGAGCACGAAGACCACCGGCACGACCCAGCCCGGCAGGCCCGGAGGCACCATGTGCTTGAAATAGCCGCCGACGCCCATGTGCCGGATCCCGACCACGTGATAGACGACGTAGACGATCAGCACGAGCCCGATCGGGAAACCGATGCGGCTCATCGTGGGCAGCTGCAGGGGCGGGATGATGCCGGCCAGGTTGTTGAACAGGATGAAGACGAAGAGCGCGAAGATCAACGGCAGGTACGGCCGGAACTTGCTCGAACCGATCATGTCCCGCGCGATCGAGTTGCGGGGGAAGTTATAGAGCGCCTCCGTGGCGAACTGCCCCTTGCCGGGCACCACGGACAGCGACTTGGCCGCCATGAGCATCCAGATCAGGAGACCGACCGTGACGATCGTCATGATGAGCATCGGCCGGGTGATCCACGCGCCGCCGACATTCCACAGGGGAACCCAGAAGTCCTGCGGGCTGGGCGGGAAGCCCGCGGCGGGAAGCGGGGCCAGGGCACCCAGAGATTGCACGGTCACTGCTGCTCCTCGTGGGGGGTGGAAGGGCGGCCACCCGGCGTACCAGGGGCCACAGCTGTACCGTACCGGAGCCAGATCACGTAGATGGCCAAGACCATTCCACCGATCAAACCGGCCGGTAGGAAGAAGCGGGTGGACAGCCAACGGTCGAGGCCGAGGCCGATCAGGCCGAAAACCAGTGGTCCGGACAGCAATCGGGACATGACGCCCGTGTAGACATCCTGGCTGCCCCCGATCGGGCCGAGACGGTCGTGATGCCGATCACCCTCTGGGGCCCCGGGCGTGGGCGACGGGCTCGAAGCCCCGCTCGACGCCCGATGGGAGGGGGCCTCCCGCCCGCCGGTGGCGTCGCGTCGCGGTGGCGTGTCGGCACCCATCAACGCTGCCCCTTTCGCGGACCGATCTCGACGTCGGGACCGGCGGCCCGCCCGCCGGGATCCCCCGACGGAGCGGGACGATCGGCGTCGGCGTCCAGCGGAGGCGTTGCGACCTCGCTGAAGACCGGCCGACGGGCGGCGCAGAAGCCGGTAACCAGGCCAGCTTGCCACACCAGGGTCGCCCCGAGTGCCCCGATCGTGAGCGCTGTGACGTGGATCCAACCCGCCCCCCTCACCAGGGCCAAGAGCCAGAACCCGACGTAGAGCTGCAGGAAGAAGACCGCGAAGCCGGCGGCCACGCCCTGGTGCGACGCGCCCCGGAGCAGGAGGTTCAGGGCCCACAGGCCGACCGCGAAGAGCAGGGCGACGACGGTCACGCCGGCGAGGAAGGAGAGGATCGGGAGGGCTCCGACCACGACGCCCGTCGCCGCGGCGCCGACCAGCGCATAGCCGAAGGTGGCCAGCCAGGCGGTCCGCATCATCGTTCCGAAGACCGTGCGGGGGGGCGGGCCGGCTGACGGGCCGACGGCTGACGGGCCGGCGGAACGCGCTCCGAAGCCCAGGCGACGTATCACGCATCTCCCCTCGTCACGGCCTTGTGGAAGCTATCACGGGCGGCGCCCGGGCATCAGGCGCGCGGGCGCGGTCGGCATCAGCGTTCCCCTCCCAGCTGGCGCGGCAGCCGCCGAGTGAGCCAGATCGTTCCGGCGATGGCGGCCAGCATCAGCAGAGGCGGCCACGGCCCGTCCACGTACGCGAGCCCGACCGCCCCGAACGCGATCACCGCCGCCCACAGGTACAGCACGTACACGGCCCCCCGGTGGCTGTGCCCGATGGCGATCATCCGGTGCTGGAAGTGCTGGGCGTCCGGCTGCCAGGGGCTCTGGCCGCGCCGGACCCGGCGGATCACCGCGCAGGTCATGTCGGCCAGCGGCACGAGCATGACGGCGAGCGGGAGGACGAGCGGCAGGTACGCGGCGAGCTGCGCGTTGCCGCGCACCTCGACGGTGGGGTCCACGTTGCCGACGAAGGTGATCGCGCTCGCGGCGAGCAGCAGCCCGAGCAGCAGCGCCCCGGCGTCGCCCATGAACAGCCGGGCCGGGTGCGCGTTGTGAGGCAGGAAGCCGAGGGCGCAGCCGAGCGTCGCGGCGCTGACGAACGTGGCGGTGGAGAACACGTTGGGCGGGTTGTACGTGAAGGAGAGCCCGTAGACGTACCAGAAGAACGCCAGCGCGGCGATCGCCACGATCCCCGCGGCCAGCCCGTCGAGCCCGTCGATGAAGTTCACGGCGTTGGTGCTCACGATCACGATCACGACGGTGAGCGCCATCAGCACCGGCGAGGGCAGCACGGTGACCCCGAGGATCGGCAGCGACAGGAGTTGCACTCCGAAGTACGCCATGGCCCCGGCCGCGATGATCTGGCCGGCCAGCTTGGTCAGCCAGTCCAGCTCGCGGACGTCGTCGATCGCGCCCACGAGGGTCACGATCACCGCCCCGAGAACGATCCCGCGGATCTCGGTGCCGCCGGCGCCGGTGCCACAGGGGGTGAGGTCCTCGCGGATGATGCAGTGCAGGTGAGGCAGCTGGGAGCCGACGCCGACGGCCGCGAGGAAGCCGACCAGCATCGCCACCCCGCCGAGCCGCGGGATGGGGCTGGAGTGCACGTCTCGGGACCGTACGGGCGTGATCGCGCCGATCCGGATCGCGAGCCAGCGGACCGGCGGCGTGGCCGCGAACGTCACGGCCAGGGCGACGGCGAAGACCAGGAAGTACTCCCTCACACCCGCCCCTCTCGACACACCGCGCCGCGCACCGCCGCCCCGCGACGCGCGGTCATCGACACTGTAGGGGGCGCGGGCGTGTCGGCGAGTGACCCGCCACGGCCGGGCGCCCCGACGGGTCGCGGGTCAGGAGTCAGAGCCGTCGGCTGCGCGCTCCTGCCCGGCGTCGGCCGCGCGTTCCTGCCCGGCGTCGGCCGCGCGCGACACCTCGTCCGCGGGGATGCCTCCGACGCGGAGCACGACCGGGGCGTCGCGGGTGCAGTCGACGATGGTGGACGCGACGGTGCCTCGGGACGGCCCGCCGTCGAGGTAGACCTCCACGGCGGGGCCGAGCATGGCCGCCGCCTGGGTGACCGTGGTGGCGGGCGGGGCGCCGGTGCGGTTCGCGCTGCTCACCGCCATCGGGCCCGTCTGAGCCAGCACCGCGAGGGCCAGCGGGTCGTCGGGCATCCGCAGGCCGACCGTCCCGTTCGTGTCGCCGAGATCCCAGCGCAGGGAGGGCTGCGCTTTGAGGATCAGGGTGAGGGGTCCGGGCCAGTAGGCGTCGATCAGCGTCCGCGCGTACCCGGGCACGTCGATCGCGAGGCCGTCCACCGTGCGTTTCTCCGCGACGAGGACGGCAGGCGGCATGTGCCGGCCCCGCCCTTTCGCCTCCAGCAGGGCGGCGACGGACTCGGCGTCGAAGGCGTCCGCGCCGATCCCGTACACGGTGTCGGTCGGCAACACCACGAGGCGCCCCGAACGCACGGCGCTCACCGCGGCGGCGATCCCGGCGTCGCGTCCGGCGTCGGTCGAACAGTCGATGACCGGGCTCATGCGCGGCAGTCTAGGAGCCTGCACTCCCCGGCCCCCCGACCGGGGAGAGGCAGGCTCCCCCTCGCGAGCGGGTCGCCGCTCAGAAGTCGAAGCCGCCCCCGTCGAAGCCGCCATCGAAGCCACCGCCGTCGAACCCGCCACCATCGAACCCGCCGAAGGCGCCGGGGTCCTGGCCACCGAACGACGCGTCCCCGACGCCGGCGTCCGGCGCGCCGCCCGCGAAGGCGTCGCCGCCACCCGCGAACGCGTCGCCTCCGGCCGCGGCGTCACCGCCGGAGGTGTCCCAGTCCATGAAGCCGTCGTGGTCGAACAACTCGCTCGCGATCGCGGTGCCGATGAAGGCGCCCGCCACCGAGCTGAGCAGGATCGTTCCCATCCCCATACCCATCCCCATGCCGCCGCCCATCCGGCCCGGGCCGGATCCGAGCATCTGCGGCAGGGTGCCCGGGCGGCGCATCTCGGCGCGCGTCGCGGACCGCGCGAGCGATCGGGGGCTGTCGTCGGCCGGCCGGTCCAGCGGGTCGCCCTGCGCGAGCCGGGCCAGGAGCTCCTGGCGCTGCTGCGGCGTGAGCGCCGCGAACGCCTCTTCGTGCGCCCGCTCGATCTGGTCGGGCGGCGCCGTGGCAAGCAGGTACTGGTAACGCCGGATCGCCTGTTCATCCATGCTCTGACCCGCCGACGGCGCGTCCTGCGGACCGCCCTGCGGGTAGGGCGGTGGGTACGGGGGTGGGTACGCTGTCTGCCCGTACCCCTGGCCGAACTGTCCCTGCGGTTGCCCGTACTGCTGTTGACCCTGGTACGACCCGTACTGCTGCTCCTGGCCAGAACGACGGCCGAACAGGCGGTCGAGGAATCCCATGCGATTGTCCCTTCGGTGGGGCGGACGGGGCCGACCCGGGCCGGCCGCGACAGACCGACACCGGCCTGCCGTCACGGGCGCAGCCCTGCCGTCACGGGCGGACCGCTACGACCGGGCAACGAGGACGAGCGCCCCCGCGTTCCCGGCGGCATAGCCTGGAGCTGTCCGTCTGGCGGACCAGGCGCCCCGCCCGTTCGCAGGCGCGAAGCCCCCGCCCGACCCGCGTCGCCCCAGGTGCTGTCATGGTCGTCCAGGGGTCGTCAGCGTCGTCTCGAGTGATGTCAGCCAGCCCGTACGAGACCTTGGTGGAGGTGTGTCGCCGGTGAGCCGCGTCTCCCCCTCCCACCCGCCCCTCGACGGGTGCGACCTCGGGGCGGCGCTGCGGACGGCGACCCGAGTCCTGCGCGCAGCGGGCGTCCCCAGCCCGGAGCCGGACGCCGTCGCGCTCGCCGCCCACCTCCTCGACGTCACCCCCGGCGAGGTGCGGCGCCGGGCCATCGTGGGCGCGGTCGCGCCGGTCGGGTACGACGCCCTGGTGTCCCGCCGCGCCGCCCGCGTGCCGCTGCAGCACCTCACCGGTCGCGCGCCCTTCCGGGGCCTGGATCTGCACGTCGGGCCGGGGGTGTTCGTGCCGCGCCCCGAGACGGAGGTGCTCGTCGACGCGGCGATCGCCGAGGTGACCCGTCTGGCGCTCGTCGGCACCGCGCGGCAGCCCCGGATCGTGGATCTGTGCACGGGGTCGGGCGCGATCGCCCTGGCCGTCGCGCACGAGATCCTGTGCGCCCGGGTCTGGGCCGTCGAGCTGTCGCGGGACGCGCTCGCGTACGCGCAGCGCAACGTCACCGAGACCGGCCTGGACGTGAGGCTGCTGGCCGGGGACGCCACGGCCCCCCTGGCGGCCCTGGACGCGCTGGACGGTTCCGTCGACGTGGTCACCTGCAACCCCCCGTACATCCCGGTGGGCGCCATCCCGCGCGACCCGGAGGTGCGCGATTACGACCCGCCGCTGGCCCTGTACGGAGGCAGCGAGGACGGGTTGGCGATCCCGGAGCGCCTCGCGCGGCGGGCGCGGCGCCTACTCCGGCCGGGCGGTCTGCTGCTGATGGAGCACGCGGACGCCCAGGGCGAGACCCTGCCCGCCGTGCTCCGCCGCTCAGGCTGGCGAGAGGTGCGCGACGCGCCGGACCTGGCCGGGCGGCCCCGAGTGACCAGAGCCCGACGTCCCTGACGGCGTCGCGCGGTCACGCGAGCGACGCGTCACTCGTCTCCTCTGCCGACGGCGTCCATGCGGGCCGCCTCGTCGGCCTCGACCGCGGAGGTGATCACGGGGTCCAGGTCGCCGTCGAGGACGGCGTCGAGGTTGTAGGCCTTGAAGCCCGTGCGGTGGTCGGCGATCCGGTTCTCGGGGAAGTTGTAGGTCCGGATCCGCTCGGAGCGGTCCACCGTGCGCACCTGGCTCCGCCGCGAGCGCGCCGCGGCCTCCTCGGCGGCGTCGACCTGCGCCTGGTGCAGCCGGGCGCGCAGGACGCGCAGCGCCGACTCCTTGTTTTGCAGCTGGGATTTCTCGTTCTGGCAGCTCACCACGAGCCCGGTCGGCAGGTGGGTGATCCGCACCGCCGAGTCGGTCGTGTTCACGCTCTGGCCGCCGGGCCCGGAGGAGCGGTAAACGTCGATCCGCAGGTCGTTCGGGCCGATCTCGACCTCCTGCGGGTCGTCGATGTCCGGCATGACCAGCACGCCCGCGGCGGAGGTGTGAATCCGCCCCTGGCTCTCGGTCACCGGCACGCGCTGGACGCGGTGCACCCCGCCCTCGTACTTCAGCCGAGCCCACGGCGCCTCTCCCGGCTCCGGGATCCCCTTGGCGTGCAGGGCGATCCGCACGTCCTTGTAGCCGCCCAGGTCGGACTCGGTGGCGTCCAGCACCTGCGCGCCCCAGCCGCGCCGCTCGGCGTAGCGCAGGTACATGCGCAGCAGGTCGCCCGCGAACAGCGCGGACTCCTCACCCCCCTCGCCGGCCTTGACCTCCAGAATCACGTCCCGGTCGTCGTCGGGGTCGCGGGGCAGCAGGAGCCTGCGCAGCTCCTCGCGGGACCGCTCCAGGGCGGCGGCGAGCTCGGTCGCCTCCGCTGCGAACGCGGGGTCCAGCTCGGCCAGCTCGCGCGCTGCCTCCAGATCGCCGGTCAGCGCGGTCACTTCCTCGTACGCGCGGACGGTGGCGGTCAGGGCCGCGTACCGCTTGTTCAGCCGGCGCACGAGCGCCTGGTCGGCGAACACCGCGGGGTCCGCGAGGCGCGCCTCGATGTCCCGGTGCTCAGCGACGAGCGCCGCAGCGGACTCGAGCATCGCTCACCTCTGTCGGGACAGCCGACGGCGCCGGTCCGGGCCTGGCGAGGGCCGGACCGGCGCCGAGCGGGACGTTACTGGGCGGCCTTCTTGCCGTACCGGGCCTCGAAGCGGGCCACGCGGCCACCGGTGTCGAGGATCTTCTGCTTGCCCGTATAGAACGGGTGGCACTTGGCGCAGACGTCGGCGTTGATCACGCCGCTCTTGGCGGTGCTGCGCGTGGTGAACGTGTTGCCGCAGGTGCACGTCACCGTGGTGACCCCGTAGTCGGGGTGGATGTCCTTCTGCACGTGTCGCTCCCAGATGAGATCTGCAGCGCCGGGTCGCCGCCCCCCGATGGGGCGAGCGTGAACCGGGGCCGACGTCCCATTCTGCCAGAACCTCGGCAGCGGCCCTGCGGCGCCCTGACAGCCCGCGGCAACGCCTCTGCGGCGCCCTGACAGCGGCCCGACGGGCCCCGGCGTCGCACTTGCCCTGGGCTAAGATCAGGACGACTCGATCGCGTGCCGGTCCGAGGCGTCCGCGGCCTCGCCGCTCGCGTGCGCACGCTCGTCGGTCAACGGCAGCTCCACGACCACCGTGGTCCCGACCCCCTCCAGAGAGCTCAGGGTCAGCCGGCCACCGTGCGCCTCCACGATCCCGCGCACCACCACGAGCCCGAGACCCGTGCCCGGCACCTCGTGCTTCGTCGCGTTGCTGGCGCGGAAGAACCGCGTGAACAGCCGATCCTGTTCCGCCTCGGGGATCCCCATCCCCTCGTCGGCGCACACCACGCGGACCGCCTCCACGCCGGGCACCGCGGCCGTGCTGACCCGCACCCGGCCGCCGGCCGGGGTGAACTTCACCGCGTTGGAGACGATGTTCGTGAGGACTCGGACGAGCTGCGTACGGTCTCCGGGCACGGCGAGCCCCGCCAGGGGTCCCACGTCGAGCAGGACCCCGCGGGCCGTCGTGAGCGGCGCCATCTCGTCGCACGCCTGCTGGACCAGGGCGTCCAGCGGCACATGGCCCGCGGAGCTGCCGGGATCGCTGCGCATCCGGTTGAGGAAGAGCAGGTCCTCGATCAGCGACCGCAACCGGACGGCGTTGCGGTCGATGACCGAGAGCATCCGCTTCTGCTCCGCGGTGAGCTCCCCGGCGTCGCCGTCCTCCAGGAGCTCCAGGTAGCCGGTCATCGAGGTCAGCGGGGTGCGCAGCTCGTGCGACACCGTCGAGAGGAACGCGTCCTTCTGACGGTCCAGCTCCTCCAGGCGGGCCACCTGCTCGGTGCGCGCGCGGCCCACCTCGACCGCGACCACGCCGCGGCCGAGCTCAGCCGCGATCTGCTGGACGAAGGACGCCTCGGACGGGGTCCAGCCCCGCGGGCCGTCGAGGATCCGGATCGACATCACGCCGCGCGGCGCGTCGCCCGAGCCGAAGGCCGCGAGGATGCACGCCCCCGAGTACACCTCGAACTCCTCGGACACGGCCGCGGGCAGCGTGGCGCGATCGACGTTGTCGACAACCAGACAGCGGTCCCCCGCCCAGAGCGCCGCGAGGTCCTCCTCGACGCGGTCCAGCGACTCATCGCTCACCCGGCTTGTCCGTACACCGTGCTGAGGCGTCCACACGGCGCACGCACCGCGTTCCCCGCCGGCCACCTGCGTGACCAGGCACCGCACGTGGTCCGCCGCCAGCGAGCGACCGACGCCCTCCGCGGCCATCACGAAGGCGGACTCCACGTCCGCCGCGTCCTGAATGCGGCGCGAGAGCTCCTGGGCCGCCTGCGAGAGGTGCAACGCGTAGCGCTGCTCGTCAACCATGGCGTGTTGGGAGACCGTGAGGGAGTTCAGGCCGGTGGCGAGCTCGCGGACCTCGCGCGGGCCGACGCTGTCGTCCGCCCACGCGTCGTGGTTGCCGGCGCGTTGCCTGCGCATGGCGTCGCGCAGGCGCCGCAGCGGCACGGTCAGGTCCTTCGTGGTCCACCAGCCGATGAGTGCCGCGAGCGCCAGCGCGACCGCGGTCGCGGCCATCACCCGGTTCTGCGTCGACGTCATCGTGTCGCGCATGTCGGTCTGCAGGCCCTGCTGGATGCGCCCCAGCTGCCCGCCCAGCACGTCGTTGGACCCCTCGAACGCGTGGAACCGGCGCTCGCCGTCGGCCAACTGCTCCGGGGTGAGCACGAGGGTGGAGCGGATCTCGTGCGAGTAGTCCAGCCACGCCTCCACGGCGTCCCGTTGTTGCTGCTGGCTGTTCAGGAGATCGTCGCGCAGCGCGGCGTCGATCGTATGGGTGTCCTTGTCCAGGGCCTCGTCGATCCTGTGGAGCTGCGTCTGCGCGCGGGACTGCGCCCGCGTATAGCGGCCCAGGAAGTCGTCGGCCTGCTGCACGGTGGGGCCGCCGACGCCCCCCGACCGCAGCGACCCAGTCGCCACCTGGTATCCGCGGAAGGACGCCTGGGCCTCGATCATCGAGATGCGCAGCGACTGGTTGGCGTCCAGCATCGGTCCGACCAGGGTCACCTGCCGGTCGGCCTTGTCGACGGCGTCGCGCATGCCGAGCAGCGCGACGACCCCGCCGACCATGACCAAGGCGCTCAGCAGCGCCGTCAGCCACGACAGCCGGGCCAGGATCGACGAACCCCGGATTCCCCCTCTCATCCGGCACCCCCCGACACCGCGGCGCCCGTGGGGGCGGCCCCCGCGGGGGCGGCACCCGTGGGGGCGGCGCCGCCCGCCGGTTCCTGCTCGAAGCCGCGCCGCGTCATGGCGCCCCACACCTGTCGACCGCCCCGGATGCCGTCGATCAGACCCTGGCAGCGCCAGACGGCCGTCATCTGCCGGTACCCGAAGTTCTCCAGCACCGAGGCCATCAGCGAGAGTCCGAGATCGCGCCAGCGTGGGTAGCGGTGGAAGCTCATCTCCTCGATCGCGATCGCGACGAGGTTCACCACGCTGGCGTAGCCGTACACGACCGCCATGAACAGCAGGACCCAGCTCCAGTCCACCAACCCGAGCACCATGCCGAGCCCCACCAGGACCAGGCCGCACAGCTCCAGGACCGGCGCGGCGAGCTCGAACAGCCAGAACCACGGCAGCACGAAGAAACCGATGCGCCCCATCCTGCGCTCAAAGAGCATGCCGCGGTACTTCCACAGCACCTCCCACAGGCCCCGGTGCCACCGGCGCCGCTGCCGGCCGAGGACCCGGGGGGTCACCGGCACCTCCGTCCAGGCCACCGGCTCGGACACGAACGCCACCCGGTAGTCGGCGCGCCGCGCGCTCATCACGTCGTGCAGCCGCATCACCAGCTCGAAGTCCTCGCCGATGCTCCCGTGATCGAGGCCGCCGATCTCCACGAGCAGGTCCCGTCGGAACACCCCGAACGCCCCGCTGATCAGGATCAGGCCGCCCAGCCGCGACCAGCCGGACCGGCCGAAGAGGAAGGCCCGAAGGTACTCCACCACCTGGATGCGCGCGAGCCATTCCTTCGGCATAGCGACGTGCGTGATGCGCCCGGCTGTCACGGTGCACCCGTTGGCGGCGCGGATCACGCCGCCCGTGGCGACGGTGCGCACCGGGTCGACGACGAACGGCTCGGTCACGGCGATCAGCGCGTCGGGATCCATCACCGAGTCCGCGTCGATGATCGCGACCAGCGGGTGGGAGGCCGCGTTGATGCCGGTGTTGACGGCCTCGGTCTTGCCGGAGTTCTCCTTGCGGACCACCACGAGGCGCGTCCGCCCGTCCTGGGGCACGTACATGCCGAGCACCGCCGCCCGCACGGGCACGTCCGTCGGGATCTCACGGTCCACCCCGACCAGGTCGAACCGCTCGACGAGCGCGGCGAACGTCCCGTCCGTGCTCCCGTCGTCCACCACGAGGACCTCGTGGCGCGGGTGCCGGAGGCTCAGCAGCGACTCGACGGCCGGCACGATGGACGGCTCCTCGTTGAACGCGGGCACCACCAGGCTCACGCCCGGCACCAGCGGCGAGGCGGCGGCCGCGTCGCGGTCGAGGTAGTCCCGACGGCGCAGGTGCGTGCGGAAGTCGACCGCGGCGGCGACCATCAGCACGAGGTAGGACGTGTTGATGGCCAGGAAGTACAGCAGGATCGGGGTCTCCAACGTCGTCAGCAGATGCGAGACGAACCCCGTCACGTGGTCGATCACGCCACCTCCCGGACGACGTCCTCGCGCAGCCGCGCAATGTGCAGCGCCGACGCCGCGACCCGGCGCGCGCGGCCGCGGCCCCGCTGAGCGATCGAGAGCAGCTCCAGCCCCGGAGCACCCGACCGGGCGAGGGAATCACCGGCGGCGATCGCGAGCGAGCGGTCGTCGTCATCCAACAGCTCGGCCAGGCGGTGACGGGACTGTTCCGTCGCCAGCTCGCCGAGCGCGCTCACTGCGGCGCGCCGCAGTCGCGGCGGCGCGAGCGGGTGCGTGTACGCGGTCAGCACCGGAAAGTCCTCTTCCTCGCCCATCGAGCCCAGCAGGTGCAGCAAGGCCTCGCGGGTGCCGGCCTCCGTCTCGAAGTGCAGGCAGGTACGGGCCAGCGGCATGGCGCCGCTGAACGCTCCGTGCCACGCCACCTGCGCGGCCACCGCCCGCGTCGCGGCGTCGGGGGCGGCGATAGCCTGCGCGACCGCGCCCTGCACGCCCGGGCCCAGCAGGAGCAGCGTCTCTGCCGCCACCCAGGCCGGCAGCCCGGGCTCGCCCGCCCCCTGCGCGGACCGGGACCCGGCCGCCGCCAACACGTCCGGCGCCGCCGACGGATCCCCGATCAGGCCGAGGCTGCGGGCGGCCACCACCCGTACATCCGGCGATGGATCGGCGAGCAGCGCGCGAAGGCCGTCCAGAGACTCCGCGTCGCGCGCCAGGCCCACCAGGTGCGCCGCCGCCGCCCGGTCCCCCGCACGCGAGGAACCCAGCGCTGCGCGGGCGCGCTCCAGGTCACCGTGCGCCGCCAGCACGCGGGACAGCTCGGCCGCGGGGCGGCCGCGCACCTTGCCCAGCAACGACACCACCGCGGGACGCAGCCGCGGCCACTCCTGCGGCGTCACCTCCGCGAGCGTCCGGCACGCGGAGCCCTCCTCGTCCTCCCCGGAGGCAACCTCCAACAGCAGGGCCCGCCAGCGGCCCTGCACCCGCGCCACCGCCCGTTCGCGGCGTCGCCGACTCACCCTGGCCTGCACCGTCAGCGCCAGCAAGGAGAGCGCGCAGACGGCCAGCACGGCCAGGGAGAGCAGGAGAAGGGAGGCCGAAGAGGTCATCGACCGAGGACGGCGGCGACTCGATGAACGAGTTCCCGGGGGCTGAACGGCTTGATCACGTAGTCGGTGGCGCCGGACGCGAACCCGTCGTCCACGTCCACGTCCCGGCTGCGAGCCGTGAGCAGGATCACGGGCACCGAGGCCGTCCGGGCGTCCTCACGAGCCTTGCGCAGCACGTCCAGGCCCGACAGCCCGGGCATCATGACGTCCAGGAGCGCGAGCTGCGGCGGGTTCTCGCTGAACGCGGCCCACGCGCTGGCGCCGTCCGGGTACGCCTCCACGGTGTACCCCGCCTGCGTCAGCTTGAAGGTGACCAGGTCACGGATGTCCGGGTCGTCGTCCGCGACGAGAAGCTTGATCGGCTCGGCCATGGTGATCCTCTGCGTTCCCGGCGGTCCCTCCGCCGATCATCGATCGGCCACAGGCGCCCTCCGGGGCACCCGGGCGGACACGCCGACAAGCTGTGCCGCCCACCACGGCGACCCCAGCTCCGACGCGTCCGCCCTGCTATTCGTCCGAACCGCAAGGTTGCTAAGCGGACCAGCCCGGGAAGAACTCCCCGTCAGTCCTCGTCGTCGAGCTTGATGGCGCTGTTGCGCTGCACCATCATCAGGAACTCGGCGTTGTGCTTGGTTTTCTTGAGCTGGGCCAGCAGGAGCTCCAGGGCCGCCTGCGGTTCCAGCGCGGACAGGACGCGGCGGAGCTTCCACATCAGCTTCAGCTCGTCGGCGCTCATGAGGATCTCCTCGCGGCGCGTGCCCGAGGGGTTCACGTCCACGGCCGGGAAGATGCGTCGGTCCGCGAGCTGCCGGGACAGGCGCAGCTCCATGTTGCCCGTGCCCTTGAACTCCTCGAAGATCACCTCGTCCATCTTCGAACCGGTCTCGACCAGCGCGGTCGCCAGGATCGTGAGCGATCCGCCGTGCTCGATGTTGCGGGCCGCGCCGAAGAACCGCTTCGGCGGGTACAACGCCGAGGAGTCCACGCCGCCGGACAGGATGCGTCCGCTCGCGGGGGCGGCCAGGTTGTACGCGCGACCGAGGCGCGTGATCGAGTCGAGCAGGACGACGACGTCGTGGCCCAGTTCGACCAGGCGCTTGGCCCGCTCGATCGCGAGCTCGGCGACCGTCGTGTGGTCGTCCGCCGGCCGGTCGAAGGTCGAGGCGATGACCTCGCCCTTCACCGTGCGCTGCATGTCGGTGACCTCTTCGGGGCGCTCGTCGACGAGCACCACCATGAGGTGCGCCTCCGGGTTGTTCCGCGAGATCGCGTTGGCGATGGCCTGCAGGATCAGCGTCTTGCCCGCCTTCGGCGGGGAGACGATGAGGCCGCGCTGACCCTTCCCGATGGGCGAGACCAGGTCGATGATGCGGGTCGTGTAGATGTTGGGCTCGGTCTCCAGCCGCAGCCGCTCCTGCGGATACAGCGGCGTGAGCTTGTTGAACTCCACCCGGCCGCGCGCGGACTCGGGCGAGGCCCCGTTGACCGTGTCCAACCGCACGAGGGCGTTGAACTTCTGCCGGGCGGGCAGCTGCTCGCCCTCGCGCAACGCCTTGACGGCCCCGGTGACGGCGTCGCCCTTTCGGAGCCCGTGCTTCTTCACGATGCCGAGGGGCACGTACACGTCGTTCGGCCCGGGCAGGTAGCCGCTGGTCCGCACGAACGCGTAGTTGTCCAGGACGTCGAGGATCCCGGCGACCGGGACCAGCACGTCCTCCTCGGTGAAGGTCTCCAGCTGGTCGCTGTAGTCCTCTCCGACCCCGGGCCGGGTGCCGCGCCGCTTGCGGTCCCGGGTGCGCTGCCGGTTGCGGCTGCGGCGGCCCGTTTGGTTGTCGTCATCGTCGCGGTAGCGGTGGTTGGCATCCCGCGCGACGGGGCCACCGCGCTGCCCCGAGTGCTGCTGCTGGTGGCTTTGGTGTTGCTGTTGGTGTTGCTGGTGTTGCTGCTGGGACCCGCTCGAAGCGCCCTGCTCGCCACCGCCGGAATCCCGCCCACCGGCATCGCGGCCGCTCGTGCCGCCATCCCTCGCGTCGCGCTGGCGCTCACGGCGCGACCGGCGCGAACGGTTCTGGTCCTGACCGTGGGATCGCTGGTCCTGGCTGCCGTCGGAGCGCTGCCCCTGGTCGGCGGCGCCGCGCGAGTCCGTACCGCCCTGACGGGAATCCGCGCCGCCCTGGCGCGAGTCCGTACCGCTTTGGCGCGAGTCCACGCCGCCCTGACGGGAATCCGTACCGCTTTGACGCGAGTCCACGCCGCCCTGACGGGAGTCCGTACCGTCGTGGCGTCGCTGGTCGCCCCGGTAACCGTCCTGCGGGCCGTGCTCGCGCCCGGCCTGTCCCGGCTGCCCGTCGCGTCGGGCGTCCCGCGCCGGCTCGGCGTGGCTCGGGGGCGGTCCCTGCGGGCTCTCGGCCCGCTCGCGCGGCGCGCCCTGCCCGTGTGCGCCCGAGGTGATCTCGCGCGAGCCCTGCTCGGGAGAGGAGGGAGAGGACGAGGAGCGTGGAGCGTCCGCGGGCGCCGACGCTGCGGGCGCCGACGCTGCGGGTCGAGGAGAGGACGCGGGCCGCCCGCGGGCGGGGGCGCCGCCGTCGCGTTCGCGGATCGCCGCGATGAGATCCCCCTTGCGCATGCCGCTGATGCCCGGCACGCCCATGCTGCTGGCGAGGTCCTGCAACTCGGCCAGGCGCAGGGTGGTCAGACCCCTGCGCTTCGGCTGCTCCGCCGAAGCGGGCGCGGGGAGATCGATGGTGTCTGTCACGAAGGTCCTTCCCTCGTCGAGAGCCCGGAAGGCACCGGGCTGTCCGTCACGTCGCCGCACAGGGCCCGACGCCGACGTTTGAATCACCGCCCGCGCGCGGGATGGACCGTAGCCCGTGGACGCCGGCCTTCACGGCGTCACAGAGCGCGCGGCGGTGTGATGTGATTGGGGAAATTACGGACGGATGCGGGAACGGTTCTTCAACCACACCGTCTGATGCTTCCGCGTGACTCTCCGACGAGGCCCGGATCCAGGGCAACGTCGACAGGGGGAACACGCACCCCGTGAAGCATTCTTAATGTACCACAGGCCACATCAGGCGATAGATCGTCGTTCGTCCCCTGCTCGGTCCGCCATCGGCCTCCGCTCGGTCCGCGAGGTCGACAGCACCCCACCTGCACGCTTCCGCGAGGTTCACACGGCCTGCGCGCTGACGCCCCGCTCCGGCACACCGGGGGTGAAGATGCGCCAGGCATGCCCGTCCGCCTCGGTCGCCCGGCCTGCGGCGAGCGCGACCTCCCCCGCCCGCTCCGTGGTGGTCAGGACGAGCACGGTGGGACCGGCGCCGGACACGACCGCCGCGTGCCCCTGGCTGCGCATGGTGTCCACCACCCGCATCGTGACGGGGTAGGCGATCCGCCGCTGCTCCTGGTGCAGCCAGTCCCGTGTCGCGGGATAGAGCAGGTGTGGCCGCCGCGTCATCGCCTCCACGAGCAACGCCGAACGTCCCGCGTTCAGCGCGGCGGACTTCAGCGGCACCTCGGTAGGCAGCGCCGCGCGGGCCGCGGCAGTGGACAGCTCGATGTCCGGGACCAGGAGGACCGGGACGACGTCCGGGTGCACCTTCACCTGCGCCGTATGCACCCCCCGGACGGCGCTCACGTCGTCGCACCAGGACAGCGTCATCCCCCCGAAGACGCTGGCCGACGAGTTGTCGGGATGACCCTCCGCCTGGGCCGCCAACTCGTTGACGAAGTCCGTGTCGAGCTGGGGCCGCCCGATGCGCGTCAGGCCGTCCAGCGCGGAGGCGAGCGCGAACCCGGCCACCGCGGCGGTGGCGGAACTACCCAGGCCGCGGCTGTGCGGAACCCGGTTCGTGCAGCTCAGATGGAGGCCGTCGCGCAGCTCGTACCCGAGCCGTTCGAGCCCGCGGGCCAGGCACCGAAACACGAGGTGCCGCTCGTCGCGGGGGACCTGGTCCGCGCCCTGCCCGGACACGTCGATGCGTACGGAGTCCCCGTGCAGGCGCACCTCGTAGTCGTCCCACAGCCCCAACGCGAGACCGATCGCGTCGAAACCGGGGCCGAGGTTCGCCGTGCTCGCGGGCACGCTCACCCGCACCGCGGCGCCGTCGGCGAGCCGCATCGCCTCAGCCCCCCGCGTCCGGGTCGCCCGCCCGCCGGGGCACCTCAGTCGCCCTCCACCCGCATCACCGAGGTGACGCCGCGGACGATGTCCATCTCGCTCAGCGCGGCGACGGTCGCCGCCAGCGCGGAGTCCGGGGCGGCGTGGGTGACGATGATCAGCTGGGCGCCGAGGTCGTCGACGCTCACCTGGAGGTCTTCGTCGGGCTCGGGGGCGTGCACCTCCTGCCGCACCTGCTGGATCGAGACGTCGTGCGCGGCGAAGGCCGTCGCCACCTGCGCGAGCACGCCGGGGCGGTCGGTGACGTCGAGGCTGATGTAGTAGCGGGTCCGGGACTGACCCATCGGCAGGACGGGCAGCTGCGCGTACGCCGACTCGCGGGGCCCCAGCCCACCGCCGACCCGATGCCGGGCGATCGCGACCAAGTCGCCGAGGACCGCGCTCGCGGTCGGGTCCCCGCCTGCGCCCGGGCCGTAGAACATGAGCTGCCCCGCGGCCTGCGCCTCCACGAACACGGCGTTGAACGCCTCGCGCACGCTGCCGAGCGGGTGGGCCCGCGGGATCATCGCCGGGTGCACGCGGACCGAGACCCCCTGCGCGCCCGTGCCCGGGTCCACGCTCCGTTCGCAGATCGCCAGCAGCTTGACCACGCAGTCCATGGCGGCCGCGGCGGCGACGTCGGCCGCGGTGACCTCCGTGATCCCCTCACGGTGCACGTCCCGGGAGCTGACCCGGGTGTGGAACGCCAACGAGGCGAGGATGGCGGCCTTGGCGGCGGCGTCGAAGCCCTCGATGTCCGCCGTCGGGTCGGCCTCCGCGTAACCCAGCGCCTGCGCCTGCGAGACGGCCTCCTCGAAGCCCGCCCCCGTGCTGTCCATCTTGTCGAGCACGTAGTTGGTCGTGCCGTTCACGATCCCGAGGACGCGCCGGACGGTGTCCCCGACCATGGACTCCCGCAGCGGCCGGATCAGCGGGATGGCTCCCGCGACGGCCGCCTCGTAATAGAGATCGACGCCGTGCCGCTGCGCGGCCTCGTACAAAGCCGGCCCGTCCTCGGCGAGCAGCGCCTTGTTGGCCGTCACGACGCTCGCGCCGTGCTCCATCGCCCGCAGGATCAGCCCCCGAGCAGGCTCGATGCCTCCGATGACCTCGACGACCAGGTCGGCGCGGGTGACGAGCTCCTCTGCGTCCGTGGTGAAGAGCTCGTCGGCCACGCCGGTGTCCGAGCGATCCCGGCCCAGACGGCGCACCGCGACGCCCACGATCTCCAGAGGCCGCCCCACCCGGGCGGCCAGATCGTCGGCGTTCTGGCGCATCAGTCGCGCGACCGACGAGCCCACGACACCGCAGCCCAGCAGGGCCACCCTCAGCGCGGCTGCATCAACGCCCACCTCGTCGCCGACCGTCACGGACCTCTCCTCCCACTCGCGCCCGGGCCTCTTCGTCCGCCGAGGGACACCCCGCCGCCGCGCCGTCGTCCCTCGCGGGGTCGTCGCTGGTCTCGCGGGGCGGCCTGTGATCTCGCCGGGCCGCCGCTGTCTTCGCCGGGCCGCCACCTGCGGACGTCCCATCCTGCCCGCGGTCCACCGTAGCCGCCCCGCCCGTCCCGGATCACGGACGCTCGCGGGAAGGCCTACTCGTCGATGTCGAGGGACAGAATGTCCTCGATCGTCTCCCGCCGGACGATGAGCCGCGCACGCCCGACCCCGTCGGGGCCCGGCGCCACCGCGACGACGGGCGGCCGGGGCACGTGGTTGTACTGGCTGGACAGCGCCCGGCAGTAGGCCCCGGTGCCCGGGACGGCGAGCAGGTCCCCGGGCCGCACGTCCGTCGGCAGGTACTCGTCCATCACCACGATGTCGCCGCTTTCGCAGTGCTTGCCGACCACGCGGGACAGCATGGGCTTCCCCTCGCCGGCGCGCGCCGCCATCGTGACCGAGTAGTCCGCCCCGTACAACGCGGTGCGGACGTTGTCGCTCATCCCGCCGTCGACCGAGACGTACGCGCGGCGGCCACCCCCGTCGAGCTCGACCTCCTTGACCGTGCCCACCTCGTAGAGGGTGAAGGTGCTCGGCCCCGCGATCGCCCGCCCCGGCTCGATCGACATCGTGGGCAGCGCCAGCCCCTCGGCGGCGCACTCTCGGCGAAGGATCGCGGCCAGCCCCGCGCCGAGCTCGCCGGCGGACAGCGGGGTGTTCTCCGAGGTGTAGGCGATGCCGAAACCGCCGCCCAGGCACATCTGCGGCAGCGCGACGCCGTGCTCGGTGGCGATCTGCGCGTGCAGCGACAGGACCCGGCGGGCGGCCACCTCGAACCCGGCGGTGTCGAAGATCTGCGAGCCGATGTGGCTGTGCAGCCCGCGCAGCTCCAGCTGCGGGCGGGCCAGGATCGCCTCGGCGGCCTTGGCGGCCTGCCGCCCGGCGAGGGAGAACCCGAACTTCTGGTCCTCGTGGGCCGTGGCGATGTACTCATGGGTGTGCGCCTCGACACCTACCGTGACACGGATCATCACGGGCGCCCGGACGCCGAGGCGCTCCGCGATCGCGGCCACCCGCTCGATCTCGTCGAAGCTGTCGACGACGATGCGGCCGACCCCGGTGCCTCCGTACCGCAGCGCCGCCTCGATCTCGGCCGTCGACTTGTTGTTGCCGTGCAGCTCCAAGCGGTCGGCGGGGAAGCCGACCCGCTCCGCCACCGCCAGCTCCCCGGCCGAGCAGACGTCGAGGCCCAGCCCCTCCTCCAGCACCCATCGCGCCACCTGGGTGCACAGGAACGCCTTGCCCGCGTAATAGACCGACAGCCCGCCGAACTCCTCGAACGCGCCCCCGAAGTCGTCGCGGAACGCGCGGGCCCGCGCGCGGAAGTCCTCCTCGTCGACGACGTACGCGGGCGTGCCGAACTCGCGCACGATGTCGGTGGCCTTCAGCCCACGGACGGTCAGTACGCCGTCCTCGTCCTTGGTCACGCCCGCGGGCCAGAGGATCGGCAGCAGCGCGTTGACGTCGCTCGGGTAGGGCAGCCACTGGGGGGCGCCACCATACCCTTCGGAGTGCAGCGCGCCGGCCTCATGGGGACGCATCACTTTGGCCATGAGAAGACTCCTCGCCCGTCGTCGTTCGCCGCGATCAGAGCTGCTCGGGGGCGCCGACGCCGAGCAGGTGCAGCCCGTTGGCGAGCACCTGACGGGTAGCGTCGTTGAGCCACAGGCGGGTCCGGTGCAAGTCCCCCACGGTCTCGACGGCGCCGGTGTCCCGGTCGACCGTCGGGCGGACACGGCACTCGTCGTACCACTTGTGGTAGCGCGCCGCGAGATCCTCCAGGTAGCGAGCGACCCGGTGCGGCTCGCGCAGCGCCGCCGACTGCGCGACCACCCGGGGGAAGTCTCCCAGGATCGCCAGCAGCGCCGCCTCGGTCTCGTGCGTGAGCAACTCCGGGTGGAAACCGTCCGCGCGGCGGACCCCGTCGACCTCGGCCAGCCGCGCGACGTTGCAGGTGCGAGCGTGCGCGTACTGCACGTAGAACACCGGATTGTCGTTGCTGCGCTGGACGAGCAGGTCCAGGTCGATGTCGATCGTGGAGTCGGTGGAGTAGCGGGCGAGCGCGTACCGGGCGGCGTCCACGCCGACCGCCTCGACAAGGTCCTCCAGCACGACGACCGTGCCGGCCCGCTTGCTCATCCGGACCGGCTGGCCGTCCTTGACGAGGTTGACCATCTGGCCGATCAGCAGGATCAGATGGTCCCAGGGCGTGTCGCCGAAGGCGGCGCACATCGCCATCATCCGGGCCACGTAGCCGTGGTGGTCGGCGCCGAGCATGATGATCTCGCAGTCGAATCCACGTTCGCGCTTGTTGAGGTAGTAGGCGATGTCGCCCGCGAAGTAGGCCGCCTCACCGTCCGACTTGATGACCACGCGGTCCTTGTCGTCGCCGAACTCGCTGGTCTTCAGCCACAGAGCTCCGTCGCGGGCCTCCATCCGGCCGAGTCCGGTGAGCACCTCGATCGCCTTGTCGACGGCGCCCGACTCGTGGAGCGAGTTCTCGTGGAAGTAGACGTCGAAGTCGACGCCGAACTCGTGCAGGCTCGCCTTGATCTCGTCGAACATCATCGCGACGCCGCGCTCGCGGAAGACCTCCTGGGCCTCCTCGTCGGGCAGCTGCAGCGCGTCGGGTCGCTGCGCGAGCACCGCGTTGGCGATGTCGGTGATGTACGCGCCCGCGTACCCGTCCTCCGGCGCCTCCTCGCCCTTGGCCGCCGCCAGCAGACTGCGCGCGAAGCGGTCGATCTGGGCGCCGTGGTCGTTGAAGTAGTACTCCCGCGTGACGTCCGCGCCCGCCGCCTCCAGCACTCGAGCCAACGCGTCGCCGACCGCCGCCCACCGGGTCCCGCCCAGGTGGATGGGGCCCGTCGGGTTGGCCGAGACGAACTCCAAGTTGACCCTGCGCCCGGCCAGGGCGTCGCCCCGACCGAAAGTCTCCCCGGCCTCCACGATCGTGCGGGCGAGCCCGCCCGCGCTGGCGGCGTCCAATGTGATGTTGAGGAACCCCGGCCCCGCGACGTCGGCCGCGGCGATGCCCGGGGTCTGCGCGAGCTGGGCGGCGAGAGCCTCCGCCAGGTCGCGAGGCGCGACACCCGCCTTCTTGGCCAGCTGCATCGCCACGTTGGTGGACCAGTCTCCGTGCTCGCGGTTCTTGGGCCGCTCGACGCGGGCGGCCTGCGGAATGGCGTCCTCCGGGAGGGCGATCTGGCCTGCGGCCACGGCCTGCTTCAGCGCCTGGCTGATGGCGAGCGCGAGCTGTTCGGGAGTCACGTCGGCCGAGTCTACGGGGGATCGTTCGGCGCCCTTCCGCCCGTGGCGGCGACGGCGCAGACGCCCGTGGGCGCAACGGCGCAGATGCGGGGGATGTGGCGTACACCTCCCGCCCACGGGCGGCAAATGCCCGCAACACCCCAGCACCCCGCCGCCACTTCCCGCCCACGGGCGGCAACCGCCCACAAAACCCAGCACCGCTGCGCCGTCCGATGGCCGCCGAACACTCCTGCCGCGGGGTGGACTCTCTCCGGACCGGCTGGACCCTCCCCACGACACGGCCCGCGGCTCCGTCGATCCCTCCTGGGCCGGGGTGGACTCTCGCCGGACCGGCTGAACCCCCGCCTGGACGAGAGTTCGCCCGCTCCCATGAGTGTCCACCCAGGTCGTGGCGTGTCCACTGAGCCCTTGCCAGCACCCGCGATGGGAGCTCAGCCCACGGCAGGAGTGTCCACTTCGATCGACGAGTGTCGTGCGCGAACCCGTGAGGAGCCCACGGCAAGACGGTCTCTGGCGCTGGCATCGCGGGCCGGGGTCTCGTGTGGGGACGGGCCCGGGTGAGCTGGTACCCTCGTCCGGTACGTCGGGCTCAGGCCCTCGTACAGGCGGGCCCCATCCCGGGCCAGCCCCCGTAGCTCAGGGGATAGAGCACCGCCCTCCGGAGGCGGGGGCGCAGGTTCGAATCCTGCCGGGGGCACGA
>JBDIAS010000027.1:0-27502 GCA_039812465.1 Austwickia sp. | reverse complement strand
CCCGCCTCCCGAGAGGCGGTCGACCACGCGGCCGAGGCAGCCCGCGCGTACGACGGCCGGGTCCGCGTAATCTCCCTCGACATCCGCTCCGCCCCGGCTATCGCCCAGGCGTTCGGCGTGCAGCAGGTCCCGGTGACGCTGGCCGGCATCGCGGGGCAGCCCGTACCGCTCTTTGGGGGCGTACAGCCCGCCGAGGCGCTGCGCCCGGTGATCGACCAGGTGCTGCAGCTCGCGGCGCAGAACGGCGTGACCGGGAAGGTCCAGCTCGGGGAGGCCGGCGAGGCGGCGGCCGCGGAACCGGAGCTGCCCCCGCTGCACGCGAAGGCGTACGAGGCCATCGAGGCGGGGGACCTGGACGGCGCCGTGCAGGCGTACACCGAGGCGCTGAAGGAGAACCCCGCCGACGCCGACGCCGCGGCGGGCCTCGCGCAGGTGGGCCTCCTGCAGCGCACCCAGGGCGTCGACCCTCAGAGCGCCCGGGCGGCCGCGGCGGATGACCGGGACGATCTGGCGGCGCAGCTGCTCGTCGCGGACCTGGATCTCCTCGGCGGCCACGTGGACGACGCGTTCGCGCGACTGGTGGACCTCGTGCGGGCCACGGCCGAGGAGGAGCGCGAATCGGTCCGGGCGCGGCTGCTGGAGTTGTTCGAGGTCGTGGGCGCCGCCGACCCACGCGTCGCCAAGGCCCGCCGCGCCCTGATGAGCGCCCTGTTCTGAGCCGCGGTTCTCGACTCCGCGAAGAGCTGGGGCCGCAGCCCGCGCGTCACCCCTGCGCGGTCGGGGGGAGACGCGCCTCGTCGAGCCGGACCAGCACCTGCGCGGCCAGTTCCTCCATGTCGGCCTGGGTCAGCACGTGCAGGCCGCGCGGGTAGCTGGGCGGCGTGCCGTCGACGACGACGAGGTGGACCTCGTCCGGGGAGGCGAGGTCCAGGAAGTCGACGAGTCGCTGCCCCGGCAGGTCCTCGACGATCAGGACGTCATAGCCGGCGCGGCGGTAGGTCTCGGCCACGGCGATCTGCGCGCAGTAGCGCAACAGGCTGGTGCGGATCGTGCCCAGCTCGTCCGCGGCCGACGCGTGCTCCGAGGCGACGAAGCCGGCCAGGATCGGACCGTCCACCACTACCGACTGGTCGAGCCGCCGGGCCATCGCCCAGGCCAGCCGGTGGCATCCGGGCCCGAGCGGCCCGGTCACCACGACCAGCCGGCCCGCCGGCGGGGGAGGCGTCTGCGGCGCCTCCCCCGCCGGATCCGGCCGGGCCGGGTCCGCGCCAGGGCTGGTGCCCGCGTTGCCCCCGATCTCCTCCATCGTGTGACCCCCGTGTTCACCGTCGGTGCGGCGCTCGGCGTCGCCGCGTCGCCGCGGCGTCCCCGCGGCCGTCGTGTCGGACGTCGTGTCGGACGTCGTGTCGGACGTCGTGTCGGACGTCGTTTCAGGCCAGCGCCGCCGAGACGACCTCCCGCGCCTCCTCCTGCACCTGCGCCAGGTGCTCCGGTCCCCGGAAGGACTCGGCATAGATCTTGTAGACGTCCTCGGTCCCGGACGGGCGGGCGGCGAACCACGCGTTCTCCGTCACCACCTTGAGACCGCCGATGGCCGCCCCGTTGCCGGGCGCCGCGGTCAGCTTGGCCACGATCGGTTCGCCCGCGAGGGAATCCGCGGCGACCGCCTCCGGGCTCAGGGCGGCGAGCTTCGCCTTCTGCTCGCGGTTCGCCGGGGCGTCCACCCGGGCGTACGCCGGGGCGCCGTGCCGCGCGGTCAGATCCGCGTAGTGCTCGCTCGGGCTGCGGCCGGTGGCGGCCAGGATCTCCGAGGCGAGCAACGCGAGGATGATCCCGTCCTTGTCGGTGGTCCAGACGCTTCCGTCGAAGCGCGCGAAGCTCGCCCCCGCGGACTCCTCGCCGCCGAACGGGCCGGAGCCGTCGAGCAGGCCGGGCACGAACCACTTGAAGCCGACCGGCACCTCGACGAGCTTGCGGCCGAGGTCGGCCGCGACGCGGTCGATCATCGAGCTGGACACCAGGGTCTTGCCCACGAAGCCGTCGGGGGACCACCCGGGCCGCGCCCCGCCGAACAGGTAGTTGATCGCCACCGCGAGGTAGTGGTTGGGGTTCATCAGCCCGGCATCCGGGGTGACGATGCCGTGCCGGTCGGCGTCGGCGTCGTTGCCGGAGGAGATCTGGTAGTCCGAGCGGTTCTCGATGAGGCTCGCCATCGCCGCCGGGGAGGAGCAGTCCATCCGGATCTTTCCGTCCCAGTCCAGGGTCATGAACCGCCACGTGGGGTCGACCAGCGGGTTGATGACCGTCAGGTTCATTCCGAGACGCTCGGCGATCGCCTCCCAGAACTGGACCGACGCCCCGCCGAGCGGGTCGGCGCCGATACGGATCCCGGCGTCGGCGATCTTGGCGATGTCCACGACGTTCGGCAGGTCCGCGACGTAGGTGCCGATGTAGTCGTACGCCTGCGCCGCGGCGCGGGCCTTGGCGAAGGGCACCCGCTGCACGCCGTCCAGGCCGGCGCGGATGTAGTCGTTCGCGCGGGCGGCGATCCACGAGGTCGCCCCCGTGTCCGCAGGGCCGCCGTGCGGCGGGTTGTATTTGAAGCCGCCGTCGGTGGGCGGGTTGTGCGACGGGGTGACGACGATCCCGTCGGCCAGGCCCGTGTTCGCCGGCAGGTCGTCGACCCCGCCGATCTTGCCGGCGTTGGCGCGCAGGATCGCGTGGCTCACGCCCGGGGTCGGGGTGTAGCCGTCCAACTCGTCGACGAGCACCGTCACGTGGTTGGCCGCCAACACCTCCAGGGCGCTCGCCCACGCCGGCTCCGACAGGCCGTGGGTGTCCCGCCCGATGAACAGCGGGCCGTCGAAGCCTTGCTCCCGGCGGTAATCGACGATGGCCTGCGTGGTCGCCAGGATGTGGTCCTCGTTGAACGAGGTCAACAGCGACGACCCCCGGTGACCTGAGGTGCCGAAGGCCACCTTCTGGTCGACGTTCTCGGGGTCGGGCCGCTGCGTGTAATAGGCGGTGACCAGGTGCGCGACGTCGACGAGGTCCTGGGGCTGGGCGAGTGTTCCGGCGCGGTCGTGGCTCATGGGGTCATCTTCCCACCACCGCCCGCGCGACGGTGGCCAGCCGGTCCACGCCGGTTGCGCGGTCACTAGGGTGGACGCGGGCTCACGAAGGCGGAGGACATGAGGATTCTGGTCACCGGAACGGACGGTTACCTGGGGTGTCTGCTGGCGCCGCAGCTGATCGCGGACGGGCACGAGGTCGTGGCGGTCGACACCGGTTTCTATCGGAACGGCTGGCTCTACGGAGGCCTGGACTCGATCCCGTACACGCTCTCCAAGGACATGCGCGACCTGACCGCGCGCGACCTCGAGGGCGTCGACGCGGTCGTGGCGATGGCGGAGCTGTCGAACGACCCGGTCGGGGACCTCGTCGGCCCGGTCACGTTCGACATCAACCACAAGGGCTCGGTCCACGTGGCGCAGGTCGCGAAGCAGGCGGGCGTGTCCCGCTTCGTCTACATGAGCTCGTGCTCCGTCTACGGGGTGGCCGACGGCGAGGTCGACGAGACCAGCCCGGTGAACCCGCAGACGGCGTACGGGGAGTGCAAGTACCTGACCGAGCAGGACCTCTGGTCGATGACCGACGAGGGCTTCCACGCCACCGCCCTGCGCAACGGGACCGCGTTCGGCGCGAGCCCGCGGCAGCGCTTCGACATCGTGCTCAACAACCTCGCCGGGCTGGCCTGGGTGGAGCAGAAGATCGCGATGACCTCCGACGGGACCCCGTGGCGGCCGATGGTGCACGCGCTCGACATCTGCGGGGCGATCCGCGCGGTGCTCGCGGCTCCGGTCGAGAAGGTGTCCGGGCAGGCGTTCAACGTCGGTTCGTACGACAACAACTACACCGTCCGGCAGATCGCGCAGACGGTCGAGCGGGAGTTCCCCGGCTGCGAGGTGACGTTCGGCCCGCCCGGGCAGGACAACCGGTCCTACAAGGTGCGCTTCGACAAGATCGAGGCGACCCTCGGCTACCAGACGCAGTGGGATCTGGCGGCCGGCGCTCGGCAGCTGCACCGCGTGTTCGAGCTGGTGGGGCTGGACGCGGAGACGTTCTACGGCCGCGGGCACACCCGGCTGAAGCAGATCCGCTACCTCGTGGAGACCGGGCAGCTCGACGCCCAGTTGTTCTGGAAGAAGGTCTGAGATGCGCTTCTCCCCGACCGCGGTGGACGGCTGCTGGATCGTCGACGCGGAGCCGTACGAGGACTCCCGCGGAGGCTTCGCGCGCGCGTACTGCGTCCAGGAGTTCGCCGAGCACGGCATCGACGTGCGCGTCCTGCAGGCCAACCTCTCCTGGAACACCCGCGCCGGCACGCTGCGCGGGCTGCACCGGCAGATCGCCCCGGCCGCCGAGGGCAAGCTGATCCGCGCCCTGCGCGGCGAGCTCGTCGACTGCTGCCTGGACCTGCGCGAGGACAGCCCGACGCTCGGGCGGCACGTGATGGTGACGCTCTCCGCGGCGAACCGGCGGGCGCTGTGGATCCCGCCGCACTGCGCGCACGGGTTCCTCACGATGACCGACGACACCGAGATGCTCTACCTGATGTCCGGCATGTACTCGCCCGCCCACGAGCGCGGCCAGCGCTTCGACGACCCGGCCTTCGGCCTGGTCTGGCCGCGGGAGGTGGCCGTGATGAGCGACAAAGACAAGGCCTGGCCGGACTGGGACGGGCGGCCGCTGCCGTGAGCGCGAGGCGCGCCTACGACTTCGCCGTGATCGGCGGCGGGATCGTCGGGCTGGCGACCGCGATGACGTTGCTGCGCAAGCGGCCCGGGGCCTCGCTGCTGCTGCTGGAGAAGGAGGACCGCCTCGCGGCCCACCAGACCGGGCACAACAGCGGGGTCATCCACGCCGGGATCTACTACGCGCCGGGCAGCCTCAAGGCGCGGCTGTGCAAGGCCGGGGCGCGCTGGACGCGCGAGTTCTGCGACGAGCACGAGATCCCGTACGTGAACACGGGCAAGCTGATCGTCGCGACGAACGCGCTCGAGGTGACCCGGATGCACGCCTTGTACGAGCGGGCGCTGCTCAACGAGCTGGACGTGGCGCTGATCGACGGCGACGAGCTGCGCCGCCGTGAGCCGAACGTGGTGGGGGAGGGCGCGATCTGGCTGTCCTCGACCGGGATCGTGGACTACCGGGCGGTGTGCGCGCAGATGGCGGCGGTGATCGCGCAGCTCGGCGGCGAGGTGCGCGTGCGCACCCGGGTCGTCGGTATCCACGAGTCGCTGAGCGAGGTGGGCCTGGACCTGGCGGCGGGGGGCGCGCGACAAGGGACAGGGCGCGGTGGGAATCGGCGTGGTCGGGGCCGCCGCGACACGGAGCGGGTGTACGCGCGGCAGCTGGTCGTCTGCGGCGGCATCCAGGCCGACCGGCTCGCCGCTCTGGCCGGTCTGCCCGTCGACTTCCAGATGGTCCCGTTCCGCGGGGAGTACTACCGGCTGCCGGCGGCCAAGAACGACATCGTGTCGGCGCTGATCTATCCGGTGCCCGATCCCGCGCTGCCGTTCCTCGGCGTGCACCTGACGCGGATGATGGACGGCGGGGTGACGGTCGGCCCCAACGCCGTGCTGGGGTTGTCCCGGGAGGGCTACCCGAAGCTCTCGGTGAGCCCGCGGGACGTCGCGGACTTCGCCCGCTTCCCCGGGTTCTGGAAGGTGGCACGGTCGGTGGTGCGCACCGGGGCGGTCGAGCAGTGGAACAGCCTCTACAAGCCGGGGTACCTGGAGCTGGTACGCAAGTACTGCCCCTCGCTCACGCTCGCCGACCTTCGGCCCGAGCCCGCCGGGATCCGCGCCCAGGCGGTCCTGCGGGACGGGACGATGGTGGAGGACTTCCTGCTGCGCCAGACCGACCGCATGGTGCACGTGATCAACGCGCCGTCCCCGGCGGCCACCTCGGCCATGCCGATCGCCGACTTGATCACCGAGAAGGTGCTGGCCGCGCCGTGAGCGCCGTGAGCGGGGCGGGGGGCGCGTGCGGGTCCGACTCGCTGACGTCGACCAGCACCCAGCCCTGGCCGCGCCACTCCCAAAGACCCCACGCCCGCACGCCCTCGTCGTAGACCCACTCGCGCGGCGCAGCGGAGGGGTCAGCGGTCGCCGTGTCCGTCGTGGCACTGTCTGTGGTCGGGGTGCTGTCTGTGCTGGCTCCGCCCTCGGCCCGGTCCGAGCCCGGCCCCGCCGGGTTGGGCACCACCGTGCCCGGCGCCTGGGCTCCGATGCGGTTGCTGCCGTCGATCGACAGCGCGGCGGCGTTGCCGTAGGTGATCTCGCCGTCCACGACCTGGATCTCGTTGTCGCGGAAGACGACCGCGGACGCGTCGATCGCGTACTTCCCGTCATCGTGCACGCCGATCCCGCCATGCGAGCGGGCCACCTTGTTGCCGCGGATCTGGGCACCGTGGAAGGAGTCGGATCCACCCTCGCCGCCGGCTTCGAGGAACCCGTTGACGTCGATCGCGGTGTTGTCCACCACCGTCAGACCGTCGCCGGACTTCCAGACCTCGACGAACCCGCCGTCGTGGCCGTAGTCGTAGCTCGGGGCCCGGCAGCGCTCGGCGTGCGAGCCGCGCACGGTCGCGCGCGGTGCGCGCACGTCGAAGCAGACGGCGCCGGAGTCGTCGTCGCCGCCCGGGGTGTTGATGTCCATGTGCAGGTCGTGCACGTAGACGGCATCGGCGACGCCGTCCGGCGCTGCGAACTGCACCCCGAACGCCGTGCCCGTGACCTCGGTGCGGCTGACGCTCGCCCCCGGGGCCACCAACTGCACGCCCGCGCCGGCGCCGTCGGCGATCACGAGGTCCCGGACCGCGCCGCCGGGGGAATCCACGGTGAGCACGGGGGTCAGGCGATCGGCGTCGGCGGCGCTCAGCACGGGGGCGGCGCCCTCGCCGTACGCCCCGAGCACGATCCGCTCGCCGACGAGGCGGACGGGTCCGTCCCAGGCGCACCCGCGGCGCAGCAGCACGTGGGTGTCGGGCTGCAGCGCGCGCGTCGCCAGGGACTGCGGCGTGCGCCACGGCGCGCCCGCCGAGCCGTCGCCATCGTCGTTGCCTGCCTGGCAGTCGACGTGGCGCGCGATCGGCGGGTCCGCTGGCGCAGGTATCGCGGCCGCGGGCAGGATCGCCAGCGACGACGCCGGCACCAGGAACGCCGCGCCCCACGCGGCGACGACCCGCCATCGCATCCCTGACCCCCTGACGTCCGACCGTGCTGGCCCCCTCAACCTAGAACCCCGCGCCACCAGGCGGTACGGGCGATGCGCCCGGCTGTGGACAACCCTCTCCCGCACGGCGATCGGGTGTTCACCATGCGGACGGCCGGCGAGCTGGGTCGCCCGGCGGAGTCCCGAGGTCTGGGCGGGCGGGGTCTCCAGTCGTTACCGTGGTCAGGTGCATGGGCCGAGCCCCTCATGGGAGACAGCGGTGATACCGGGCAACGGGCGGCGGGAGACGCCGACCCGGGAAGCCGCTGGGCCGGCGCCGCGGCTCGGGGAGAGCCGCGCCCGGGTCCTCGTCGCGCTCCGCAGCGCGGGCCGGCCGTTGAGCGCCGACGAGCTCTCGCAGCGGGTGGGTCTGCACTCCAACACCGTCCGCTTCCACCTCGAGGCGTTGGTCGCGCTGCGGCTCGTCGGCGGCCAGGTGGAGTCCCGGTCGGCTGCGGGGCGGCCCAGGACGCTCTACGAGGCGAGCGCCGAGAGCGGCCAGGTGGGTGTCCGGCAGTACGCCCTCCTCGCGCAACTCCTGGCGGAGAGCTTGGCGCGCGCCGTGGCTGACGGCTCCGACCGCGCGTACGCCGCGGGCGAGGAGTGGGGCCGCTCCCTCGCGACGGACTCGCCGGAACGGGGCGGCGCCCAGGAGGGCGCAGCCCGACTCCTCGACTCGCTGGAGGCCATGGGGTGCGAGCCGGCGCTCTCGCCCGAGGGCCGGGCCATCACCATGCACAACTGCCCCTTCAAGGACGTGGCGGACAGCCACCCCGACATCGTGTGTTCGCTGCACCTGGGGATCCTCCGGAGCGTGACCGAGGACCTGAGCGTCCCCCAGGTCGTCGAAAGACTCGAGCCGCGCCTCGAATCCGGGCGCTGCCTGATCCACCTCACCGATCCCCCGCCCGCGAGCTGAGGCGGGGACGAGGGTTCGCCCGGTCGTTCCTGCGCGGTCGTTCCTTCGCGAGGTCGTCCTGCGCGGGTCGTTGCTGAACGCGATTGTTGCTGAGCGCAGATGGTTTGCGACGCCATCGCGCGGGTAACCCTGCCCCACGCAGTCGACGCGATGACTCACGGAGCCGGCGCGGGGACCGTCCCCGCCACCCTGTCGGAAACCTAATGCTCGTGGTACTTTGTACAAGTCATTCGTAGAAATGACACGCGGGAGGAAGGGGCCGGGCCGCCTGACGGGGCGGCCCGGTTTCCCGGGGAGACCGGTCGGGTTCAGCCGTGAGTCCTGGATCGTCGCCTCTCCTCTGCGCTAGAAGGGGGTTCCCCATGAGCTCAGTGATGGACGCACGAACGGAAGTCACCGAGGCCCGGGTCGAGGCCCAGCGAGAGGCTCCCCCGCGCACACGCCGCGGGGCGTCGTTCGTGAAGTACGTGACGAGCACCGATCACAAGGTGATCGGCAACCTGTACTTCGCCACCACGTTCGCGTTCTTCGTCTTCGCGGGCGTGCTGGCGCTCCTCATCCGCGCCGAGCTGTTCATGCCCGGACTGCAGGTGGTGCACAACCTGGAGCAGTTCAACCAGCTGTTCACCATGCACGGCTCGATCATGCTGCTGCTCTTCGCGACCCCGCTCTTCGCCGGCTTCGCCAACGCGATCCTGCCGCTGCAGCTCGGCGCGCCCGACGTGGCGTTCCCCCGCCTGAACATGCTGTCGTACTGGCTGTTCCTTTTCGGTGGCCTCATGGCGGTGGCGGGGTTCCTCGTCCCCGAGGGCGCCGCCTCGTTCGGCTGGTTCGCGTACGCGCCGCTCTCCACCGCCACCTTCAGCCCTTCGCTCGGGGGCGATCTGTGGGTGCTGGGGCTCGCGCTGGCCGGGTTCGGCACGATCATGGGGTCGGTCAACTTCATCACGACGGTCATCTGCATGCGCGCGCCGGGGATGACCATGTTCCGGATACCGGTCTTCAGCTGGGGCATCCTCATCACCGCCATGATGGTGCTGATGGCGTTTCCGGTGCTCGCCGCCGCGCTGCTAGGTCTCGCCGGTGATCGGCTCTACGGGATGCACATCTTCGACCCGGAGAACAACGGCCCGATCCTCTACCAGCACTTGTTCTGGTTCTTCGGGCACCCGGAGGTCTACATCATCGCGCTGCCGTTCTTCGGCATCATCAGCGAGGTCATCCCGGTGTTCTCCCGCAAGCCGATCTTCGGGTACAAGGGGCTGATCTTCGCGACGATCGCGATCGCGGCCCTGTCGATGACGGTCTGGGCGCACCACATGTACGCCACCGGCCAGGTGCTGCTGCCCTTCTTCGCCGTCATGTCCATGCTCATCGCGGTGCCCACGGGCGTGAAGTTCTTCAACTGGATCGGCACCATGTGGCGGGGCTCCTTGAGCTTCGAGACGCCCATGCTGTGGGCGCTCGGCTTCCTGGCGACCTTCCTCTTCGGGGGCCTGACCGGCGTGATCCTCGCCAGCCCGCCGCTGAACTTCCACGTGACCGACAGCTACTTCGTGGTCGCCCACTTCCACTACACGGTGTTCGGAACCGTGGTGTTCGCGATGTTCTCCGGCTATTACTTCTGGTGGCCGAAGATCACGGGGCGCCGACTGAACGAACGGCTGGGGAAGATCCATTTCTGGATGCTGTTCTTCGGGTTCCACGGCACGTTCCTGATCCAGCACGTGCTCGGCGTGCAGGGCATGCCGCGCCGCTACGGCGACTACATGGTCGAGGACCACTTCCAGTTGTTCAACCAGATCTCCACCGTCTCGGCCATGCTGCTCGGCCTCTCCACCCTGGTCTTCATCTACAACGCGTGGCACACCTGGCGGCACGCCCCGCTGGTGAAGGTCGACGACCCGTGGGGTTTCGGCGCCTCACTGGAGTGGGCGACCTCCTGCCCGCCTCCGCGGCACAACTTCGACCGGATTCCCGCGATCCGCTCCGAGCGCCCCGCGTTCGATCTGCACTTCCCGGACGCGGACGATCTGGAGACCCCCGCGCCGGACCAGCGTGTGCTGGACCAGCTCGCCGGTCCGGGCCGCGACCGGCGCGACCCCGGCCCCGCGCGCTAGCGGTGGTCAGTCCATCGCGCCGGACAGGTACTCCCGGTAGGCAGGCAGGTCGAGCGCCCCGTTGCCCGACACCCCGATCAGGATGGCGACGGAGTCCTCCTCCGCCGTGATCTGGCGTGCCTGGGCGAGGGCCGCCGCGATCGCGTGGCAGGACTCGGGTGCGGGGACCAGTCCCTCCGCGCGGGCGAAGAGGACCCCCGCCTCGAACGCGTCCCGCTGCTCGACCGCCTGCGCCTCGATCAGCCCCAGGTGCACCACGTGCGAGAGCAGCGGCGCCATCCCGTGGTATCGCAGGCCGCCGGCGTGCACCGGGTCGGGCACGAAGTCCTTGCCCAGCGTGTACATCTTCAGCAGCGGGGTCATCCCCGCCACGTCGCCGTGGTCGTACTCGTACGTCCCTGCGGTGAGCGAGGGGCACGCGGTCGGCTCGACCGCGATGAACCGGCTCGTGGTCCGCCCGGCCAGGTTCTCGCGGAGCAGCGGGAAGGCGAGCCCGCCCAGGTTGGAGCCGCCGCCCGCGCACCCGTACACGAGGTCCGCCTGGGTCTCCCCGAACATGGCCAGCTGCTTCAGCGTTTCCTCGCCGATCACGGTCTGGTGCAGGACGACGTGGTTGAGGACGCTGCCGAGGGCGTACCGGGCCCGCGGCGCGTCGGCCACCGCGCTCTCGATGGCCTCGGAGACCGCCATGCCGAGGCTGCCCGGGGTGTCCGGGAACCGCTGCAGCATCTCCCGGCCCGCGGCGGTCAGGTCGCTCGGGCTGGGGTGGACGGTGCCGCCGAAGGTCTCCATGAGGATGCGGCGGTACGGCTTGCCGTCGTAGCTCGCCCGCACCTGCCAGACCTCGCACTCTAGGCCGAACGCCTCGCACGCGAAGGCGAGCGCGCTGCCCCATTGGCCCGCGCCGGTCTCGGTGGTCAGCCGCTGCACGCCCTCCACGGCGTTGTAATAGGCCTGCGCTACCGAGCTGTTGGTCTTGTGGCTGCCGACCGGGCTCGCGCCCTCGTACTTGTAGTAGATCCGCGCGCTCGTCCCGAGGGCGCGCTCCAGGCGCCGCGCCCGGGCGAGGGGGGAGGGACGCCAGATCCGCAGGATCTCCTGGACGGGCTCCGGGATGTCGATGTAGCGCTCGGCGGAGAGCTCCTGCTCGGCCAGGCCGCGCGGGAAGATCGCCAACAGGTCCTCGACGGTGAGGGGCGCCTTGGTCCCGGGGTGCAGGTGCGGCGGCATGGGCTCGGGCAGGTCGGCCGCGATGTTGTACCACCGCGTCGGCAGCTCCGACTCCGGCAGGATCGCCTTGGTCAGGGTCGGTGCGGGGGTGACGGGGCTGCTCATGGCGGGATCCTTCGGTACGGAGTTCGGGGCCGGGCGCTCGAGGCGGACGGGCGGAGGACGGACGGAGGACGGACGGGCGGGCGGGTGGACGGTGCCCGGGGTGGGATCACGAGGGCGGCCGCGCCCCCCGGTCCACCGCCCAGGGACATCCTAGGCGGGCGCGCCGACGTGGCCCCGCAGTCGGGAATACGGGCCTCCGTCAAGTAGTTGACGTGTCCATGAGTGACGTGAAGACCCGCCCCACCCTGACCGTCATCGTCGGCAGCACGCGCCCGGTGCGCATCGGCGACCAGATCGGCGAAGAGGTCGCCCGTACCCTGTCCGTCGCTGTCGACGCCGGCGTCCGCGTCGTCGACCTGCGCGAGCTGGCGCTGCCCTCCCTCGACGAGCCGCGCCCGCCGGCGCTCGGCCAGTACGTGAACCCGCACACCCTGCAGTGGAAGGGCCTCGTCGACGGCAGCGACGCGGTGGTCTTCGTGACGCCGCAGTACAACGGCGGGTATCCCGGGGACCTCAAGAACGCGATCGATTACCTCTACGCCGAATGGACCGGCAAGCCGGTCGCGATCGTGTCCTACGGGGCGCACGGCGGCGCGCAGGCGGTCGATCAGCTCACCTCGGTCCTGACGTTCATGAAGATGGACCTCGCGCCGGAGGCCGTGCAGATCACGGTGCCGCAGGACGCCTACGGGACGGACTGGCGGCTCACCGACCCGGCCGCCGTGATCGAGCCCGTCCGCGAGGAGCTGTCCGGCCTCGCCCGCCACCTGCTGGACCGCGTGCTCGTCGCTGCCTGAGGCTCGGTCGCCTGACGTCTGGCCGCTTGGCATCCATCGGCGTTGCGGCCCGTCCCGGCGGCGCAGCCGGAGAGGACCCGAGGGGGACCCGCAATGGGTCCCCCTCGGTCGCGTCTGGCTGGCCCGGCCGCGTCTGCTTCGACCGACTGTCCGGGTCAGGTCGGGCGGCCCCAGTCCTTGGAGGACGCGCCGCCGGCCTCCGGCGAGACCGTCGGGATCGGGCCGGTCACCGGGGGCAGCTCGCCCAGCCCGCTGTCGACCTCATCGAGCCCGGTGACCGGGGTGTTGGACAGCTCCGGCCGTGGGATCCCGCGGGTCACGGCCCGGCGCGCGCTCTCCTCCGGGGCGGGGCGATCCGGCACCGGCTGCCCCGTGGGCTCGAACCAAACCGCGGACAGCTTCTGCATCCGGATCGTGGCCGAGTACGGCTGGCCGTGCCACGGGACCTCCTCGGCGTGGATCTCGCCGAGGTTGCCGAGCCCGCCGCCCCCGTACGCCTCCGAGTCGGTGTTGAGGATCTCCCGCCACACCCCGCCGTAGGGCAGGCCGATCCGGTAGCTGTGGTGCTCCATCCCCGAGAAGTTGAGCACGCACGCGACGGCCGAGCGCACGCCGTCCGCGCCGGCCGGCCCGAAACGCAGGTAGCTGTACGCGTTGCCGGAGGCGTCGTTGGCGTCGATCCACCGGAAGCCGTCGGGGTGGGAGTCCAGGGCCCAGAGGGCGGGGCGCGAGGCGTACAGGTGGTTCAGGTCCTTGACGAGCGCGTGCATCCGCCAGTGCGGCTCGTGGTCGAGCAGCCACCAGTCGAGGCTGGAACCGTCGGCCCACTCGGAGTACTGCGCGAACTCGCTGCCCATGAAGAGCAGCTGCTTGCCGGGGAAGCTCCACTGGAACGCGTAGTAGGCGCGCAGGTTGGACAGCTGTTCCCAACGGTCACCGGGCATCTTGCCCAACATGGAACCCTTGCCGTAGACGACCTCGTCGTGGCTGATCGGCAGCACGAAGTTCTCGGAGTAGGCGTAGATCATCGCGAACGTCAGCTCGTTGTGGTGGTACTGACGGTAGACCGGTTGCAGCGACGCGTAGTGCAAGGTGTCGTGCATCCAGCCCATGTTCCACTTCAGCCCGAAGCCGAGCCCGCCCATGTAGGTCGGCGCGGTGACGCCGCCCCAGCTGGTCGACTCCTCGGCGATCGTCACGACGCCGGGGGTCCGCCGGTAGACGGTGGCGTTGGTCTCCTGGAGGAACTGCACCGCCTCGAGGTTTTCGCGGCCGCCGTACTGGTTCGGCAGCCATTCGCCGTCCTCACGGCTGTAGTCCAGGTAGAGCATCGAGGCGACGGCGTCCACGCGCAGGCCGTCGATGTGGAACTCCTCCAGCCAGTACGAGGCGTTCGCGACGAGGAAGTTGCGCACCTGGGGGCGGCCGAAGTCGAAGATGTACGTGCCCCACTCTGCCTGCTCGCCGCGTCGCGGGTCCGGGTGCTCGTAGAGCGCCTGCCCGTCGAAGCGCCCCAGGCCGAAGCCGTCCTTGGGGAAGTGGGCCGGCACCCAGTCCAGGAACACGCCGATGCCCGCCTGGTGCAGCTTGTCCACGAGGTAGCGGAACTCGTCGGGGCTGCCGAACCTGCTGGTCGGCGCGAAGTAGCCGGTCACCTGGTAGCCCCAACTGGGGCCGTAGGGGTGCTCCATCACCGGCAGCAGCTCCACGTGGGTGAAGCCGATGTCCTTCACGTAGTTCACCAAGTGCTCGGCGAGCTCCACGTAGGACAGACCCTGCCGCCAACTGCCCAGGTGCACCTCGTACATGCTCATCGGCCGCTCGTGCGAGGGCGCGGCCGTCACGCGCTGCGCCATCCACTCCCCGTCGCCCCATTCGTACTGCGACTCGGTGACGACGGACGCGGTGGCGGGCGGGCACTCGGTCGCGCGGGCGAGCGGGTCGGCCTTGGTGCGCCGGTACCCGTCGGCGCCGAGGATCTCGTACTTGTACGTGCTGTCCTTGCCCACGCCCGGGATGAACAGCTCCCACACGCCGGTGCTGCCGAGGGCGCGCATCGGGTGACAGGTGCCGTCCCAGGTGTTGAAGTCCCCGACGACGCGGATCGCGCGCGCGTTGGGCGCCCAGACGGCGAACGACGTGCCGTGCACGTCACCCATCACGCCCGGGTAGGTGCGGATGTGGCTGCCGAGGACCTTCCACAGCTCCTCGTGGCGGCCCTCGCCGATGAGGTGCAGGTCGACCTCGCCGAGGGTGGGCAAGAAGCGGTACGGGTCGTCGATGCGGTGCTCGAACCCGTCGCCGTAGTCGATCAGCAGGCGGTAGTCGCTGACCTCCGGCAGGTCGAGCTGGATCTGCCACACGCCCTCGAAGTCGTGGTCGAGGGCGTGCACGGAGCCGTCCGGGAGCTCGACCTTGACGCTGGCCGCGCCGGGGCGCAGCACGCGCAGGGTCACCCCGCCGTTCCACGGGTGGGCGCCGAGGACCCCGTGCGGGTTGCCGTGTCCGCCGTGCGCTAGGAGCCCCAGCTCGTCCCAGCTGGCCGGCCGGATGCGCGGGGTGGGGGCCGGCGCCTTCGCGGAGCCACCCGCCGCTCCTGCCCCGCCGGGCGACGCGGCGGTCGCCGGGGAGGCCGGGGTCGACGCCGCGCCCGGGGAGGGGGCGCCTTCGCTCGGACGGGAGGAGTCGCTGGTCATCGGGTCCTCGATTCGTGGGGGGTGCACAGGCGGGTCAGCGCGGCGACCGGGATACCCACCCAGTCTGGCCGGTTCCGGGTCTCATAGACGATCTCGTAGAGGGCCTTGTCCAGCTCGAGGGCGGCGAGCAGCGCGGCAGCATCGGCGTCCGCGCGCGGGTCGGGCCGCGCCGAGGCGTAGCCGTCGAGGAAGGCCTCACGGGCCGCGGCGGCCCAGGCGCGGGCCGCGTCGGCGCGATCGGGCTGCCTGACGGCGACGCTTCCGGCCACGTAATCGAACGAGCGGAGCATCCCTGCGACGTCGCGAAGAGGCAGGTCGGGGGCGGTGCGCTCCGCGAGGGGCCGCAGGGGCTCGCCCTCGAAGTCCAGCAGCACCCACCCGCGGCCGGGGACGTCCAGGACCTGGCCGAGGTGGTAGTCGCCGTGGACGCGCTGCGCCGGTGGCCAGGGCGCGTCGGCGGCCGCGGCCAGGATCGCGTCGATGCGGGGTGTGAGGTCTCTCACCTGCCCCGCGGCGTCCAGGGCGGCGTCGCGGCGATCCCGCCAGGAGCGCACCTGGGCCGCGCGCGCGGCCGCGTCCAGCGCGCCCGTGGGGAAGACCTCGGCGAGGGCGGCGTGCACCCTCGCGGTGGCGGCGCCCAGCTCGCGCGCGCGGTCGGTGAAATCGCGGCCCTGCGCCGCGGCGTCGCAGGCGACCCGCCAGGCGTCGAGGGTCCCGGGCAGGAACTCGGCGACAACCGCCAGGTGGCCCGCGCACACGGCGTTCGACTCCGGGTCGTCCCACTGGCCGGTCAGCGCGCCGAAGGGCGCAGGCACCAGATCGCAGCCCGCCGCGTCGAGGGCGGCGGTGAGCACGACGTCGGGGTTCTCTCCGTGGGCGAGGACGCGGAAGATCTTGGCGATCAGGAGGCCGCCGGGGCGCTCGACGATGATCGAAGTGTTCGACTGCTCACCCGTGAGGACCCGCGAGCCGGTCACGTGGATCGGCGCCGGACCGCCCTGCGGGTGCCCGGCGGCCGGCGCGTCGCACCCGTCGGTGCGGTGTGCGGACTCGGACCGCCCGCCGCCCGCGATCAGCTGCAGCAGCGCGGCCACGTACGCGGGGTCGTGCGGCGCGTCGTAGACGTACCGCGTCCCGCCGCCAGGGCGCTCGAAGGCCCCCACCAGCGCGTCGCTGGCGCCTTCCAGCGGGGCGTCCCGTGAGGTGAGGGGCACCTGGTAGACGACGGGGGGCGAGGCGTGCTCGTCGGCGACGATCAGGGTCTCGACGTCGACCGCGCGCTCCGCACGGACGGCGTCGACCGCGCCCTGCGCGCCGGCCGAGTCCGCCAGGCGGAACCCGCCGACGCGGCGCAGCGAGGGCGCCGCCCCCTTGGCGGTGTACCACCGCTGGCGCGGCATCCAGGCCGCGAGGAGGTCCAGCGTGCGGGACACGACGCCGGCGTCGGGGTTGATCTCGGCCACCGCCCTCACGCCACCCTTCGCGTCGTCTGATCCCTCAGCTGGCTCATACCCATCAGGTCAACCCTCGTCGTCCTCGACCACCAGGAGCCAGAAGAAGTCCCGGGATCCCAGGGTGGCCCGGTACGTTCCGTCCGACTCCACGCGCCCGAACCCGGAGCCCCCGAAGAGATCGGCCACCCTCGCCCCGGCGTAGCGCTCCGGGAGGGTGATCCGACCGCCCTGGGGGCGGGAGGACAGGTTGTGCAGGCAGAGCACGGCCTCCGGCTCCATCCGGTCGGCCGAGGGGTCGGCCTCGACGCGGCGCGTGAAGGCCAGGATCGCGTCGTTGTCGACGTCGCGCAGCTCAAAATCGCCCAGGCCGAAGACGGGGTGCGCCGAGCGCACCTGCAGCATCGCGCGCACCCAGTGCAGCAGAGAGCTGGAGGAGGCGCGCTGGGCTTCCACGTTGACGTTGTTGTGGTGGTAGACCAGCGACTGGATCACCGGCAGGTAGAGCTTGCCCGGGTCGGCGCTGGAGAACCCCGCGTTGCGGTCGGGCGTCCACTGCATCGGCGTGCGGACGGCGTCGCGGTCGGCCAGCCAGATGTTGTCGCCCATCCCGATCTCGTCCCCGTAGTAGAGGCACGGGCTGCCGGGCAGGCTCAGCAGCAGCGCGTTGATCAGCTCGATCTCGGCGCGCGAGTTGTCCAGCAGCGAGGCGAGGCGACGCCGGATGCCGATGTTGGCGCGCATCCGGGGGTCGGGGGCGTACCAGGAGTACATGGCCGTGCGCTCCTCCGGGCTGACCATCTCCAGCGTCAGCTCGTCGTGGTTGCGCAGGAACGTGCCCCACTGGGCGCCGTCCGGGATCGCCGGCGTGTCGTTGAGGACGTCGACGATCGGGGTCGCCTTCTCCTGGCGCAGCGCGGCGTAGAGGCGCGGCATGACCGGGAAGTGGAAGCACATGTGGCACTCCGGCGCCTCGGGCGTGCCGAAGTAGTCGACGACCTCGTGCGGCATCTGGTTGGCCTCGGCGAGCAGGATGCGCCCGGGATACTCCTCCTCCACGAACGCCCGCAGCCGCGCGAGGAACTCGTGGGTCAGGGGGTGGTTCTCCCCGTTGTGCCCCTCCTCCTCGAAGAGGTAGGGCACCGCGTCGAGGCGGAACCCGTCGATCCCCAGGTCCATCCAGAACCGGACCACGTCGAACATGGCCTCGCCCACGGCCGGGTTCTCGAAGTTCAGGTCGGGCTGGTGGGAGAAGAAGCGGTGCCAGTAGAACTGCCGCCGGACGGGGTCGAAGGTCCAGTTGCTGACCTCGGTGTCGACGAAGATGATCCGCGCCTCGGCGTACTTCGTGTCGTCGTCGCTCCACACGTAGAAGTCGCCGTAGGGTCCCTCCGGGTCGGAGCGGGAGGCCTGGAACCACGGGTGCTGATCGGAGGTGTGGTTCATGACGAGGTCGGTGATGACCCGCATCCCGCGGGCGTGCGCCTGGTTCACCAGCTCGGCGAACTCCGGCAGGGTCCCGAACTCCGGGAGGACGGCGGTGAAGTCGCTGATGTCGTACCCGCCGTCGCGCAGCGGGCTGGCGTAGAACGGCGGGAGCCACAGGCAGTCCACGCCGAGCCACGCGAGGTAGTCCAGCTTCCCGATCAGGCCGCGGAAGTCGCCGGCCCCGGAGCTCGTCGAGTCCGCGAAGGCGCGTACGAGGACCTCGTAGAACACCGCCGTCTTGAACCACGTCGGGTCCTGGGGTAGCCCCCGAGAGACGGGGTTCGGACCGACCACCTCAGAACCTCCGGACGCTGATGATGTGCACCGGCTCGGTGTCCCGACCGAGGCGGACGAACGCGTGCTGTCCCCAGTGCCAGGACGCGCCGGTGACCAGGTCCTTGGCGACGAAGCCCGAGCCCCAGTCGAGTCCGAGCGCCGGCAGGTCGAAGTGCAGCCAGGTCTCCCGGGTCGCGTGCGGGTCGAGGTTGGCCGCGACGATGATCGTGTCGTCCTGCCCGCCGATGACGCGCCGCTTGCTGAACACGAGGAAGTTGTCGTCGTCGGCGGAGTGGAACACGATGTTGCGCAGCCAGTGGAGCGCGGGGTGGGCGGCGCGGATCTCGTTGATCATGCGCAGCCAGTCGGCCATCCACAGCCGGCCGGCGAGCGGGCCGCCGGGCTCGTAGTCGGACCAGGCGCGGTCCTTGAACTGGTACTTCTCGTTGTCGATCTGCTCCTCCACGCCGGGCCGCGGGACGGCCTCGAGCAGTTCGTAGCCCGCGTAGATCCCGTACGTCGGCACCAGCGTGGCCGCCAGCGCGGCGCGCAGCTTCCACGCGGCCGGCCCGCCGAACTGCATGTACGGCGTGAGGATGTCGTGCGTGGTCGGCCAGAAGCTCGGCCGCATGAACGTGGCGTCCTCGTACGCCAGTTCCTGTACGTACTCGCGCAGCTCCCAGGCCTCGTTGCGCCACGCGTAGTACGTGTAGCTCTGCTGGAAACCGACCTTGGCCAGGGTCTTCATCATCGGCGGACGGGTGAACGCCTCCGCGAGCCAGATGACCTCGGGGTGCGACGCGGCGACGTCGGCGATCAGCCACTGCCAGAACTCGACCGGCTTGGTGTGCGGGTTGTCGACGCGGAAGATCTTGACGCCGTGGTCGATCCAGACCTGGATGACCCGGCGGACCTCCGCGTAGATGCCGGCGGGGTCGTTGTCGAAGTTGAGCGGGTAGATGTCCTGGTACTTCTTCGGCGGGTTCTCCGCGTAGGCGATGGTGCCGTCCACGCGGGTCGTGAACCACTCGGGATGCGCCTCCACCCACGGGTGGTCCGGCGCGCACTGCAGCGCCAGGTCCATCGCGACCTCCAGGCCGAGCCGCTCCGCCTGCTCGACGAAGGAGTCGAAGTCGTCGAAGTCGCCCAGGCTGGGTTCGATCGCGTCGTGGCCGCCGTCGGCGCTGCCGATCGCGTACGGGCTGCCGGGGTCGTCCGGTCCCGCCTCCAGCGTGTTGTTCGGGCCCTTGCGGTTGACCGTGCCGATCGGGTGGATCGGCGTGATGTAGATCACGTCGAAGCCCATGCCCGCGATCGCCGGCAGCCGTTGCGCCGCCGTGCGCAGGGTGCCGGTGACCCACTGCCCGGTGTCGGGATCCAGGCGGCAGCCCTCGCTGCGGGGGAAGAACTCGTACCAGGCGCCGTAGAGGGCCCGTTCGCGCTCGACCCGCCACCCGTAGTCCGGGCTGGGGGAGACGTAGTCGCGCAGCGGACGCTCGGTGAGTTCGGTGTGGACCCAGGTCGCCGTGCCGCCCGCGAGGCGCTCCTGCACGGGCAGGGACGCGTCGCGCAGCGTCGCCGCGCAGGCCGTGAGCCGCTCGCGCGGGTAGGGGGAGCGCGGCACCTCGTCGCGGGCGCGCTCCAGCAAGCGGGCGCCCTCCTCGAGCATGACCTCGACGTCGACCCCTGCGTGGATCTTGATGGTCGCGTCGTGCGCCCACGTGCCGTACGGATCGCTCCAGCCCTCCACCCGGTAGGACCACCGCCCGGGCCGATCGGCCGCCGCGACCGCCTCCCAGGTCATCAGCCCGGTGTTGGTGCAGCGCATCGGGTAGAGGTGCTCCCCGCCGGTCGGGTCGACCAGCACCAGCGTGGCGTTGACCGCGTCGTGCCCCTCGCGGAACACCGTCGCGCTGAAGCGGACCTCCTCGTCCACCACAGCGACCGTCGGCCAGGCGCCGGCCTCCAGGGTGGGCTGTACGTCGATCACCGGGATCCGACCGATCGGGCGACCGGCGGCGCTCGCCGAAGCCTTCGCGGTCTGGGGAACGGCGGCGGTCTCGGGAACGGCGACGGTCTCGGGAGCGGCGGGGCTGGCGGCGGGGGCGGGACCCGCAGAGGCCGACCGGGGGTCGAGCGAGGACGGGGTGGCGTTCACACTGCCGACGCTATCGGGTCGGCACGCGCGGCTGCACGTGAGCGCCACCACGGAGCGTCGTCGCGTCGGACACGTCGCGACGCGGGGCGCCGGACACCGTACCGCCTGGTCTGTGGGCAGGTCTGTGGGCAGGTCTGTGGGCTGGTCTGTGGGCTGGTCTCTCGGGCGCCGTAAGCGCGCCGCCTGACCAGGCGAAAGCCGCTTCGGTGCGAACGGGCTCCGCACGGGGCTGTCGGAGACGTCAGATAACCTTTCCTCGTGAAGGCAATTCGACGTTTCAACGTCCGATCCGTCCTGCCGGACCCGATCCGCGAGCTCGGGGACTTGGCGTCCAACCTGCGTTGGTCGTGGCACACGGCCAGCCGGAACCTGTTCGCCGAGATGGCGCCGATCCGCTGGGAGAAGGCGGGTCACGACCCGGTGGCGCTGCTGTCCAGCATGTCGGCCGAGGAGCTGGACGCACTCGCCGCCAACCCGGACTTCGTCACGAAGGTGAAGACGGCGCACGAGGACCTGCAGTCCTACATCACGCAGCCGCGCTGGTACCAGAAGTGGGCCGACGAGGCCGCGGGCGCGGCGCCGGCCTCGATCGCGTACTTCAGCGCGGAGTACGGGATCACCGAGGTGCTCCCGCAGTACTCCGGTGGCCTGGGCATCCTCGCGGGCGACCACCTCAAGTCCGCCTCGGACCTCGGCGTCCCCGTCGTGGGCGTCGGGCTGTTCTACCAGACGGGGTACTTCGCCCAGTCGCTGAACGCGGACGGCTGGCAGCAGGAGACCTACCCGGTGCTCGACCCGGACGGGCTGCCGCTGTCGCTGCTGCGCGGCGAGGACGGCAAGCCCGCGACGGTCAGCCTTCGGATGCCCGGCGGGCGCACGCTGCACGCCTTCGTCTGGCGCGCCCAGCTCGGCCGCATCCCGCTGCTCCTGCTCGACAGCGACGTGCACGCCAACGACATGGACCTGCGCGGCGTCACCAACCGGCTCTACGGCGGCGGCGGTGAGCTGCGCGTCCAGCAGGAGATGCTGCTCGGCATGGGCGGCGTGCGGGCGCTACGGCTGTGGAGCGCGCTGACCGGGGCCCCCGAGCCCGAGGTCTACCACTGCAACGAAGGGCACGCCGGCTTCCTCGGCATCGAGCGGATCCACGAGCTGACGACGGCCCGCGGGCTGTCCTTCGACGAGGCCATGGAAGTCACCCGGGCCGGCACCGTCTTCACCACGCACACGCCGGTCCCGGCGGGCATCGACCGCTTCGGCGCCGACCAGATGCGGCGCTACTTCGGCGGTGACAACGCCCTGACGGGCGTGCCGGTGGACCGCCTGCTGGCGCTCGGGGCGGAGTCCTACGAGGGCGGCTCGGCGGGTGTCTTCAACATGGCCCTGATGGGGTTGCGCCTCGCCAAGCACGCCAACGGCGTCTCGCGCCTGCACGGGGTCGTCAGCCGCGACATGTTCGCGGGCCTGTGGCCGGGCTTCGACGCCGGCGAGGTGCCGATCACCTCGATCACCAACGGTGTCCACGCGCCGACGTGGGTCGACCAGCGGATCTTCGACCTGGCGGACACGTACGGGCCGTTGGTGTCCTCCAGCGCCAAGATCGCGCAGTTCGCCCAGAAGGCCACCGACGAGCAGATGTGGGCGGTCAAGCGGGAGCTGCGCGAGACGCTGGTCGAGATGGCCCGGCGGCGCACCCGGGAGAGCTGGCTGAAGCGCGGGGCGACCGCCGCCGAGCTGGGCTGGATCGACGACATCCTCGACCCCGACGTGCTGACGATCGGGTTCGCCCGGCGCGTGCCCACGTACAAGCGGCTCACGCTGATGCTGCGCGACCCGGCGCGGCTCAAGAGCATCCTGCTGGACCCCGACCGCCCCGTGCAGCTGGTCATCGCGGGCAAGAGCCACCCCGCCGACGACAACGGCAAGCGCCTGATCCAAAAGATGGTCCGCTTCGCCGACGACCCGGAGATCCGGCACCGGATCGTGTTCCTGCCGAACTACGACATCGGGATGGCGCGCCACCTCTACCCGGGCTGCGATGTGTGGCTCAACAATCCGCTGCGGCCCCTGGAGGCGTGCGGCACGTCGGGGATGAAGGCGGCCCTCAACGGCGGCTTGAACCTGTCGATTCTCGACGGCTGGTGGGACGAGTGGTACGACGGCGAGAACGGCTGGGAGATCCCGTCGGCCGACGGCGTGCACGACCAGAGCCGCCGCGACGACATCGAGGCGGCCGCGCTCTACGACCTGATCGAGAACCGCGTCGCCCCGCGGTTCTATGACGTCGACGACGTCGGCGTGCCGCGCCGCTGGGTCGCGATGATGCGGCACACGCTTGCGACGCTGGGTCCGAAGGTGCTGGCCACCCGCCAGGTGCAGGACTACACGACGCAGCTCTACCTGCCCGCCGCGCAGGCGTCCCGGGCCGTGACGGACCGCGACTACGCGGGCGCGCGGGACCTGGCGACCTACCGCAGCCGCGTCACGGCGCAGTGGCCGACCCTGCACGTGGACCACGTGGAGTCTTCCGGGGTGTCCGATGCCCCGCAGGTCGGGGACACCTTCCACATCCGCGCGTTCGTCTCGCTGGGGGTCCTGCGCCCGGAGGACGTGGACGTGCAGGTGGTGTACGGCAAGGTCGACGCGAACGACCAGATCACCCACACGGCGACCAGGTCGCTGACGCCGGCCGAGGTCTACGAGGACGGTAGGCACCGGTTCGAAGGCGACCTGAAGATCCTGCGGACGGGCTCGTTCGGTTACACGGTGCGGATCGTGCCGACGCACCCGCTGTTGGGGACACCCGCCGAGCTCGGACTCGTGGTCAACGCCTGACATGCGTCACGCCCGTGAGGACCGCGGTCCTCGGGGGTGAACCATCCGACGCGGCCCCGGAGGCGACCAGCCCCGGGGCCGCGTCGGCGTGCGCGCCGGAACCGCGGACGGCCACGCTGAAGTGCTGGCTGGCGTCCGGGGAGTGGATGGTGTCCTGGGGGCGCGGGTGGTGTCCCGGAGGCGCGGATGGGGTCCCGTGGATGCGCGGGCCCTCATCGGCGGAACGGGGCCATCGTCGGCGGGAGTGGTCCGCAGCGCGCGGTGGGTGTCAGACGATCAGGTACACCTGCAGCGTCGCGGCGCTGACCCGCCGGGTCTCACCGGCGCGGAACCGCGCCGTCGAGTGGGCGTTCGGTCGCTCCCAGCTGGAGTCCCACAGCAGCTCGTAGGCGTGCCCGAAGTCGTCCAGCGGCGGCAGGGTCACGGTCTCCGGGCGGTTCTTGCCCTGGAAGACCAGCAGCAGGCTGTCTCCGCCCACGTCCTCGCCGATCGTCTGCATCTGTAGGACGCGGCACGCGGGGTCGTCCCACGCGGCCCGGTCCATCGGCTTGCCCTGGCGGCCGAACCACTGCACGTCCCCGCGGCCGTCGCCGAGGTGCAGCTCCGGCGAGACGAACGAGGACTGGCGGAACACCCGGTGCTCCCGGCGCAGCTCGAGCAGGTATCGGGTCGTGGCCAGCAGGTCCTCCTGCCAGTCCGCCAGGTCCCAGTCCAGCCAGCTGATCTCGTTGTCCTGGCAGTACGCGTTGTTGTTGCCGTGCTGGGTGCGGCCGATCTCGTCGCCGCCGTTCAGCATCGGCACGCCCATCGCCAGGATCGTGGTGGCGATCAGGTTGCGCATCGAACGGCGTCGGGCCGCCAGGATGCCCGACCGGTCGGTCGGCCCCTCCACGCCGTGGTTGTAAGAACGGTTGTCGTTGGTCCCGTCCCGGTTGTCCTCGCCGTTGGCCTCGTTGTGCTTCCAGTTGTACGCCGTGAGGTCCGCCAGGGTGAACCCGTCGTGAGCCGCCACGAAGTTCACGCTCGCGAGAGGGCCGCGGTCGTCTCGGCCGAAGAGGTCCTGGGACCCGGTCATCCGGGTCGCCAGCTCGCGTACGCCGTGGCCGGTGTACTCGTGGGCGGCGAGGTCGCCGAGCCAGAACGTACGGACGGTGTCGCGGAACCGATCGTTCCACTCCGCGAACGGGGGCGGGAACTGCCCGGTGCGCCACCCGTGGATGCCGACGTCCCACGGCTCGGCGATCAGCTTCACCCGGGAGAGCACCGGGTCGGTGCGCAAGGCGACGTGGAAGGGGTGGTTGGGGTTGTAGTCGTCCCCGCGGCCGCGCGCGAGGGCCACCGCGAGGTCGAACCGGAACCCGTCGACGTGGAACTCCTCCACCCAGTAGCGCAGCGAGTCGAGCACCAGCCCGCAGGTCATCGGGTTGCGCAGGTCGAAGGTGTTGCCGCACCCGGTGACGTCGATGTCGTTGCCCCGCTCGTCCAGGCGGTAATAGGTGCCGCAGTCCACCCCCCGCCAGGACAGCATGGGGCCGCGTTGGCTCTGCTCGGCGGTGTGGTTGTAGACCACGTCGAGCAGGACCTCCAGGCCGTGCTCGTGCAGGGTGCGCACCATCGTCTTGAACTCGTCGACGACGCCCTGCGGGTCGGTGGCGTGGGCGTACGGGGCGTGCGGGGCGAAGAAGCCGAGGGTGCTGTATCCCCAGTAGTTGCTGCGCCCGGTCAGGGCCAGATGCTGCTCGGAGGCGAAGGCCTGGACCGGCAGCAGCTCCAGCGTCGTCACGCCGAGGCGAAGGAGGTGCTCGACGAAGGCCGGATGGGCGAGCCCCGCGTAGGTGCCGCGCAGCTCTTCGGGCACGCCGGGGTGGCGCATGGTGGCGCCCTTGACGTGGGTTTCGTAGATCACCGTGCGGGTCCACGGGACCCGACGCTTGGTGCGCTCGCCCCAGTCGAAGGCGTCGTCGATGACCACGGATCGCGGGACGAAGGGCGCGCTGTCCCGCTCGTCGCGCAGGTCGGGTGGACCGTTCAGGTCGGTGCCGACCGCGTGTCCGTACACGGCCGGGACGCGCTGGAGCGTGCCGTCGAGGGCCTTGGCGTACGGGTCGACCAGGAGCTTGGCCGGGTTGTGCCGCTGGCCGGCTTCCGGCCGCCAGGGACCGTGCACCCGGAACCCGTACCGCTGCCCCGGTCGGACCCAGGGGAGCGTGGCGAACCAGACGCCGTGCATCCGGTGGGCCATCGGGTGCCGGGTCTCGCCTTGCCTGTCGCCGTCGTCGAAGAGGCATAGGTCCACGTTTTCGGCGGACGAGGCGTAGACGGCGAAGGTGATGCCCTCCTCCGATCGGGTGACACCGAGCGGGGGAGGGAGGTCCGGGGCGGGCAGCATTGCCCAAGCGTAGCCACGCCGGGTCGGCCCGCGGGGGTGACCTGACACGATGGTTTCCTGAGAAATTCCTCGGCGTGCGCGCGCCTCGGCCGGGTTCTCCCGGCGGGTCGCAAGTGGTCCGGCGCAGCGCCGCCCGGATACGTTAGGACCATGAGCGATCCCACTGCGCTGCCGAACTTTCCCCCGCCCGCCGAGGAACACCTCCTGCGGGGACGTGTCCTCGACGCGCTGCAGGAAGACGGCTTCCGGCCGGAAGTCGATCCCGACGGCGACGTCGCGTTCAAGGTGCAGGGCCAGCAGCTGTTCGTCCACTGCGTGGAGGGCGACGTGCCGCTGATGCGGGTGTTCGGCCAGTGGCAGATCGACGAGGAACTGCCCACGGACGAGCTGACCCGCCTGCGCGCCTGCAATGCGCTCACGCTTCGCCTGAACGCGGTCAAGGTGGGGCTCAACGGTGACACGCTGTACGTGACCATGGAGCAGATCTGCCCGGCGGGTGCCGACGCCCGGATGTATACGTCGATCGCCTCGCAGATGATCCTCCAGGCCGTCCAGCTGTGGCACGAGCTGATGCTCGGCCGCAACGTCTTTGATGAGGGGAACGCCTGACATGAGTGAGTACGTGCGCCTGGAGGTAGCCGAAGGCATCGGCACCATCCGCATCGACCGCCCCAAGATGAACCCCCTCAACGGGGCCATCCAGGACACGATCGCGGAGCTGGCCACCGAGGCGGACGGCCGCGACGACATCGCCGCGGTGATCGTCTACGGCGGCGAGAAGGTCTTCGCCGCCGGGGCGGACATCAAAGAGATGCAGGAGATGACGTACGCGCAGATGTCGTTGCGAGCGCCGAAGATCGGCGCGTTCACCGCGGCCGTGGCGGCGATCGGCAAGCCCACGGTCGCGGCGATCGAGGGGTACGCCCTCGGCGGCGGCTGCGAGCTGGCGTTGGCCTGCGACTTCCGCGTGGCGGGGTCCAACGCGAAGCTCGGGCAGCCGGAGATCCTGCTGGGGATCATCCCCGGAGCGGGCGGTACGCAGCGCCTGCCGCGCCTGGTCGGGCCGGCGAGGGCCAAGGAGCTGATCTTTTCCGGGCGCCAGATCGATGCCGAAGAGGCGCTGCGGATCGGCCTGATCGACCGGATCTGCGACCCGGGGACCGCGTACGAGGCCGCGCTGAAGCTCGTGAAGCGGTATGTGGGCGGACCCGCCCAGGCGCTGCGCCTCGCCAAGAGCGCCGTGGACCAGGGCCTCGAGGTGGACCTCGCGACGGGCATGGCGATCGAGGCCATGCAGTTCTCGGGCACCTTCGCGACGGCGGACCAGAAGATCGGGATGACCTCGTTCGTGGAGCAAGGGCCGGGGAAGGCCGCGTTCACGGGTCGCTGAGGATTCCGCGAGAACAGCGGGCCAAGGTCACCCGCCTCACCCGGACACGGAGGGAAGGCCCGTGACCCGGCAGTCGGGGGACCCCGACAGCGACGCAGGCCGTACTCCGGGGCAGGCCGGCCTCTCGGAGGATCTGCAGCTGCCTCCGTACCTCATGCAGGACCGGCCGACCCGGGGCCGCAACGAGCGCCCCGAACCGGCTGACGGCCCTCGCTGCCCGGTCCCGGCCGGGGACATCGCGCTGGCGACCGGCAGCGTCGTGGCGGGGGCGATCGGGACCCAGCTGGTGATCCGTGGATACACGGGGCTGCTGCAGGACCAGGCTGTACGTGTCAGCCTCGGCTCGGCGCTGGCGGTCGTCATCGCGAGC
>JBDIAS010000026.1:0-28348 GCA_039812465.1 Austwickia sp. | reverse complement strand
CCGCCGCGGCGGCGGGCTGGAGGAGCGGTTGCCGCCCGTGGGCGGGAAAGGTACGGGGGGAGCTGGGGTTTTGCGTACGGTTGCCGCCCGTGGGCGGGAGATGTACGCGAATGCCCTGGTGGCGGCGTGCAGTTGCCGCCCGTGGGCGGGAAAGGTACGGGGGAGCTGGGGTTTTGCGTAAGGATGCCGCCCGTGGGCGGGAGATGTACGCGACCCAGCTCCCGGCCGGCCGGGTGAACGCTCGTGAGTACGGGTGCACTCTCGCTAGCGGGCCTGGTGGCCAGGCCGCCGAACCCCCCTCGGGTGTGGTGGGCTCCTCCGGGACCGGATGAACTCTCGCCACAACGAGAGGTCACCCGTCCTGATGAGAGTTCACCCGGCCCGATGAGAGCTCAGCCACGATGCGAGGAGCCCGGTGACGTCGTGCTCGACAGGGTCACCAGCGACATGGTCACCAGCGGCGTCAGTTCAGCCGTCGACGCGCGAGGTGTGGCGGAGGATCTCCCCGGTGAGCGGGCCGAGGACCGGGGAGCTCAGCGCGTGCCCCATGCCCGGGATCGTGACCTGACGAGCGCCGGGGATGGCCGCGGTGATCCGGGAGGCGGCGGGCGGGGGGTTGATGGGGTCGGCTGGCGCTTCGATGACCAGCGTGGGCGTCGTCACCGTCGACAGCGCGGCGCCCCGGTCGAGGCCGGACTGGTCGGCGCGCGCGTGCACGGCCGGGGAATCATGCCGCCCGGTGTGGTCGATGACGCGTCGCTCCAGCCGGCGATATTCGTCGGCGTCGAACGGCAACGCGTCGCCGTTGAGGAGCCGCCAGTGCTCGACCCGGAAGTCGATCTCCGCGAGCGGATCGCGCGCGTCGCCGAGGTGCTCCCAGAGCGCGAGCAGTGTCGGGTCGATGTCGACGAAAGGCGGGGGTGCGCCGTCCGGGCCGGCCCCCTCGAGGGCCGCCGTACAGAGAACCGTGGCAGACAGGAGCCGCTCCGGAGCGTCGATGAGGAGCAACTGCACCAGTGTTCCGCCCATGGACATTCCGACCACGTGGGCGCGCTGGATCGCGAGTCCGTCGAGGACCGCGACAGCGTCACGCGCCAGATCGGCCACGGAGTAGGGCCGACTGTCGAAGGCCCAGGTCGACCGACCGGTGTCGCGGTGGTCGTAGCGCACGACGCGATGACGCGCGCCCAGTCCCGTGACCAGATCGTCCGGCCAGGCGAGTCCGGAGGCGTTCGCGCCCATGATCAGGAGCAGCGGCGACCCATCGGGCCGGCCCGACTCCTCGACCCAGAGCCTGGTGTCGTTGTCAACCTCCACGAAGCGTTCCACCACGACATTCTCCCCCCAGGTCGGGCACCCCATGGGAGCTGGTGGACACGGGACGTGAAGTAGATGCGACGATGCCCTCGGAGCCTTGAGGTGGCGTTGTGTGCGTTCTCTGCCGATCGTCGCCGCGGTTAGCCACCGAAGCCGAGGAATACGAGCAGTCGTCGCTCGACCTCGACCAGGGTCGTAGCCTGGAGGCGCCCCAGAACGGTGTGGGCGTTGCTGCGGCGGATCGTCGTGATCTTGTCGCCCATGAGGTAGCTGTCCTGGGCAAGGCCGTTGCTCTGCTCTGCTGACACCGGGACGCGCAGGAGCGGCGCGTCGACCTCGGTCGTGGTAAAAGGGCAGATCGTCAAGGACTCGGTGGCGTCGAAGCGTTCATCCTGAACGATCAGGGCTGGTCGGGGTTTGCTTGCGTACACGCCACCGGCGACAGTGACGATGTCGCCGCCTCTCATCCGTCCCAGTCTTCTGAAACAGCCTCGACGAAGTCCACGTCGTCGGATCCCCGATCAGCAACGGCCACGAGTGCCGACTGGCGATGCGCCTGCGCCGCGAACTCAGCGGAGCGAACGTCGGGTACCCAGATCTGGATCGAACGCAGGCCTTGGGTTCGCATCCGTGCCCCCATAAGAATGTCATGACTCCCAAGAAGCCGAGCATTCCAGCACTCGATGTCGCAAGCCGTGAGCGAAGACAGCCCCGGATACTCGATGGATCGGAGAGTCAAATATTTCGCATCACTCTCATTCAATTCTCGACAGAACAGCAACAGATTGCATGGTGTCTTCCTTCAGGCACCGCCGATCACCATCCAACTGGATATCGGCGCCCCTCGTCTGAGCCACGCTCCCTCCCCCCTGAATCTGAGTCCCATTGCTCACGGTCTTACCGCCAGGCAGTTGTACCGACGGAGAAGGTGAGTCATCCGCCCACCGGCTTCCTCGAGGCCAGGCCACGAGCGCCGGACCAGGCTCACCTGAGTCTTCCAACTGCCAGCACCCGGCTTCATCAAGTCGCAGTACGCCGCTGACGCTCGCATCGTGTGCTCCCCCCGGGCCGACAAGCAGCAGGCCACCACGATCGGTCGTCGTCGTGATCGAGGTCGAGACCGCATTCGATGTCGCGGCCGCCGGGTCAGCAGCTGGGGTCGTCGAGCAGCCCACCATCATGAGAAGCGGCACCGGCCACAACCAACGCCTGAGACTCACCACGCGCGCGCTCATGGGCCAAGACGTCGCCTTCGTGCACGAGTTCATTTCTCCCCCAGTTAATTGTCCCGCCAAGCCTGCGCAGGGAGTCTATTCCACATCCCGTCCAAGTGAGGCCATCAAGCGAACCCGATCATTTGTGTCCATGGGCTCTTCGGGAATCGACGCAGATCAGGCGATCTCTGCCCGACGCCGTCACAAGTTCCAGATCCACCTGAATATGGCACACGTCACCTGGGATGTCATCGGCCGCCACTCCGACGACGGGATCATTCCCACTCGGCCAGCAGGGACGTCGCGTCCGGGCAGCGGTCCAGCAGCGCCTCGCTCTGCGCTCGTGTGCCGCTCAGCGGGTCCATCGTCAGCAGCCGCCGGCCGGGCTGGGCCCCATCGCCGTCGAAAACCAGCGAGTCCCACGACGCCGAGGTCAGCCGCGCACCGTACCGGCGCACGCACTCCCCCCGGAACCACGCCCGGGTGTCGCTCGGCGGCGTCGTCACCGCCGCCTCGACGTCCTCCGCCGGGATCAGCCGCTCCAGCGCGCCGCGCTCCTCCAGCCGCCGGGCCAGACCCTTGCCGGGGCGCACATCCGACCACTGCAGGTCGATGGCCGCGAGCCGCGGATCATCCCAGGCCAGGCCGTCGCGCTGCCGGTAGCCCTCCAGCAGCGCCAGCTTCGCCACCCAGTCCACCTGCGTGCGGGCGCTCATCACATCGGTGCCCAACTGCGTCATCAGGTCCTCCCACCGGCGCAACACCTCGGCCGTGGCGCCATCGCCATCGGCGTCGCCATCGCCATCGGCGTCACCGTCGCCATCGGCGTCACCATCGCCATCACCGCGGCCGTCGCCCTCGCCCCTGCCCGCGGCCCCGCCGGTCCGCTCCAGGTGGGCCCGCACCAGCTCGTAATAGGCCCACAACAGGTCCAGCCCGGTCAGCCGGCGGTGCTCCACCGTCTCGACGGTGGCCGTCAGCGTCGGGTCGTGGCTCAGCGTGTGCATCGCCGCGAGCGGGTCGAGCAGGCGCAGGTGAGCGCCTCCGTACGCGTCCAACCCACCCGCCTCGATCAGGGAGAGCACCAGGCTCGTCGAGCCCATCCGGACCAGCCCGGCCACGTCGGCGAATGTCGCGTCGCCGACGATCACGTGCAGCCGGCGGTGCTTCGCCCGGTCGGCGTGCGGCTCGTCGCGGGTGTTGATGATCGGCCGGCGCACGGTGGTCTCCAGCCCGACGAGCGCCTCGAAGAAATCGGCGCGCGAGCTGATCTGGTAGCCGGGCGACGAGCTGAACTGGCCGATCCCCACCCGCCCGGCGCCGCACAGCAGCGAGCGCGCCACGAAGAACCCCGTCAGGTCGTCCACGACCCGCGAGAACGGGGTGGCGCGCGAGAGCAGGTAGTTCTCGTGGAACCCGTACGAGGAGCCCTTGCCGTCGGTGTTGTTCTTGTACAGCGCGACGGCCGGGCCGTGCCGCGGGTCGAACTCCGGCGTGCCGGGCGGCGGCTCGGTCGCGAGCACCTCCGCCGCGCGCGCCATGATCAGCTCCCCCGCCCGGTCCCAGCAGACCGCGTCGCGAGGCGAGAGGGTCTCGGGCGCGGAGTACTCGGGGTGGGCGTGATCGACATAGAGCCGTGCCCCGTTGCTCAGCACCACGTTGGACACGCTCGGGTCCGCGCCCCACTCGTCGGTGAGCTGACTCGGGTCGGCGTGGGCCCGATCCATCCGCCAGCCGCGCGCGTCGTCCAGCGGGGACTCGTCGAGGTAGTCCCAGCGGTGCGAGACGTGCCGGTGGCCCAGGGATTCCGCGTAGCCGCGCACCACCCTCCCCGAGAGCACCATCGGGTTCTCCTCGGGATGACCCGGCACGAGGACCCCGTACTCGGTCTCGGTTCCCATCACCCGGCGCGCGCTCATGAAGGCCACCGTACGGGGGCCGCGCCTACAGTGGCCTGGTGATCGACCAGACCCCCACCCCCATCGAGACCCGCTGGTCCGCCGCGGTGGCGGCCGGCCGCGCGGTGAGCGCGATCCCAGCCCAGGCGGCCGCCACCCACGCGGCCGAACCCGGAGGCGACCCGGCGGCCGACTACGCCCGGACGATGGCCGCCCGGCGGGCCGCCGCCAAGGCCGCGGGCGAGGACCCCGACGGAGAGGCCCGCCTCGTGCACGCCCTCGTCGCGCCGGGGGCGCGCATCGTCGACGCCGGATGCGGTACGGGTCGCGTCGCGGTCGCTCTCGCCGAGCTGGGGCATCCCGTGGTCGGCGTGGACGCCGACCTGTCCATGCTGCGGGTAGCGGCCGAGGTCGCCCCGAAGATCCCCTTCTGGCTGTCCGACCTGGCGGACCTGGACATCCCGCAAGCGGTCATCGCGGGCGGCTTCGACGCGGCGGTGCTGGCGGGCAACGTGGTTCCCTACCTCGCCGAGGGCTCCCTGCCCGCGGTGGCCGCGCAGCTCGCCTCGGTGCTGCGCCGCGGCGGCCTGGTCGTCGCGGGCTTCGGGCTGACCCCGAGCCACCTGCCGGCGCAGCTGCCGGTGACGACCCTGGCCGAGTACGACGCCGCCTGCGAGGCAGCGGGTCTGGAGCCGGTGCGTCGGTACGCGGGCTGGTCGGAGGAAGACTGGCGCGACGACAGCCCGTACGTGGTGGCGGTGCACACCCTGCCGGAGGCGAGCCGGCGTTCCCGCGGCGGGTGGCGCAGCCTCTTCGGCCGCGGCTGAACGACGCCCCGGATCCCAGGCTCTTGCGGGCGAGCTACGGCTCATTCGAGCGAGCTACGGCCTCTGCGAGCGAGCTACGGCCTCTGCGAGCGAGTTACGGGCGCCCCTCCAGCGCCGCCTGGACCAAGCCCGCGTAGCGGTCGAGGAACTCGGACTGCTCGGCGTCGCCAGTCCCCTCGCACAGCCGCAGCACGCGCAGCCCGACGGCGAGGCCGACGAGCGCGCACGTGGCGGCGGCGACCCGCTCTCGAGGCACGTCCTCGCCCAGGTGCTCGACGATGCTGCGGTGGACCAGATCCTCGAACGCGCGCCGCTCCACCTCGACGTCCGGGGACTGCCACGCGAGGAACACGCTTTGGGCCCAGGGATCGCGGACCCCCCGGTGGAGCCGCTCGGCCACGCCGCGGACCAGATGCGCGCCGAGCTGATCCGGGGTGACGTCCCCGGCGGGGGCGGTCGGCCGCGGCGCGCGGGCGGCCGCGCCGTAGAGGGCGGCCTTCGACCCGAACAGCTTCATCACCAGCGCGGGTGAGACGTCCGCCGCGTCCGCGACCGAGCGGACGGTGACGCCCTCGTACCCGTATTCGCAGAACAGGTCCCCTGCCGCCTCGCGGATCCGCTCCCGCGTCGGCACCGCCATGATGTCGTCCTTCCGCCGTGACGGTCACATGAAGATTTGTCCCGGAGGTTTCCGGGTGTGTTCACCATGCTAGTCCTGCCGCGATTACGGACCACTCCGGCCCGGGTCGACCTCCGGCCTGGGCCCGGTTCTGGCCCGGGCTCTTCGGCCGCCGCGATCCCTCGCGGAACGATCGCTGCGGCGCGCCTGCCGCGCCGCCCGGAGGCGTTCACTATGTCGCGGATATGCTGACCGGGCACGCTCCGCCCCCGCTCCAGCAAGGACCCCCCGTGCGTGACGTGATCGTCTTCTCTGGGACCGCCCACGAGCCGCTGGCCCGGCGCATCTGCCGCCACCTGGGGGTCCATCTGTCCGGCTCGGACATCAAGCGGTTCAGCAACGACTGCCTGCAGGCGCAGTTGCTGGCGAACTGTCGGCAACGCGACGTTTACATCGTCCAGCCGCTCGTGCCGCCCACCCAGGACCACCTCGTCGAACTGCTCATGATGATCGACGCCGCCCGGGGCGCGTCGGCCGCCCAGATCACCGCGGTGATCCCGCACTACGCGTACGCGCGCTCGGACAAGAAGGACGCCTCCCGCATCTCCCTCGGGGGGCGGCTCGTGGCCGACCTGCTGGTCACCGCCGGGGTGAACCGGGTCCTGACGATGGCGCTGCACGCCCCGCAGGTGCATGGCTTCTTCTCGGTGCCGGTCGACCACCTCACGGCCATCGGCGTGCTCGCCGATCACTTCCGCGACCGGGACCTCACCGATCACGTCGTGGTGTCCCCCGACCTCGGCAACGCCAAGCAGGCCACGCTGTTCGCCCGGCTCCTCGGGCTGCCGGTCGCCGCGGGCAGCAAGCAGCGGTTCGCCGACGACCAGGTCGTGATCGACGCGATCGTGGGTGACGTGTCCGGCAAACCTGCCATCGTGCTGGACGACGAGATCGCGACCGGGGGCTCGATCCTGGAGCTGCTGGACAAGCTGGCGGAGCAAGGGTGCCCGTACGCGTACGTGGTCTGCACCCACGGCCTGTTCGCCGGCTCGGCCGTGCAGCGGCTGACCGGCCACCCGATGATCCGGGAGGTGCTCACCACCGATACTGTCCCTCGGCCCGCGGGTTTCGAAGCCCTCCAGGTGCGCTCGGTGGCCCGGTTGTTCGCGGAGGCGATCGCCCGGATCCACGTCGGCGAGTCCGTGAGCAGCCTCTTCGACGGGGTCGACCCGTCGCACGCTCCCCCGCAACGCCAACTGCCCTTCCCCGACGAGGAGGACTGATGGACCGCCACGACCCCGATCGTTACGCCGCAGATGCGCAGGAGAGGGATGCGTACAGCTCGGAAGCGTCCGAGCGGGAGTCGTACAGCTCGGAAGCGTCCGAGCGGGAGTTGAACGGCTCGGAAGCGTCCGAGCGGGAGTTGTACGACGAGCCGCAGCGGATCGTCCACCGCGCCTCCGCGCCGCGAACCCCCTGGGCCGCGCTGGGGCTCGACGCGGCGCTGGTGATCCTCTTCGCGGGGCTCGGGCGTCTCAGCCACGCCGAGGGTCTCAGCTTCCTGGGGCTGCTCGGCACCGCCGCGCCGTTCCTCGCCGGGACCTTGGCCGGCTGGGCGGTGCTGCTGTGGCGCCGCCCGGCCCGTCCCGCGTCGCTCACCGGCGGGGCGATCGTGTGGCTGTCGACCGTGGTGATCGGGATGATCGTGCGGGTTCTCGCCGGGGGCAGTACGGCGGTCACGTTCATCCTGGTCTCGCTCGTGGTCACCGGCCTGTTCCTGATGGGCTGGCGGGCCCTTGGGGGTTACCTCGTGCGTCGCTCGACGGCCTGACGCTCGTCGATCGGGCGCCACCAGGCGCGGGCGGTCTGCGTGGGGCCGTCGACCTCCGTGCAGCCGGCGTCCACGACGCTGATCGGCGCCCCCGCAAGCGCCTCCCAGCCGGGCTGGTCGGGCTCCACGACGGCCACACGCCAGCCGTCCTCGAACCAGGCCCGCAGCGTCGCCGCCTCACCTCGCAGGACCAGGTCTTCCCACGCGAGCTGCGCGGCGTGAGCGCACTGGGCCGCCGCCTTGCCGGTGGTCAGCTCGGCGTAGGGCGTCAACGCCACGATGACGACCGGGTCTGACCCGTTCTGTCGGGCATCGGTGCCCTCACCCGCGTCCTGAGGGGCATCGGGATCGACACCCGGCTCCTGAGGGGCATCGGGATCCTCACCCCTGTCGCGGTCGCCCTCCCGGCGGGGGTAGCTGGTGCCGCTCACCTGCAGGTCGTCCAGCGCCGGCGGCAGTGGGCGGGCCGGTCGCGGCACGAACGCGCGCACCTGGGCCGAGCCCTCGACGACGGTCACGCCGGGCAGATCCTGCACCCGGTCCCAGCGCACGCCGCGCGCCCGGCGGGCCAGCTTGCGGATCCGGCCGTCGCGCCAGCGGTGTACGTACGGCGCCCACTCCCCCGTCCCGCGCGAACGTTCGTCGGCGAGAAGGGTCACCACGGCCCGCGCCGTGGCCGCGCAGACCGCGCGATGGCTCGGCAGCGCAGCCTTGTCGTAGCGCAGTGCCAGCTGCATCGCCCAAGGGCCAGGAGCATCCAGATCCGCCCAGGCGGCAGTGGCCGACGTCTCCTGCGCGGGGTGGGGCCCAGACTCCGGGTGGGGCCCAGACTCCGGGTTGGGGCCTGACTCCGGGTGGGTCCCAGAGTCTGGGCTTGGCCCCGGGGTCGGCTCGGGGAAGGGATCGAGTGACAAGGTCACAGCATCGGCGCCGGTTCGAAACCCTCCCCGCCCTCGCGCAGCCGCGCGATGTGGACCACCCGCTCGCGCTTGCGCCCGGACAGCCGCATCCAGTCGTTGGGGTCCTGGGTATTGGGCAGGGACTCGTTCTCGGCGAACTCGGTGCGCAGCGCCCCCAGCAGCAGCTCGGTCGAGAGGCCCCGCGGACCCCCGGAGATGAGCTGCTTGATCGCGGCCCGCTTGGCGCGGTCCACGACGTTCTGGATCATCGCGCCCGAGGCGAAGTGCGCGTAGTCGAACTCCTCTTGCGCCCCCGAGGCGTACGTGACCCGCAGGAACCGGTTTTCGGGACGGTCCGCGTACATGGCCTCGGCCGTCGTCGCGATCATCGACCGGACGGTCGCCTCGCGGTCCCCGCCGTGCGCGGCCACCTCGGCCTCGGACAGGGGGAGGTCGGGCGTGAGGTACTTGCTGAAGATGTCCCGCGCGGCCTCCTCGTCAGGCCGGGAGATGCAGATCTTGGCGTCGAGACGCCCGGGCCGAAGGATCGCCGGGTCGATCATGTCCTCACGGTTGCTCGCCCCGATGATGATCACGTTGTCGAGGCGCTCGACCCCGTCGATCTCGGCGAGCAGCTGCGGCACGATCGTGGTCTCCACGTCGCTGGACTTCCCCGAGCCGCGGGTGCGGAAGAGCGAATCCATCTCGTCGAAGAAGATGATGACCGGGCACCCGCTGCCGGCGTGCTCCCTCGCCCGCGCGAACACGACGCGGATCTGCCGCTCGGTCTCCCCCACGTACTTGTTGAGCAGCTCCGGGCCCTTCACGTTGAGGAAGTAGCTCTTGGTCTCGGAGTCCCCGCGCAGCTGGGCGCCCTGGCGGGCCAGCGACGCGGCGACCGCCTTGGCGATCAGCGTCTTGCCGCAGCCGGGCGGCCCGTAGAGCAGGACCCCCTTCGGTGGGCGCAGCTGGTGCTCGCGGAACAGCTCGGGGTGCAGGTAGGGCAGTTCGACCGCGTCGCGGATCTGTTCGATCTGGCCCGACAGGCCGCCGATGTCGTCGTACGAGATGTCGGGGACGTCCTCGAGCTGCAGCTCCTCGAACTCGGGGCGCGGCACCACCTCGTGGGCGAAGCCGGACCGTCCGTCGAGCAGCACCAGATCGCCCTGGCGCAGCTTGACGCCCTTCAGGGTCTCCGCGCGCATCACGACCCGCTGCTCGGCCTCGTTGACGACGACCACGAGCCGGTGATCGCTGAGGTTCTCGTGCACGGTGACGACCGTGCCGACGTGGGGCGAGTCGAGGTGCTCGACGATCGCGAGCGCGTCGTTGACCCGGACCTCCGTGCCCGCCGTGAGCTCCCGGAAGGCCACGTCGGGGCCGATGGCGACCCGCATCTTCCGCCCGCCGTGCATGATGTCCGCCGTGCGGTTGCGGTGCACCTCCAGGACGTGCCCGTACGTGGACGGCGGCGTGGCGAGCCCGGCGACCTTGTCCTTCAGGAGGGACAGCTGCGAGCGGACCTCGGTCAGGTACTTGGTCAGCCGGTCGTTCTTCGCGTCCAACTCGCGCATGGTGACGCGCAGGCGGGAGATCGTGCCCTCCAGTTGGCGGACGCGTGGCTCGTCGTCGACGACGTCGGGGTGCGTGCTGGAGACCTCGCTGCCACCGCTCACGCCTCGCTCCTCTCGCTGGGGGTCGTCTCGTCAAGTGTCTGCTGGCTCGGTGTCGGCAGGCTGGGTGTCGGCTGGCTCGATATCGCCTCGCTGAGCGTCGCCTCGCTGAGCGTCGCCTCGCTGGGCGTCGCCTCCGCGTCGTCCGGCCCGCGCGTGGCCCGGACCGCGTCCCGCGCCAACCGGCGCAGCTTCCGGTCGGAGGGCGCGCGCTCGCCCACGTCCTGCGGGGTCCAGTCGCCGTCGGCCGCGAGGGGGTCCTCGTCGTACGCGCCCTTCGCCGGCCGCCGCTTGCGCAGGGGCGGCGCGACTCCCGGAGCGAGGCGGCGCACGGTGAGGAGGAACCCGGTGTGCCCGTGCATGCGGTGCTCCGGGCGAACCGCCAGCCCCTCCAGATGCCAGCCGCGCACCATCGACTCCCAGGCCGAGGGCTCGGTGAACGTGCCATGCGCCCGCGCCGCCTCGGCGAGCCGGGACAGCTGGGTGGTCGTCGCGACGTAGCAGATGAGCACGCCGCCGGGGGTGAGCGCGTCGGAAACGGCGTCCAGGCACTCCCACGGGGCGAGCATGTCCAGCACCACCCGGTCGACGCTTCCCGGGGCCACCTCCTGCGGCAGGCGCTCGGCCAGGTCGCCGACGCTGACCGTCCACGCGGGGTGCGGGCCGCCGAAGAAGGCCTCCACGTTGCCCCGCGCGATGTCGGCGAACTCCTCGCGCCGCTCGAAACTGTGCAGCGCGCCGTGGTCGCCGACCGCCCGCAGCAACGACATCGACAGGGCGCCGGAGCCGACCCCGGCCTCCACGACCCGGGCGCCGGGGAAGACGTCGGCCATCGTCACGATCTGGCCGGCGTCCTTGGGGTAGACCACCGCCGCTCCGCGCGGCATCGACATCACGTAGTCGGCGAGGAGGGGTCGCAGCGCCAGGTACTCCACGCCCGCCGTGTTCGTCGCTGTGCTGCCGTCGGGGGCCCCGATCAGGTCGTCGTGCGCCAGGCTCCCGCGGTGGGTGAAGAACTGGCCCTGCGGCTGCAGGGTGATGGTGTGCAGCCGGCCCTTGGGGTCGGTGAGCTGGACCCGTTCGCCCGCGACGAACGGCCCACGTCGCAGCGGGGCCCCGGTGGGTGCGGCGAGCGTGCGCACACCGACGCCGGGGGCTCCGCTGGGTGGGTTCATAGTGGTCCAGTCTAGGCAGGTCAGGGGCCAGGCGTTCGGGGGTCAGGCCTTCGGTGGGTGGCGGCTCTGGTCGCGGGCCCTCACCACGTCCGCCGCCGTCAGGACGCCGACGAGGGCGCCGTCGTCGCGACGTAGCACCACGACCCCGTACGGGGTCTCGGCGAGCGCGTCCACGTAGGGGGCCACCGAGCCGCGCGGCGCCTCGCCCGCCGGGACCACCCAGCGTCTCGGCTGCACGACCAGCGCGGCCTCGGCGGGCTGGGGGGAGCGGGCCGCCGCCGTCAGGGCCTGCGGGTCGAGCAGGCCGAGAGGAGACCCGTCGTCGTCGACGACGACGGGCACGAACGGTCGGCCCGCGCGCCCGGACGCCAGGTCGGCGATCTCGGCGAGGGGGGTCCGGCGCGGCACCGCCCAGCACGGCAGGAGCAGGTCGGCCAGGTCCAGGCGCTCGAGGGCCCGCATGGCGCGGCCCGAGGCGATGGCGTGGCTCGCGCCCGACCACAGGAACGCCCCGACCAGCGCGACCGTGGCGACCCCGGTGAGGCCGACGCGCTCGCCGCGGGCCAGGGGCATCACGACGAAGACGAGCACGGCGCCCACGGCCACCACGCGCCCGCCCCAGCCGGCCGCGATACGCCCGGCGCTCGGCCGGCCGGTCAGCTTCCAGATCACCGAATCGAGGATCCAGCCGCCGTCCAGGGGCAGCCCCGGCAGGAGGTTGAAGGCGGCCACGAACGCGTTGGAGAACGTCCAGCCCAGCAGCAGGAGGCGTCCCACGCCGGGGTCGGTGAGCGGGAGCGCCAGGTAGCCGACGAGCGCCAGGACGGCGTTCGCGGCCGGACCGCTCGCCGCGATCAGGGCGCTGCGCCCCGGGGTCTCGCCCACGGACTCGTACGCGGTGTGCCCGCCCCAGAGGTTGACCACGATCCGGCGGACCCGGTACCCGCACAGCCGGGCCGACACCGCGTGCGAGGCCTCGTGGGCCAGGACGGCGATCAGGAGGACGAGCGCGTACGTCATCGCGACCAGGTACGCCCCCGCGCCGAGCAGGGGCATGACCGCCGCGATGTCGGGGCCGAACAGGAGCACGATCAGCCCGGCGATCAGGAACCAGGTCCACGACACGTACACCGGGACCCCGGCCAGGGTGGCGATCCGGAACGCGCCCGAGGGCGCCGCGTCGCCGGCCTGCTGCGGCGGGCTCGCAGGCGCGACCGACGGGCGGGGCGGATCCATGCGCGCAAGGCTACGTCAGCGCTCCGACAGGGTCTTCCGGCCAGTGGCCGGGCGGGCCCGCGCCAGACGGGGCGCCACTCGTCGACTGGACCCCTCGGCGCGTGCGGGACGGGACCCCTCGGCGCATGCGGGACGGGACCCCCCGGCGCGTGCGCGCGAGCGTTGTCAGGGGGCTTTCCTACAGTGGGGACATGCCTCCGGCCCTATCCCCGAGCCGCGCCGGCGACTTCATGCAGTGTCCGCTGCTCTATCGCTTCCGCGTGGTGGACCGCCTGCCCGAGCCGCCGTCGCCGGCCGCCGCGCGCGGGACGCTGGTCCACGCCGTGCTGGAGCGCCTGTTCGACCTCCCGCCACATCGGCGGACGGTCGAAGAGGCCAGCGCGCTGGTGCCCTCCGCGTGGGCGAGCCTGGTCGAGCAACGCCCCGAGCTGAGGGACCTGATCGCGGCGGATCGGCCCGGGGAGGGCGTCGCTCCGGCCGAGCAGGTCGGCGCCTCGGGCGCGGGGGCCCCCGCTTCGCCCGGGGAGGTCGTCGGCGCGCCCGCGGAGTCGGCTCCCGGGGAGGTCGCCACAGTGGCCGCGGCGACGGCGTCCGCGGCTCAGGAGGCGTGGTTCGAGGGAGCCGTACGTCTGGTGGAGCGGTGGTTCACCCTGGAGGACCCCACGCGCCTGGAGCCCGCCGAGCGGGAGCTCTACGTCGAGACCGACCTCGACGGGCTGCTGCTGCGCGGCTATGTGGACCGCATCGACGTCGCGCCGGACGGGCGGATGCGGGTGGTCGACTACAAGACGGGACGCGCGCCGTCGCCGCTCTTCGAGGGCAAGGCCCTGTTCCAGATGAAGTTCTACGCCCTGGTGCTCTGGCGGCTCCACGGCCGGGTGCCGACCCTGCTCCAGCTGGTCTACCTGGGCAACGGGGAACTACTGACGTACGCGCCGGACGAGGCCGACCTGCTCGCCGTCGAGCGCAAGGTGAGGGCGCTCTGGGCCGCCATCGAGCGAGCGGCCGTCACGGGCGACTTCCGGGCGCGGCCCAGCCGGCTCTGTGACTGGTGCGATCATCGCGCGCTCTGCCCTGCCTGGGGCGGGACGCCCCCGCCGCTGCCGGACTCGGCCTCGGAGTTGGCGCTGGACCCGGCCGCGAGCGGACGAGTCGAGGTGGCGGTGGACTGAGGTGGCCACTCCCCCCGGCGACGGGGCGCCCCTGACGCCGTCCGACCCGCCGGGCGCCGAGCTGCATCCGGACCTGGCCCGGCTGCTGCGCGCCCGGCCATCGCGTCTCTCCCGGGGGATCTCCGTGGCGTCCAACCCGCTGCTGTCGATCGCCGGGGTGACGATGTACGTGGGCGTGGCCGGCACCGGATCGCCCTGGCAGGGTGTGGCCTGGGCGGGGGTGGCGGCGCTGTTCTGCGTGGTGGTCCCCTACCTCGTGCTGTTCGTACTGATCGGTCGCGGCATCGTGGCGGATCGGCACGTGGTCCGGCGCGAGCAACGACTCTGGCCTCACGTCGCCGCGCTCGCCAGCGTGCTGATCGCCCTCGCCGTGCTGCACCTCGCCGGGGCCCCGGAGTCCCTGATCGTCCTGGTCACCGCCCTGCTCGCGAACCTGCTCGTCCTGTCGGCGGTCAACCGCTGGTCGAAGGCGTCGATGCACGTCGCCGGGTTCGTGGCGGCGGCGACGACCGTGGCCCTGCACCGCGGGGGCTGGCCGCTGCCGTGGGAGCCGCCGCAGACGCCGGTCGACGCGGGCTGGATCGGGGCGGCGGGGGCCGACCCGCGGTGGTGGGCCGTGGCCGCGGTGTGCACGGCGCTGGTCGGATGGGCCCGCGTCCGCGGCGGCCGGCACAGCCTCCCCCAGGTGCTGCTGGGTGGAACGATCGGGTTCCTCACCTCGCTGGCTGTGTTCGGCGTGCTCGCATAGTCCGCGTCAGGGATCGGGGTGTTGCGTACGTTTGCCGCCCGTGGGCGGGAAGTGGCGGCGCCCACCTGGGGTGTTGCGTACGTTTGCCGCCCACGGGCGGGGAATGTACGCGTCGGTGCTGGCGTGGCGGAGTGGCGGGCCGGGTTGGGTATGCGGGTGGCCGGCGGTGGACTCGTTTCTTCGACGGTGGTGCTTGTCGTCGGTGGGGACACGCCTCGTTCGGCGTGGACTCTGCTGCAGCAGCGTCCACGCCGAGGAGCGTGCGTCCGGGTCGGCCGGGAGCGTCCGGGTCGGCCGGGAGCGTCCGGGTCGGCCGGGAGCGTCCGGGTCGGCCGCGGTGTCCCGGTGGGTGAGATGCCACGGCGCTGCTGCCGCCCATGGGCGGGAAGTGGCGGTGCCGACCTGGGGTGTTGCGTACGGTTGCCGCCCATGGGCGGGAAGTGGCCGCGCCCACCTGGGCGGATGCGTACGGTTGCCGCCCACGGGCGGGAAGTGGCGGCGCCCACCTGGGGTGTTGCGTACGGCTCCCGCCCACGGGCGGGAGATGGCATCGGCCGGACTCCCGTCGGAGCGGGTGAACACCTCCCGCTGCGGGTTAACTCTTCCTGCGGGCGAGCCGTCTATGGGGAGTGTGCCCCTCTCACGCCGGGTGAGCTCTCCTGCCTGCGGGTAGACCCTCGCCTGGACGGGGGTCCACCCGACCTGAGGAGGGCTCGGCCGGCGCGTCGGGTGTCAAGCTGGCAGTGGCCGGGTCCGATCCGAGGAGCCCACCCGGCCTGATGAGGGTTGGGCCGGTGGTGAAGGTGCTCAGTTGGCGACAGACCGTGTTGCGTACGTTTGCCGCCCGTGGGCGGGAGGTGGCGGTGCCGACCTGGGGTGTTGCGTACGTTTGCCGCCCGTGGGCGGGAGGTGGCGGCGGTCCTCGTGCCCGGGCATCTGCTCGCCGCGGTGGCGGGCGTAGCGCTCGTGACCTGGCGACGAGGTCGTTCCGAGCTGGGGATCGCTCTGCTGCTGGTCACGGCCTTGTCAGGCGGGGTCTTGGGGTCGACGATCCGCGCGAACGCGGCCGAAGCGTGCGGTGCAGTGCCTGGAGGGACCAACGGACGCGTGCCCGCAACGGTGGACTATTCGGTGCAGCTCAGCTCCGTGACTTGCGCCGACGGCAGGGTTTTCACCCTACGGGAGCTCGTCCGAGGAGTCCCCTCCCCGGCCGGTTGAGGCCGAGCGTCGCCGGCGCGGCGCATCAGGTCGGCGGCGCGCACTCCGGCCAGGTCGGACAGGATCGAGAGGCCGGGGCCGGGCGGGACGCTCGCGGCGGCCGGCGTGACCAGCGTCGGGATCCCGGCAGCAACCGAGGAACCCGACCCCATCGGCGAATCCTCGATCGCTACGCACGAGCCTGCCAGCGCCGCCGGGAGGCCCAGCAGTTCCAGCCCCAGCAGGTACGCCTCCGGGTCGGGCTTGCCGACCCGCACCATCTCCCCCGTCACCACCGCGTCGAACCGGTCGTCGGGCAGGGCATCCAGCACGATCTGCACCATCGGCCGCCACGACATGGTCACCATCGCGGTCGGGACCCCCAGGTCCGCGAGCTCGCCCAGCAACTCCAAGACCCCAGGCCGCCACGGAATACGCTCCCGCAGCCGGCGCATCACCCCGTCCTGCAACGCCTCCACCAACGCCACCGGCTCGGCGGTCACCGGCGTCCGTGCCCGGATGTCGGCCGCCGCGTCCAGCAGCGGCGACCCCACGAGTCGCAGGTTGTCCTCGTGCGTCCACGTGCCCCCGTACGAGGTCACCAACTCGACCTCCGAGGCGAACCAGTACGGCTCCGTGTCGATCAGCGTCCCGTCCAGGTCCCACAGCACCGCGGCCGGAAACGTGTCGGGGGCCGAGAGACATCGCTCAGACGTTGAAATAGCGGGCCTCCGGGTGGTGGACGATGAGCGCGTCGGTGGACTGCTCGGGGTGCAGCTGCAGTTCTTCGGACAGGATCACGCCGATCCGGGACGGGTCGAGCAGCGCCACCGTGCCGGCCCGTTGCTCCAGGTCAGGGCACGCGGGGTAGCCGAAACTGTAGCGGCAGCCGTGGTACTTCACATCCAGCACCTCGGCCAGCGGCACGGAGCCCATCGACTCCAGTCCGAGCTCCTCGCGGATCCGGGCGTGCCACGTCTCCGCCAGCGCCTCGGTCAGCTGGACGGACAACCCGTGCAGCTCCAGATAGTCGCGGTAGGCGTTGTCGGCGTACAACCGCCCCGTCACCTCCGAGACGTGCGAGCCCATCGTGACCAGCTGCAGCGCCAGCACGTCCGGGCCGGCCGCCAGCGCCTCCTCGCGGTCTCGGAAGAAGTCCGCCAGGCACAGCCGCCGGTCCCGACGCTGCCGCGGGAACGTGAACCGCCTGACCTCGGTCATCTCCCCGAGCGGCAGGCCGGGCGCGCCGCCGCGAGCGGCCTGCGCCGGATCCAGGACGACCAGGTCGTTCCCCTCGGAGTAGCACGGGAAGTACCCGTACACGACCTTCGGCTCCATGATCGACTCGGCCGCGATCCGATCCAGCCACATCCGCAGTCGGGGACGTCCCTCCGCCTCCACGAGCTCCTCGTACGACGCTGTCGCGTGCGGCGCACTCGCCTCGTCCTGCGCGCTGCCCCGGCCCGGCTTCAGGCCCCATTGCCCGAGGAACGTGGCCCGCTCGTCCAGGTACGCCGCGTACTCCGCCAGCGCCACGCCCTTCACCACCCGGGAGCCCCAGAACGGCGGGGTGGGCACGGGCAGCCCGCGGGCGACGTCCGAGCGCGTCGTATCGTCCAGCCCCGGACCGGAGTCCGTCCCGTCGGTCGCCCGGGCCGCGACCCGCCGCGGCCGGAGCGCCGGGAGCGCGTCCTCCAGGGCGAGTCCGGGGTCGGTGCGCGCCGCTGCGACGGCGTCCATCAGCCGCAGCCCCTCGAAGGCGTCACGGGCGTAACGCACCTGGCCCTCGTACACCTCGGCCAGGTCGACCTCCACGTACGAACGGGTGAGCGCCGCCCCACCCAACAGGATCGGCCAGCGCGTGGCCAGCCCCCGGGAGTTGAGCTCCTGGAGGTTGTCCTTCATGACCACGGTCGACTTCACCAGGAGCCCGGACATCCCGATGGCGTCGACGTCGTGTTCCTTCGCCGCGGCGATGATCTCGTTGATCGGCTGCTTGATGCCGATGTTCACCACGTCGTACCCGTTGTTGCTCAGGATGATGTCCACCAGGTTCTTGCCGATGTCGTGCACGTCGCCCTTGACGGTGGCCAGGAGGATCTTCGCCTTCGCGGCGGGAGCCTGCCCGCTGGCGGCCGCGACCTTTTCGATCTCGGGCTCCAGGTGGGCGACGGCGGCCTTCATCGTCTCGGCCGACTGCAGCACGAACGGCAGCTGCATCCGCCCCGAGCCGAAGAGCTCGCCGACCGTCTTCATCCCGGCCAGCAGGTGGTCGTTGATGATCGCGAGGGGATCGCGCCCCCCGGCCAGGGCCTCGTCGAGGTCGTCCTCCAGGCCGTTGCGCTCCCCGTCGATGATCCGCTGTGCGAGCCGCTCTTCCAGCGGCAACGCCGCGAGCGCCGCCGCGCGCGACGCCTTGACGGAGGCGGAATCCACGCCCTCGAAGAGCTCCAACATCCGCGCCAGCGGGTCGTACACGCACGCGCCGGAATCGTCGTACCGCCTGCGGTCGTACACCAGGTCGAGCGCCACCTCGAGCTGCTCGGCCGGGATCCGTGCGGTCGGGAGGATCTTCGCCGAGTTCACGATCGCGCTGCTCAGCCCCGCCTTCACGCACTCATCGAGGAACACGGAGTTGAGCACGACCCGCGCTGCGGGCTTGAGCCCGAAGCTGACGTTGGAGACGCCGAGCGTGGTCGACACCCCGGGGTAGGTCGTCGTGATCGTCCGGATCGCCTCGAGGGTCTCGATCGCGTCGCGGCGGGTCTCCTCCTGGCCGGTGGCGATCGGGAAGGTCAGGCAGTCCACGATGATGTCTTCGACGGCCATCCCCCACTCGCCCGTGAGGGCGTCGATGAGACGTGAGGCGACCGCCACCTTGTGCTCGGCCTTGCGGGCCTGCCCCTGCTCGTCGATCGTCAGGGCCACCACCGCGGTGCCATGCTCACGGGCCAGGCGCATCATGCGCGTGAAGCGGCTGGTCTCGCCTTCTCCGTCTTCGTAGTTGACCGAGTTGATCACCGCCCGGCCGCCGAGCCGCTCCAGCCCGGCCTCGATCACCGCGGGCTCTGTCGAGTCCAGGACCAGGGGCAGGGTCGACGCGGTCGCCAGCCGGAACGCCGCCTCCGACATGTCGGCCGCCCCGTCGCGCCCCACGTAATCGATGCATACGTCGAGCAGGTGCGCCCCGTCGCGGGTCTGGTCGCGGGCGATCGCGACGCAGTCGTCCCAGCGCCCCTCGAGCAGCGCCTCCCGGAACGCCTTGGACCCGTTCGCGTTCGTCCGCTCGCCGATCGAGAGGTACGAGGTGTCCTGGTGCAGCGGCACCGCCGAGTACAGCGAGCTCACGGCCGACTCCCGGACCACCGAGCGGGCGGGCAGACTCGCCCCGCCGACCGCCCGGACGACCGCCGCCATGTGCTCCGGGGTGGTCCCGCAGCAGCCGCCGACCATCGCGACCCCGTAATCCCCCACGAAGCGGGAGTGCGCGGCGGCCAGCTGGTCGGGCGTCAGCGGGTAGTACGCGCCGTCCTTCGTCAGCTGCGGCAGCCCGGCGTTGGGCAGCACGCTCAGCGGGATCGGTGAGTACGTCGACAGGTGCCGCAGGTGCTCGCTCATCTCGTCCGGGCCGGTGGCGCAGTTCAGCCCGATCGCGTCGATCCGCAGGGGCGCGAGGGCGACCAACGCGGCGCCGATCTCGCTGCCCATCAGCATGGTCCCGGTGGTCTCCATCGTGACCTGCGCGATGATCGGCAGGTCCTCCCCGGCGTCGGCGAGGGCCCGCTGGGCGCCGATGATCGCGGCCTTCGCCTGGAGCAGGTCCTGGCAGGTCTCGACCAGAAGCACGTCGGCCCCGCCGTCGATGAGCCCGGCCGCGCACTGCTGGTACGCGTCGCGCAGCGTCGCGTAGGGCGCGTGGCCGAGGCTCGGCAGCTTGGTGCCCGGCCCGATCGACCCGAGGACGAACCGGGGCGAGGCGGGCGTGCTCCACGCGTCGGCGGCCTCGCGGGCCACCGCGGCGCCGGCGCGGGCCAGCTCGAAGGTTCGCTGCGGGATCTCGTACTCCCCTAAGTTGGCCAGGTTGGCGCCGAACGTGTTGGTCTCGATCGCGTCGCAGCCCACCTCCAGGTAGGCGTCGTGCACCGCGCGGACGATGTCCGGGCGGGTCACGTTGAGGATCTCGTTGCAGCCCTCGTATCCCTCGAAGTCCTCCAGCGTGGGGTCCTGCGCCTGCAGCATCGTGCCCATACCGCCGTCGGCCACGATGACGCGGGAAGCGAGCAGGGCGCGGAAGGTGTCGGAACGGCTACTCACGAAGGCGACCTCTCCAGATCGGGGATTGCGCCCGCTGCGGCGGGCGCTCGCGCGTCGGCGCGCATTCACGGTGCAGGCACGCGTTCGCGGCCGGAGACGCGCCCGCGGGGCCCGACGCGACGGGCCGCAGCGCGAGCACGGCGCGACCTCATCGTAGCGATCGGCATCGGTGCCTCCGACGCAGGTGGCGCGTACCCTGACGTGGTGATCGAACTCGACGACCTGCCGCCGCTGCGCTCCCCGCTGATGATCGCGGCGTTCGAGGGGTGGAACGACGCGGGCGAGGCCGCGTCGGCGGTGATCGCGCACCTCGCCGCGACGTGGGACGCGCAGCCCGTCGCGACGATCGATCCGGAGGAGTATTACGACCTGCAGGTCAACCGACCGCGCATCAGCACCGTCGACGGGGCCCGTCGGATCACGTGGCCCAGCACGACCCTGCTGGTCGCCTCCCCCGAGGACCTCGACCACGACGTGATCCTGGTGGACGGCATCGAACCGTCGATGCGCTGGCGCGGTTTCTGCGCCGAACTGCTGGCCTTCGCCGACTCCGCCGACGCGACCCTGCTCGTGTGCCTGGGCGCCCTGCTGGCGGAGGCGCCGCACACCCGGCCGCTGCCGGTCGGGTTGTCCAGCGCGGATCCGGTGGTGCGGGAGCGGTACGGGGCCGTGCGCAACATGTACGAGGGGCCCACGGGCATCGTCGGGGTCCTGGCCGACGCCGCGTTCCAGCTCGACGTACCGGCGCTGTCATGCTGGGCCTCCGTGCCCCACTACGCGGCGGGGACCCATTCCCCGAAGGCCTCGCTGGCGCTGTTGCGCGCCCTGGAGGACGTCTTCTCCTGGACGCTGCCGCACGGCGACCTGGAGGAGCGCACCCGGGCGTGGGAGCGCGGCGTCGACCAGCTGGCGGAGGGCGACGACGAGATCGCCTCGTACGTGAAGGCGCTGGAGGAGAGCTCGGACGCTGCGGAGCACCCGCAGGCGTCCGGGGACGCGATCGCGCGGGAGTTCGAGCGCTACCTGCGCGGCCGGGACGACCCCCGCTAACCGCGTCGTGCCACCAGCGTCGTTCATCGCGTCGCGCGTCCAACGCTGCTACACCGCCGCTACACCGCCTCGCGCCCGGCCCCGCTCATCGCGTCGCGCGTCCGGGCCGGACGCCGGGCCAGCACCGCGAGGCGCCCGTCGCCCAGGCGCACGGTCTGCAGCATCCGGAGCACCGCCACGGTCGCGAGGATGCAGGCGCCCATCTCGAGCGACTCCTCGGCCGCCGAGGAGAGACGATAGGCCAGGCCCGCCCCGTACAGCGAGTGGAAGACGCCGCCGATCGCCTCCATGCCGACCGCGCCTGCCCCGTACAGGAGCACCGCGAGCCGGAGCATGCGCCGGGTCGGGTCGGGCAGCCGGCCGGTCCACCGCCACGCCACGATGAGCAGCACGCACCCGATGATGGCGCCCGGCACCAGCCAGGCGAAGCCGGGCAGAGGAGTGGGGAGCAACGCCCCGACGTGGTGGAGTCGTTCGTGGATCCGCAGGTACTCGTCGAGCGCCATGAACAGCGTCACCCCGGCGCAGGCCCACCACCCGCGCCGCCCGCGGGCGCTCAGGATCCCGACGGCGAGCGCGCTGGCGGTGATCGCCAGCAGCAGGATCGCGTTCCAGGCCGTGGGGACGTTGAACTCCCCGGTCAGGTCGAAGGCGCTGAACGGGATCTCCGTCCCCCGGTGGGCGAGGATCGCCAGAGCGATGTCCAGGCCGACGAGGAACGCCGTCGCCGCCGCAGCGCCCCGCACCCAGGGGCGGACCGTCAGCGGCGCTTCCTGACCGGCCGGCAGCCTGCCGCCACCCGAGACGATCCGCTGCCCGTCCGCCCGGTCCGTGGCCGCGCGCGGATCGCTATCCGCCCCCACTCGATCGCCGAGCCTTGGAAACGTCACGAATATCCTTGGGGATCAAGAGGTTCCATACTCGTAACAGCTTAGCTGAACGACGCGTGAACGGCGGGTGAACGACGCCAGGCGCTCCAACTCGCCGAAGTCGCCGGACGACCGCCGAGGGCGCCGCTACAGACGGACCCCCAGCAGCGCGTCTGCCAGGTCGGCCACGAGCGCCGGGGAGCGCGGGTCCGCGTCGTCCTCGCCCGCCTCCGAAGACTCCGCGAGGGCCCGCGCGGCCCAGGCGTCGATCGCGGCCAGGGCCGCGGGGGTGTCGAGGTCGTCCGCAAGGGCTGCGCGTACGGCGGTGAGCGTGCCGTCGGCCGACGGGCCGGCGCGTCGGCCGGTGGCGACCCGCCATGTCCCGAGCCGCTCCTCGGCCCGCGTCAGGTCCTCGTCGGTCCAGTCCCAGTCCGTGCCGTGGTGGTGGTCGAGCAGGGCCAGGCGGATCGCCATGGGGTCGACCCCCTGTGCCCGCAACGCGCTGACCAGCACCAGGTTGCCCAGCGACTTGCTCATCTTGGACCCCTGGTAGCCCACCATCGCCTGGTGGACGAAGGCGTCCGCGAAGGGGCGCTCGCCGGTGAGAGCGTTGGCCTGGACCGCGCTCATCTCGTGGTGCGGGAAGATGAGGTCGCTCCCCCCGCCCTGCACGTCGAATCCCATCCCGAGGTACTCCAGCGCGATCGCGGTGCATTCGATGTGCCACCCGGGTCGGCCCTCCCCGAGCGTCGCCGAGGGCCAGGAGGGCTCTCCGGGGCGGGCGGCGCGCCACAGCAGCGGGTCGAAGCGATGGCGCTTGCCGTCCCGCTCGGGGTCGCCGCCGCGGTCGGCGAACACCTCGTCCATCGCGGCGTGGTCCCAGCAGCTGGTCGCCCCGAAATCGGGCTGCTGCGCCAGATCCAGGTAGACGTCCCCGCAGGCCCCCTCGCCCGCCTCCTCGCCGCCGGGGATCGGCAGCCGGTAGGCGAGGCCGCGCGTTAGCAGGTCGGACACCTCGGATTCGATCACGGGCAGCGACTCGACGACCCCGATGTAGTGGTCCGGCGGGATCACCCGCAGCGCGGCCATGTCCTCGCGGAAGAGCTGTGTCTCCCTGGCTGCGAGGTCGCGCCAGTCGACGCCGTCGCGCTCGGCGCGGACCAGCAGGGGGTCGTCCACGTCGGTGACGTTCTGTACGTACAGCACGTCGTGCCCCGCGTCGCGCAGCGCTCGGTGGAGGACGTCGAAGGTGACGTACGTGGCGGCGTGGCCGAGGTGGGTCGCGTCGTAGGGCGTGATGCCGCAGACGTACATGCGGGCCTGCGGGCCTGGGTTCAGCGTGGTGCGTCCTCGCGCGGAGTCCACGACCGTGGGAACGGGGCCGGATCCGGGCAGGTCGGGCAGGTCAGGCAGCTCCCAGGCGATCACGCAGGGCAGCCTACCTGCGACGGACCGGGCCCCTGCGCCCCCCTGCCGGCGACCGGCCTAGAGCGGCGGCCAGGGAATCGCGTGCCAGTCCGGGGCGGGGCTGGGGAATACGCCCGTGGTCAGCAGCCGGTCCACGCGCAGGTGCAGGGCGTCGATCTCTGCGGGGGTCAGGTGGGCGCGGAGCCGGGCGGTGAGCCCGCGGGTCCCCGGCTGGTCGAGAACGTCCCGTAGCCGCCGCAGCCGCTGCACGTCCGGCGCGGGGAGCGGGTCGCCCTCCCAACCCCACAGGATCGTGCGGAGCTTGTCCTGGGCGTGCAGGCTGACGCCGTGATCGATGCCCCACAGCCTGCCGTCGTCGTCGCGTAGCAGGTGGGAGCCCTTACGGTCGGTGTTGTTCAGTACGGCGTCCAGGACCGCGACCGACGCCAACTCGGCCGCGTCGGCGTGTGCCACGACCACCGCGGTCCCGTCGGGCAGCCGCGCCGGCAGCACGGGACGCCAGGTCGGGTCGACGTCGTGGGAGGCGACGACCGCCACGACCCGCGGGTCGGGCGGGGGCCGAGACGCGCGCCGGGCATCCGGGTCCTCCAGGGCGTCGGGGTCGAGCGGCACCCCCAGGGGTGGCGGCCCGATCCAGCGCTGCAGGGAGCCCGGCCCGCTCGGCCCCTCGCGCAGCACGGTCGCGGGGACCACCCCCCATCCGCCGGCGCGGTCGATGAGGCAGGCGGCGACCTCCCGGTCGGCCAACGTCCCGTCGGGGAAATCCCACAGGGGTCGCTCGGCCCGGATCGGCTTATAGACCGCGTAACCGCTGCGCGCCGCCTCGGCGCGCGCCACCTCACCGAGGCCATCGACGCGTACGAGCAGGACCCCGTTGGACGCGTCCGCCAGCCGACCGACCACGGTGACCGCCCCCCGCCGCAGCGCTTCGAAGGAGGCGGCGTCGGCGGCGTCGAGTGCACCGGCGTCGAGTGCACCCTGGTCCCGGCCCAGGGGTCCCGGGTGTCCCGCCGTCTCCCGGTCGCCGCAGTCGGATCCCATGGACGCCCTGGTCAGCGGCGGTAGCCGTTCGCGCGCGGGCAGATGTGCCCGCCGGGGTCGATCGGCCCGGCGCAGAACGGGCAGTGCGGGCGGCCCGCGGAGACGACCTGGCGGCTGCGCCGCGCGAACGCCCGCGCCATCGCGGCCGGCATCGTGACCCGCAGGACCAGCTGGGTGGGGTCGGTGGCCGGGTCCTCGGCCAGCTCGCCGCTGGACGCCAGCTCCTCGACGTCCGCGAGGTCGAACGCGTCGCCGACCGCGTGCATCTCCAGCACCACCTGCTCGGCGGTGCCGTCCCAGCTCAGGCCCATCGTTCCGACCCGGAACTCCTCCTCCAGCGGGGTGTCCAGCGGGGCCGTGTCCGCGTACGCGCTCGCGGCCTGCTCGGTCGCCGCGCCGCCCGCGTACTCGTCCAACAGGTCGTTGAGACGGTCCGCGAGGACGGCCACCTGGGTCTTCTCCAGCCCCACGGACGTCGAACGCCGCCCGGAGCGCGCCTGCAGGAAGAACGCGCGCTGCCCCGGCGGGCCGATGGTGCCAGCGACGAACCGCTCTGGCCGGTCGTACTCGATGAGGGCCATGACAAAACCCTACCGTCGGCGCCGACGGGCGACACGCGCGCTCGCCCGCCGGGCCTGCAACTTTCCCCGTCGGAGGTGGGCTCGCTCGCCGGATCAGGCGCCCCGCTCGCCGGCTTCGGCACCCCGCCTGGCATCCCTACCCGGCTGGCTCAGGCGCCCCGTTCGGCGCGCCTACCCTCCCGGCTCAGGCGCCCCGCTCGTCGGGCCCGGCGCCTCCCCCGACCGGGGCGTCCCCGATCTCCGGGGCCGGCTCGCCGTGCTCGTCGTCGTGCTCGTGGTCGTGCTGAGGCGGCGCTGGCGGCGCGACCGGTGCCGTCCCGGTGTCGTTGAACCGCACCAGGAACGGCCGCGCGGTCGTGTAGCGCACCACCGACAACGAGGCCGGGTCGATCAGGTAGCGCTGGAAAAGATCGAGCGGGGTGCCCGCGGCGTCCGCCACGATCGCCTTGATCACGTCGCCGTGGCTCACGGCCGCCCAGAGCGCGCTCGGTCCATGCTCGGCCTCCACGAGGGCGTCGATCTGGCGGATCGCGTTCACCGCGCGGGCGGCCATGTCCCGCAACGATTCCCCGGGGTAGTCGTCGCCGTCCGGGAAGCGCGCAGCGCTCGGTTGATTCTGTACGGTGCGCCACAGCGGCTCACTGGCCAACTCCTTGAGCGGACGGCCGGTCCAGGACCCGTACCGGCACTCCCCCAGCCGCTCGTCCTCGCGCACCGGCACAGGTGACCCCGCGCTCGCCCGCGCCGCCACCACGCGCTCGGCGGTCTGCCGGCAGCGGATGAGGGGGCTGGTGACCACCAGCGCGAGGGGGGCGTCGGCGAGGCGGGCTCCGAGCGCGTCGGCCTGGTCGCGCCCCCGATCGTCGAGTTCGACGCCGGGCGTCCACCCGGCGAGGACGCCCGAGGCGTTCGCGGACGTGCGGCCGTGCCGGAGCAGGAGGACCGTGGCCATGCGGCCATCGTAGGCGGGGGCCGCCCGAGCGCCGGGGCGGGACGGCGCCGGAGGCCTCCGCGAGGGCCGGTGGTGAACTGCTCCCCGCGGTCGTCACAATGATCCCCGTGATGATCGACAGCGCCGTCTACCGCGACGGCCAGCGCTTCGACTGCGACGATCCCGCCCAGGAACTCGCCGACCTGATCGCGGCGGGCGAGGGGTACCTCTGGGTCGGTCTGAAGGACCCCGCCCAGGAGGAGTTCGATCGGTTCAACCGGTGGCTGCACCTCCACCCGCTGGCCGTCGAGGACGCCATGACCGGCAACCAGCGCGCCAAGATCGACGTCTACGAGAGCTCAATCTTCGTCGTGCTCAAGACGCTGCGGTACATCGAGGAGAGCAGCGACGTGGAGACCGGCGAGCTGATGATGTTTGCTGGCGCCCATTTCGTGCTCACCGTCCGCTACGGCGAGGCCAACCCGCTCGGCGACATCCGGGCGCGGGTCGAGGCCCAGCCGATGCTGATCAGACTCGGCCCGATGGCCGTCGTACACCTGGTCATCGACCACGTGGTCGACACATATCGGTGCATCGAGGTGGAGCTCAGCCGAGATCTCGAGGGCATCGAGGAGACGGTCTTCGACAACGACCATGACGTGGACGGCACGGAGATCTACCGGCTCAAGCGCGAGGTGCTCGAGTTCAAGCGCGGCACCCTGCCCCTGGTCGAGTCGCTCCGCCGGCTCCTCGGCGAACACAAGGAACTGGTCCCGAAGAAGCTGCGACCGTTCTACGCGGACGTCCTGGACCACCTCCTCCAGGTGACCGAGCACGCGGAGTCCTACGACCGCTTGCTCGGCGACATCCTCTCGGCCCACCTCGCCCAGCAGGGGCTACGCCAGAACGAGGACATGCGGCGCATCTCCGCGTGGGTGGCGATCGCAGCGGTCCCCACGATGATCGCGGGGATCTACGGGATGAACTTCGAGCACATGCCGGAACTGGCCACGGACTACGGGTACTACGTGATTCTCGGCCTGATGCTGACGGTTTGCCTCAGCCTCTACGTGACGTTTCGCCGACACAAGTGGCTGTGAGGCGACCCTCGAGTCAGGGTCGACGTGGGAGAACCGCACGGCGGAGATCCGCACCGCGGGGAGACCTGCACCGCGCGGAGATCCGCACGTCGGGAGAGAACCGTGACCCCGGGAAACCGCCAGGTCAGTTCGGGGTGATCCAACCCGCGATCAAAGCGACGCCCAAGGCGATCCCCGCGATCACGCGGTAGTAGATGAACAACCGCAGGGAGTTGGTCGCCACGAAGCGCAGCAGCCAGGCGATCGCGGCGTAGGCGACAACGAACGAGATGACCACGCCGAGGATCGACGGGCCGATCGGCAGCACGTTCGTGTCGAAGTCACGTAGGCCGAACAGCCCGGCGGCCGTCAGGGCGGGGATGGCGAGGAAGAACGACAGCTCGGTGGATACGACCCGGTTGACCCCGCCGAGCAGGCCGGCCGAGATCGTGGCGCCGGAGCGGGACACGCCGGGGATCAGCGAGAAGCACTGCACCAGCCCGAGCTTGACGCCGTCCATGATCGTGAGGTCGTCCTCGGAGCGTTCTTTGCCCGCGGCGACGATCCGGTCGTAGCGGCGCTCTGCCACCCACATCACGACGCTCCAGCCCAGGAGCGCCGCCGCCACCACCCAGAGGTTGCGCAGTGGCCCGGAGATGATGCCGCGCCCGAAGAAGCCCACGATGCCCACCGGCAGCGACCCGATGATGACCGCCAGCGCGAGGGTCCAGTCGTGCGATGTCCGGGCTCCTGAGTCGCGCAAGCCCGCGATGAACGCCTTGAGCAGCCGGATGATCTTGGACCAGAAGTAGACGAGGGTCGCGGCGATGGCCCCGATCTGGATAGTCGCCGTGTAGCCGGTCACCGCGGGGTCGTCGATCTGCATCCCCAGCAGCTTCTCGGTCACGGTCAGATGCCCCGTGGAACTGATCGGCAGGTACTCGGTGATCCCTTCGACGACGCCCAGGATCACGGCGTGCCAGTAGGTCAGTTCCACGGGGCCTCTTCATCTCACGGGGGCTACGGCCGCAGGGGTGGCCGTAACGTGTTGCTGCGGCGGGAGCCGCAGGCGTGAGTGTAGGCGTCGGGTCTGGGCGCCGGTGGCGAGGGGCGGATCAGTGGCGCGTCGAGTTCAGATCGTCCGAGTCGTCGTCATCTGAGTCGTCGTCATCATCGTCATCGTCATCGTCGTCGTCGGAGTCGTCATCGTCGTCCGAGTCGTCATCGTCGTCGGAGTCGTCGTCGTCGG
>JBDIAS010000025.1:0-29004 GCA_039812465.1 Austwickia sp. | reverse complement strand
GGGGTTCCCTTCGGGGAGGCGATCGGCGCAGATGCGCGTACCGTTTTGACGGTCGCGTCGAGTCTTCGCTCCCTGCCCAGGCGGGTCTCGGCAGCTCTCCTTCCGAGGGCGGGCCTGCGGGCTTTGCGGTTGCCGATCCCCCGGCGCGCTCCAGCCCGGCTCGCGCCCGAGAGGAGACGTCATGTCCGACGCACGGGATCCCGCACCCCGCCCCGCAGGTGAGCAGGGGGTCGCCCCGGAGGTGATCGCGCGGGCCAGGGAGCTCGCCGCGTCGTTCGCGCCCGAGCTGGTCGAGTTCACGCGTCGGCTGGTCCGTACCCCCTCCATCACCGGCGAGGAACGCGCCGTCTCCGAGCTGCTGCTCACCCAGATGCGGGCGCTCGGCTACGACCAGGTGTTCCGGGACTCCTGGGGCAACGTGGTCGCCCTGATCGACGGCCTCGCCGAGGGCCCCTCGCTCCTCTTCAACGGGCACATGGACGTGGTGGAGGAGGGCAACGGCGCGAAGTGGTCGCCGTTCGTCCCCTGGGGCGCCGAGTTGGCGATCGTCCCGACGCCGGACGTCGATCACAGCGCGGTGGAGGAGGTCGAGGTCATCCACGGGCGCGGCTCCTCCGACCTCAAGGGCGGCTTGGCCGCGCAGGTATACGCCGGAGCGATCCTCGCGCGGCTGCGGGAGGAGGGGTACGTCTGGCCGGGCCGGTTCCTGCTCGTGCAGGTCGCCATGGAGGAGCCGGGCGAGATGTTCTCCATGCGCAAGTTCGTGGCGGACACGATGCCCGAGCACGGGCTGGCGGTGGACGCGATGGTGTGCTGCGAGCCCTCCAGCCTCAAGGTGGCCCTCGGCCACCGCGGAAGGGTCGAGCTCAAGGTGACGGTGCACGGCCGCAGCTGCCACGGGAGCTCCCCGTGGCTCGGGGTGAACGCGGCCGTCCACGCCGCGCACCTGATCTGCGCCTTGGAGGAGGAGGTGGACGCGCACGCCCTCGTCGACCCGCACCTCGGGCGCTCGCAGATCGCCCTGACGATGCTCGACATCGCGCCCAACGCGCTGGCGATCATCCCGGACACCGCGACGATGGTCTTCGACCGTCGGATCGTGCCGGGGGAGACGCCCGACTCGGTGGTCGCCCAGGTTCAAGGCGTGCTCGACCGTCTGGCCGGGCAGATCCCTGAGTTTAACGCTGAGGTGGAGGTTAATACCTATTACCGCAGGTCGTACACGGGCCGGGCCGACGAGATCGCCGCCGCCAAGGAGAGCTGGCTGATCGATGAGGACCATCCGTTCGTACGGGCTTGCGGGGCGGGCCTGGAGTCGGTGGGCGAGCCGTTCGTGACCACGCACTGGCCGTTCTCCACGGACGTGCCGGCGGTCGCGGGCGGCCTGCGCAAGCCGTGCATCGGCTACTCGGCCGGTCAGGAGTTCTGCATCCACACCGAGGCGGAGCGGATCCGTACCGACTACCTGAAGCGGTCCCTGCTCGGGAACGTCGGGATGTACCTGCACGCCGCCCGGTTGCCCATGAGCGCCTTCACCGTCACGGAGCCCGACGATTGAGCGGGCGGGGCAGATGCCACCCTAGGATCCATGACCCCGCCCCCGATCCGGTTCTGCCGCCTGTGCGGCTCGCCCACCGCACAACGCGTCCCGGCGATGGAGGACCGGCCGCGAGCGGTATGCACCGCCTGCGGGTACGTGGACTACGTGAACCCGATCAACGTCGTGGGCACCGTCCCCGTGTGGTGGGGCCAGGCCGACGGACCGCGCATCCTGTTGTGCCGGCGCAGCATCGAACCCCGGGCCGGGTTCTGGACGCTGCCGGCGGGCTTCCTGGAGATCGGCGAGACGAGCTCGCAGGGCGCGTCTCGGGAGACCCTGGAGGAGGCGGGCGCCCGCGTCGAGATCGAGGGGCTCTTCAGCGTGATCGATCTGGAGTTCTCGGGGCAGCTGCACGTCTACTACCGGGCCCGCCTGCTCGACCTGGATCTGGCACCCGGCCCCGAGACGATCGAGAACGCCCTGGTCCGCCCGGACGAGATCCCGTGGGACGACCTGGCGTTTCGCACGGTTCGGCGGACCCTGGAGTTCTGGATCGAGGACCTTGCGGCCGGCTCCGCGTTCGGGGTGCACCACGACGAGCTGCCGCCCCCGACGCCGGAGCTGATGGCCCAGCTGGAGGCCCAGCCCCGACCTGACACGCCGGCCCCGGCCCACCCTGGGACCAGCTGAATGGCCACCCGCCCGGAGCTCCGGACGCGCCCTTTCCCCACGATCCGCTGGCTGCGCGTCACGCGCGTGAAGGGAGCGCCAGATGAGACCACTTCGCTACGCGATCAACGTCACGCTCGACGGCTGCTGCCATCACGAGGCCGGGCTCCCCCCGGACGAGGAGTCGATGCGTTACTGGACCGCGGAGATGGAACGAGTCGACGCTCTGCTCTTCGGCCGGGTGACCTACGAGATGATGGAGTCCGCGTGGCGGCGGCCGGCCACGGGCACGTGGCCGGACTGGATGGATGAGTGGGAGATCCCGTTCGCGCAGACCATCGACCGGGCGAAGAAGTACGTCGTGTCGAGCACCCTGAGCGCGGTCGATTGGAACGCCGAGCTCGTACAGGGCGACGTAAGGCACGCGGTTCAGCGGCTCAAGCAAGAGCCAGGCGACGGCCTGTACGTGGGGGGCGTGACGCTCCCCCTCGCGTTGGCAGATCTGGGACTGATCGACGAGTACGAGTTCCTCGTGCATCCGGTCCTCGCCGGACACGGGCCGACGTTGCTCTCCGGCCTGCGCGAACGCATCCAGCTCGAGCTCGTGGACCGCCGGGAGTTCCGGTCGGGGGCCGTCGCACTGGGGTACCGGCCCGCGCGAACAAGTGCGTGACGTTAGCAATCCTAGTTGACTACTCACTGTTAGCAATGTAGGTTGATTGCATGGAGTCTTTGCAGGTTGTCGAGATCGCGGCAGATACGAGCGATCCGCGTGTAGGGCTGCGGGCGATCGCTTCGCTGCGTGCGCTCGCCGATCGTCTTGAGCTTGCGCAGGTGGAGGCGGGGCTGCGAGCCAGCATGAGCTGGAAGGAGGTCGCCGACGCGCTGGGGGTGTCGCGCCAGGCGGTACATAAAAAGTACGCGAAGCGGATCGACCCATCGATTCCCGTGCCGAGGAGGAACCGTTGAGCAGAATCACTGCCGCCGCTGCGACGAGCCACACGCTGTCGGTCACGGCGATGGAGGAAGCTTCCCGTCTGGGGCAGCACAAGGTCGACATCGACCACATGCTTCTCGCGCTCGTGGTGAGCGAGCAGGTCGCGGGGCAGGTACTGCGGAGCTTCGGGGTCACCCTCGATGCGGCGCGCGAAGCCGTGGACACGCAGCACGCCGAGCAGCTGGCATCCCTCGGCATTCGCACCGAGATGCCGACACCGGGGCGAATCACCTTCCACGAGACAGGCATCTCCGAGTGGAGCCCGCGTGCTCAGGAGGTCATCAAGTCGTCCGCCGAGGGGAAGAACAGCGGCGATGCTGCCGCAGTGCTGCGCGAGCTGCTTGACGAGTCGAGCGGTCTGATTGAGGCGATCCTGCACCGTCTGGGCACGACACCCCAAGCGGTGGCCGCGAGACTCGATGAGGCCGTGCGTCACCCGGTACGGCCGCAGCACACCTCGGAGCCGAGCACCCTGTCCGGGGTGTCGGAGGGCTTCGCGCCCGCGCCGATGGAGCGGGTGTGGGAACTCCTTGCCGATCCGACGCGGATGCCGGAGTGGGAACCGGGCACAGGCCACGTCGAGAACCCACCTACCCGCATCGCCGCGGGGTCAACGTGGACCGCACACGCACTGACGCGGCGACCCGACGGTAAGCCCATTCGGGTCCGACCCGCGTACCGCACCGCACGGATCGAGGTCACCGCGTTCGCGGAGCTCCGGTTCATCGAGTGGTGCTTCACCTGGCCCGACGCGCCGAAGTCCAACGCCCGGCGCGTCCGGATCGAACTCGAACCGGCCGCGGGCGGGACGCACCTGCGCATCTTCACGATGTGGGTGCGCGACCCCGCTCGCGTCCGTTCCTGGCTGGCACCGCTGCGGTGGCTGCTGCGCCCGGTGCATCGCTTCGCCATCTGGATACAGCTCGCACAGCTCAGCGGTGCGATCAGTCGCGCATTCCGGTGACCTGCCGCGCTCACACGACGCCGAACGCGCCACAGCAGCGTCCCGGCCGGCTTCCGACAGCCCCCATCGAACAAGCGAGTCCATGTCGTGGGTTCGGGCGGTTCGTACGTGCGTTGTGGAGCTGAGGGGATTCGAACCCCTGACCCCCTCCATGCCATGGAGGTGCGCTACCAACTGCGCTACAGCCCCGCTGCCCCCTGCGGGGACCGGACGAGTGTATCGCCCGCGCCGCGCCAACCTCAAATCCCAGCACCCCTCGCCAGTACTGCCCCAGCGTTGCCTCCTTGGCCCACGCACTACCGCGATCGTTGCGTACTTCCTGCGCTCGTCACCGCGGCAGTATCCTCGAACGGCACGGGAGAGCCGGAATGTCGCACCCTGGCGGCAGCGCCCGAGCGGCCATGGGAGTCGAGCATGTCGTCGTGGTTCGAGAGGGCGTCGCGGTGGCTTGGCAACGGGCGGGTCGCCGTGCCTCACGCGACGGCCCTCCCGCCCACCCCGGAGGCCGCGTCCGGGACGAGGCCGGCCCGTGGCGCGAGTCCTGCGTCCGGACCGCCCGCCTGGCCTACCCCGCTCTTCGGAGTGACCATCGATGACATCTCCTCGCTCGACCGTGTCGCGGCGTGCCTGGACGCGCTCCCCCGCCGTATCGCCGTCCGCATCGTCTTCGACCGGGAGATGAAGGCCGCTTCGTACGCCGACGCGGTGGCGACCCTTGCCCCGCGCGCGGACATCCTCGGGGAGATCTTGGACTCCTCGGAGGTCGCGCACGTGTCGGTGGCGGAGTACGTTCGGCGCACCGAGCGCTACCTCGAGGCGTTCGGCGACCAGGTCGCAATCTGGGAGATCGGCAACGAGGTCAACGGCGAGTGGCTGGGCCGCACGTCTGATGTGGTCGCCAAGGTCGCCGCCGCGTACGACGTCGTCGCAGCCGCCGGCAAAGCGACCGCGCTGACCACGTACTACAACCCCGACTGCTGGGAGCGGGCGGACCACGAGATGCTGCCGTGGCTGGCGGCCAACATCCCGGCCCGCCTCAAGTCCGGCCTCGACTATGTCCTCGTCAGCTACTACGAGCCGGACTGCAATGACTATCGCCCGCCGACCTGGACCCCGCTCTTCGACGCGCTGCGCACCATGTTTCCGCAGGCGGCGCTGGGTTTCGGCGAGGTGGGGCTGGCCGATCCCGTGACGGCAGCCACCCGCGACGAGGCGGCCGCGCTCATGGACTACTACTATGCGCTCCGCCCGGACGTGCCCGGCTTCATCGGCGGCTACTTCTGGTGGAACGGTGAAGCTGACGTGCTCGCCGGATCATCGCTCCTGCTGGAGGACTTCCGCCGGATCCTCGCGGCGGGTTGACGGTGCAGTCCTGACGACGGCTTCTGGCCAGGGGCGCGGTCAGTAGCCGTGGGACTCCTTCACGTACCGCCCCAGGGGCGTCGCGCGACCGTTCCACAGCGCCAGGCGCCACCGGGACGGCGAGGACTGGGCCACCTCGGCCCAGTGGCAGTTGCCCAGGCCGGTCAGGGACAGCCAGGCGGTCGTCTGGTCGATGCCCGCCAGGTCCGCCGCCACAGTACGCGCGCACACGCCGTGCGTCACGATCAGCGCGGTCTGACCGGGCTCCAGCTGCGCGATCACCTCGTCGAGCGCCGGGCGGGCACGCGCCACCACGTCCGCCACGCGCTCCCCGTCTCCCCCGCGGCGCAGGTCCTCCCCCGTGGCGAGACGGGCCATGGCGCCCGGAAAGGCGGCCTCCACCCCGGCGGCGTCCAGGCCCTGCCAGGAGCCGACGTTGATCTCCCGGAACCGCGGGTCGCGCCGCGCGGGCAGGCCGCAGGCCTCCGCCAGGATCTCCCCCGTCTCCGCGGCCCGGGCCAGGTCGCTGCTCACCACGACCGCGGGCTCGTACGCCGCGATCGAGGGAGCCGCCGCGCGGGCCTGCTCACGGCCGTCGTCGGTCAGCGGGGTATCGAGGTGCCCCTGCCACAGGCCGCGCGCGTTGTGCTCCGTCACGCCGTGACGCAGGAAGACCACGCGCCGCGGGTTCTTCGGCATCGGGCTCGACATGCTGTGGATGGTCGGGAACGCGGCGCTCATCCGGCGGCTCCCCCGGCCCGCAGCTGGGCGCCCGCACCCTCATCGTCTCGCTGAGCGCCAGGCCCATCCTCTCCTTGAGGGACGCGCGCATCCTCGCCCTGAGCGTCACGCGCATCCTCGCCCTGAGCGCCACGCGCATCCTCTCCCCGAGGGTCAGGCTCGTCGCCAGGTTCGACCTCGACGCGAGGGTTCGTCTCCGGCTGGTCGCCATCGAGGCCCAGCGAGACGACCGGACAGTCCTTCCACAGGCGTTCCAGCTGGTAGAAGACGCGCTCCTCCTGGTGCTGCACGTGCACCACGAGATCGCCGAAGTCGAGGAGCACCCACCGGGCCTCTCGATCGCCCTCACGCCGGCTGATCGGGTATCCCTCGCGGTGCATCCGTTCCTCGACGGCGTCCACGATCGCCCAGACCTGGCGGTCGTTCGGCGCGGAGGCGAGCAGGAAGATGTCGGTGAGCGCGAGCCGGTCGCTGACGTCGAACGCCAGAAGGTCGGTCGCGAGCTTGTCCTGGGCCGCGGTCGCGGCGAGGCGGGCGAGGGTCCTGGCGTGCTCGGTGGCTACCACAGGCGCGGGTTCCTCCAGGTGATCGACGGGTCGACGAAATCCATGGCGCGCGGTCGACCCGGGCTCCGGACGCCGAACCTCACAGGTTCCTCCGCCCAGAGGGCAGCTCGATCGCCGTCGACGGAGGGGTCTTGGCCGTGCAATAGAGACGGTACTTGCCGATGTACTGCACCACGCCGTCGGGGACGAGGTACCAGATCGGCTCGCCCGCCGCCACGCGCGCGCGGCAGTCGGTGGAGCTGATGGCCATCGCGGGGATCTCGGTCAGCGTGACCTCGCCCTTCGGCAGGCCCTTGTCCGACAAGTGGTGTCCAGGGCGGGTGACCCCCACGAAGTGCGCGAGGTCCCACAGCTCGTCCGCGGACTTCCAGGACAGGATCTGATGCAGCGCGTCGGCCCCGGTGATGAAGAAGAGCTCCGCCTCCGGTCGTTCGCGGCGTAGGTCGCGCAGGGTGTCGATGGTGTACGTGGGCCCGGCGCGGTCGATGTCCACGCGGCTCACCGAGAACCGGGGGTTCGAGGCCGTCGCGATCACGGTCATCAGATACCGGTGCTCCGGGGAGGCCAGCAGGTCGTGGTCCTTCTGCCACGGCTGACCTGTGGGGACGAAGACGACCTCGTCGAGCTTCAACCGGTGCGCGACCTCGCTCGCCGCGACCAGGTGCCCGTGGTGGACGGGGTTGAACGTACCGCCCATGACCCCGAGCCGGACTGGCGTCACGTCAGTGACCCGGGCCGGTGCCTCCCTCAGACGTCCCGTGACCTGACGCGCGGTGCTTGCCGTGCTCGACGGTGTCCGGCCCGACCATCAGCGTGTGGCCGGCGTTGCGGAACATCCACGTGATGCCGAGCAGCAGGGCGAAGATCCCGAGCGAGATCGCGCCGTACGCGATCGCGGGGATCGGCAGCTGCCAGACGACGTGGGGCCCGCCGGTCTCCGCGGCGAGGGATCCGGCCGCGAGCACCGCGGACGCAAGCAGGGCGCTGGTCATCGACATGGGGGCAGCCTATCCGCGCGCCGGGGTGCGGGTGCGCCCACGGGCCCACACGCCCCCGGCCCGTCGACCGAGGGCGATCCTTCAGCGCCGAACGGCTCTGCCGGGCAGGGCGTCTAGCCTGGGGTTCATGTCCGGGCCTTCCCGGGGCGAGCCGGTGGCGCTGTCGGTGGTCGTCCCCATCTACAACGAGGAGGATGTCCTCCCGCTCTTCGCGGACCGCCTGCGCCCGGTCCTCGACGGACTCGGCCTCGCGTACGAGGTACTCGCCGTCGACGACGGCAGCCGGGACGCGACCCCGGTCGTCCTCCAACGACTCCGTCGGGACTGGCCCGCGCTGCGGGTCGTGCGCCTGCGCGTCAACGCCGGCCACCAGGCGGCGATCACCGCGGGGCTGGCCCGCGCGCGTGGCGCGTACGTCGTGACGATCGACGCCGACCTCCAGGATCCCCCGGAGACGATCGCGCGCATGCTCGCCGCCGCGCGGGAGCAGGGGGTTGACGTCGTGTACGGCGTCCGGGCGGACCGCGCGAGCGACACCGCGTTCAAGCGGGGCACCGCCCGCGCGTTCTACGCGACGATGCGCGCCCTCGCGGGCGAGGACATCCCCCGGCACGCCGGGGACTTCCGGCTCATGAGCCGCGCCACCGTGGACGCGGTCAACGCCCTGCCCGAGCAGCACCGCGTCCTGCGGCTCGTCGTACCGGCCCTCGGGTTTCCCAGCGCCAGCGTCGACTACGCGCGCGCCCCGCGCGCCGCGGGCGACTCCAAGTACCCCCTCGCGCGCATGATCGCCCTCACCGTGGACAGCGTCACGGGGCACTCGATGGCGCCGCTGCGCCTCGCGACCTGGTGCGGCCTGCTCGGCGGGATCGCCGCCCTCGGCGTCCTGGTCTACGCCCTGGTGGCCCGGCTGCTGGGGCTCACGGTCGCGGGGTGGACGTCCACGGTCGCCGTGGTCGCGTCGGTCGGGGCCGTGCAGCTTCTGTGCCTCGGCGTCCTCGGGGAGTACGTGGGGCGCATGTACACGATGTTGCAGCGGCGGCCGACCTACTACGTGGCCCACGACACGCTGGCGGGCGAGGCCGACGTCGAAGAGCCGGCGGACCCGGGCGGCCGCCGATCCAGCGAGCGCGGCTGAACTCACCCGCTACCCGCGGACCTGACCGTCGCCCTCCAGCACCCACTTCGTGCTCGTCAGCTCCGACAGCGCCATCGGACCCCGCGCGTGCAGCTTCTGCGTGCTGACCCCGATCTCCGCGCCGAACCCGAACTCACCCCCGTCCGTGAACCGTGTCGAGGCGTTGACCGCCACGACCGCCGCGTCCACCTCGGAGGTCCACCGTCGCGCGGCGCCCAGGTCCTCGGTGACGATCGCCTCGGTGTGCCCGGTGCTGAACCGCGTGACGTGGCGCAGCGCGTGGTCCAGCGAGTCCACCACGCCGACCGACATCTCCAGGCCGTGGAACTCCGTCGCCCAGTCCTCGCTCGTCGCGTCGAGCACGCTGACGCCCACGGCCTCCCCGGCCGCCACCGCCCGCTCGTCCCCGTGCAGGGTCACGCCCGCCTGGGCCAGCCGCGGCAGCGCGTCCGCGAGGAAGTCCTGCGCCACCGCCGCGTGCACGAGCAGCGTCTCCGCCGCGTTGCACACGCTGGGCCGCTGCGTCTTCGCGTTCAGCACGATGGGGAGCACCTTGGCCAGGTCGGCCGCCGCGTCGACGTACACGTGCACGTTGCCGCTCCCCGTTTCGATCACCGGCACGCGCGAGGAGCCGACCACCGTCCGGATCAGGCGCTCGCCGCCGCGCGGGATGATCACGTCGATGAGCCCTCGCGCGCGCATCAGCGACACCGCCTCCTCGTGGTCGCCGTCGAGCAACCCGATCGCGTCCGCCGGCAGGCCCACGCTCGCGACGGCGTCGGCGAGTACCGCGACGATCGCCCGATTGGAGTCCGCCGCCGCGGACCCGCCGCGCAGGATGACCGCGTTGCCGCTCTTCAAGCACAGGCCCGCGGCGTCCGCGGTGACGTTGGGCCGCGCCTCGTAGATCATGCCGACCACGCCGAGAGGGACCCGCACCTGGCGCAGCGTCAGACCGTTCGCGAGCCGCGAGCCGCGGACGACCTCCCCGACCGGGTCGGGGAGCGTCGCCACCTTCCGGAGACCCTCAGCCATGCCCGCCACGCGGGTGGCGTCCAGCGAGAGGCGGTCCACGAGCCCGTCAGGAGCGTCGGCCGACCGCATCCGCTGCACATCCTGCCAGTTGGCCATGAGAATCCGCTCGGTCGCCTCGACCAGGGCGTCGGCCATCGCACGCAGCGCCTCGTCCTTGCGGTCCCGCGTCGCCAGCGCCAGCTCCCGCGACGCGAACCGGGCCGCTTCGGCGGCCTCACGGACCCGCGGCGTGACCTCGTCCGGCGCCGCGTGCGCCTCGTCGGTGTCCTCGGTGACCGGCGCCGACGGCGCGTCCGCGGCCGTCATCGCGGCCGTGTCCGTGGCCGAACCCGAGTCCTTGCCCGTGCCCTTGTCCGCGCCCGTGCGGCCGTCTGTGGCCTGCCGGGCCTGCCCCGGGGGAGCCCCGGCTACCCCGCCCGGCTGCGCGACGTCACCCGCCGCGGGCGGCGCGACGTCACCCGCCGCGGGCGGCGCGGCCGGGGGCTCGGCCAAGGGCGCCTGCACCGCGGGGGCCGCGACCCCGAGCTTCGAGGACGGCAGCACGAGCGGAGCGGTCATCGGGTCCGCGAGCGGGACGTCGGAGACCCGCTGGATCATCCGCAGCATGAACGGCGTGAAGCCCGACCGCTCATAGAGCCTCGTCGCCTCGACGTTGGCCGCGAGCGTCTCCAGCGCCCAAAACGAGATCTCCCGCCGCGAGAGCTCCGACCGGCAGGCCTCCAGGAGTTGGGACCCGATGCCCCGGCCGCGCAGTTCCTCCGAGACCGCCAGGGACTCCAACTCCCCGAACCGCTCCCCCGTGTCGAACGTCGACCCGGACACGCAGAAGTGCAGGGCCGCGTAGCCGACCACGTCCTGGGTCTCGGAATCGATCGCCAGGAAGATGACCCCGGCGCCCTCGTTGAGCCAGCTCAGGTACTCCTCGTGCCGCCGGGCCCACGCGGTGGCGGGGTCCCGTACCGGCCAATCTCCACCGGCGACGTCCGCGTACCGGCGTAGCATCGACTTCCACAGCGGCTTCACGCGCGGCAGGTCCCGGATGTGCGCGCGCGCTATCTGGTACGACATGTCCCGACCGTAACCACCCTGCAGCGCACCCGCCTCACTGGAGGTGAACACCGCTTCCGGAGGTCGTGTGATTCTTCCCACGGCGACAGAACGTGACCCTCACCCACCGGGCGTGACACGAGCCTCGCCCAGCGCTCGACCTGAGCCTCGCCCAGCGCTCGACCTGAGCCTCACCCCACCGTTCGACGTGAGCCTCACCCAGCGCGCGTGACGGGCAGCAGGTCGTCAACCCACCGTGAGGAGCACCAAGTGGTCGCGGTGCACCACCGGACGCGCGGACGGGGAGCCGAAGACGTCCCGCAGCCAGTGGGTGCTGCGGCCGAGGAGGCGCGGCAGCTCGTCGCTGGAGTACGAGACCAGGCCGCGCGCGACGGGTACGCCCGCCCGGTCGGCCAGCTCGACCGGCGCGCCCTCGTCGAACGACCCGCTGACTTCCACGATCCCGGCCGGCAACAGCGAGGCCCGCCCGCCCAGCACCGCGCGCACCGCCCCCTCATCGAGGACCAGCCGACCCTCCGGCTCGCTGGCGTGCGCCAGCCACAGGCGCTTGCTCGGCGGGCGGCGTCCGGTCGGCGCGAAGAACGTCCCCACGTCCTCGCCGGCGAGCGCCTCCACCGCGTCCCGGGCGCTCGCCAACAGCGTCGGGACCCCCGCGCCGGTCGCGATCCGGGCCGCCTCCACCTTCGTGACCATGCCGCCGGTGCCGATCTTCGTGGTCGACCCCCGCACCCGGACGCTGGCCATCTGGGACCAGGACGACACCTCACCGATCCGCTGCGCGCCGGGCTCGGTGGGCGGCCGGTCGTAGAGAGCGTCCGTGTCGGTCAGCAGGACCAGCGCCTGCGCGCTGACCAGGTGCGCCACCAGGGCCGCCAGGCGGTCGTTGTCGCCGAAACGGATCTCGTCGGTGGCCACCGCGTCGTTCTCGTTGACCACCGGCACCACCCCGAGACGCAACAACCGGGCGATGGCCCGGCGCGCGTTCACGTAATGCCCGCTGCGGGTCAGGTCGGAGGCCGTGAGCAGCACCTGTCCGACGGTGAGTCCGTGCCGCCCGAAGGCCGTCGTGTACGCGGCCACCAACGCGCCCTGGCCGACGCTCGCCGCAGCCTGCTGGGTGGCCAGGTCGCGCGGTCGCGCCCGCAACCCCAGCGGCACGATGCCCGCGGCGATCGCCCCCGAGGAGACGAGGACGACCTCGTGGCCCGAGAGTCGCCGCGCCGCGAGCGCGTCCGAGAGGTTGCCCAGGTGCGCGACGTCGAGGATGCCGTCGTCGTTGGTCAGCGAACTGGAGCCGACCTTCACGACCAGGCGGCGGGCACCGGACACCGTCGCCCGCGACGGGAGCGGGACGAGATCGTCGTCCGCCGCCGCGTCCGCCAGGTGACCAGCGTCGATGTCCTTCGCCACGCCAGAAGGATAGCCCTGCGCGTCACCGCCGCTGCAGCGTCTCCGATCCATCCAGGTCGAACCCCACGTTCACGCCCTGCGGCAGCGTGTACCGATTGTCCCGGTGCTGCGCCGGACGTGCGTCGTGGGTGATCTGGGAGGTGGAACTCACCGTGTTGTCGTAGAACTCGATCGTCTCGATCGCCCCGCCTAGGATCTCGGTGCGCGAATCGCTGTCGATCGTGTTGCCGCGGGCCTCGACGCGCCCGATCCGCATCGCGTAATCCCCTTCCGTGTGCAGCCAGATGAAGCCGCCCACCGACGTGACCTTGTTGTCGATGAGGCGGACGTCGACGGCGGAGGCGTCCTTCCGGTTGCCGCCGACCTCGAGGAACCCGTCCACGTTGTTGCCGGTGGAGCCCCGGATCGTGAGGCGGTCGCCGTAGTTCCAGATGTCCGCGAAGCCCCCGTCATGGCCGTAGTCGTAGCTCGGGGCCACGCAGTTGGTGCACGTGGAGTCGGCGATCGTCACGTCGTGCGCCTCGACGCTGAACCCGATCGCGCCCGCGTCGTCGTTGCCGCCGGGGGTGTTGATCAGCATGTTCAGGTCGTGGATGTTCATCCGCTCCGCGGTGCTGCGGTGCCCGAGGAACTGCACGCCGATCGCCACGTCCTCGATTTCGCTGTCGGAGACGCTGCCGCCATCGCCCTTGATCGAGACGCCGGCGCCCGCGGCCTTGCGGATGTGCAGCGCGTCCGCGCGGATGTGCGGCGTCTCGAGCGTGAGAACCGCCGTCTCCCGGGGCACCGAGGAGGCGCTGAGGACCGGCGCGGCACCCTCGCCGTAGGCGGTCACGCGGATGGGCTCGGACTCCGTCGCCGAGCCCGACACGCTCACCGGGACGTCCCAGGAGCAGCCACGCTTGAGGAAGACGGTCCCACCCTGCGGCAGCCAGACGTCGTCCAGCGAGGCGGGCGAGGTCCAGGGGCGCGTCCTCGTGCCGTCCCCGCCGCCGGGGGCGGCGCAGTCCACGTAGACCTCCTTGCTGCTGGCGGGCTGGCTGTGGCTGGGTGTCGAGGGCGCAGCCGTGGGCCGCTCGGGTTCGGGGTCGGAACCCCCGCGGGTCCAGATCACCGCCAGGACGACGCCCACCACGAGCAGGACGGCGATCCCGATCCCCAGTACTCTTCGCGCCACATCAACCACTCCCCTCGGCGATTGCTCGCCTCGTTGTGTGCGCTCGCGGGCGGCGCCGGGGCCGTGGCAGATCACCCGGTGCCGCGCCCGCGAGCGGTTGCGTCAGCCCGTGGCGGTCGGAAGCGGGCGCGAGCCGGCGCCCTGGCCGGCTGGTTCCGCCTCCGCCCGGATGAAGTCCACGACCCGTTCCCCGACCATGACCGTCGGGGCTTGCGTGTTGCAGCTCGGCACGGTCGGCATGACGGAGGCGTCCGCCACCCGCAGCCCGTCCAGTCCCCGCACCCGCAGCTGCGGCGTCACCACCGCGTCCGGCCCGTCGCCCATCGAGCAGGTGCCGGTCGGGTGGCAGGCGCTGACGATGTGGTTGCGGACGAACTGGCGGTACTGCGCCTCCGTACGCACCTCGTCGAACTCGAACAGGAACTCCTGCTCGACCAGCGTCGCCATCGACGGCTGGCTCATGATGTGCCGCATCAGCTTGACCCCCTCGACCTGCTGGCGCAGGTCGTACTCCGTCGCGAGGAAGTTCGGGTCGATGAGCGGGAGCCGGAACGGGTCCGCGCTCACCGTCGTGACGTGGCCCCGCGACTCCGGGCGCAGGGTGTAGGCGTCGATGCCCACGCCGTGCCCGGTGGAATACCCGCTGAGCGCCTTGAACTCGTTCGTCATCGCGGGGATGAAGTGGACCTGCTGGTCGGGCGCCGGCGCGTCGGCGTCGACGTAGGCGAACGCCCCGGCCTCGGCCAGCGTGGAGGTGAGCGGCCCGCGCCGGTAGGCGCCGTACTGCAGCACCGCCAGCCCGCCGGGCACCAGCCGCGCGTAGAGGTCCATCGACATCTCCGGACGGATGGAATAGCACATGTCGACCCGCGGGTGGTCCTGGAGGTTCTTGCCCACGCCGGGCAGCTCGTGCACGGTGTCGATGCCGGCGCGAGCCAGTATCTCGGGGTCACCGATACCGCTGAGCATGAGGATGTGCGGGCTGAGGTAGGCGCCGGCGGACAGCACGATCTCGCGCTGCGCGCGGAAGGTGTGGAAGCGGCCCTTGATCATCACGTCGACGCCGACCGCCCGGCCGCCGTCCACGATGATGCGCAGCACGTGCGCGTGCGTGCGCACGGTCAGGTTGCCGCCCTTGCGGGCCGGCTTCAGGTAGGCCACCGAGGTGCTGTTGCGCAGCGAGTTCCAGGTGGTCCGCTGGTAGAGCCCGACGCCGTACTGCTGCGCCCCGTTGAAGTCCCCGTTGTAGGGCAGCCCCGCCTCCTGGCCCGCCCGGATGAAGGCCATCGACAGAGGGTGCGGCTCGGACTGGTCGGAGACGCCGAGCGGCCCGTCCACCCCGTGGTAGGGCTCGGAGAGCCGGTCGTTGCGCTCGCCGCGCCGGTAGACCGCCGACACCTGCTCCCAGCCCCAGCCTGCCGCGCCGTACGCGTTCTCCCAAAGATCGAAGTCGTACGGGGCCCCCCGGGTGAAGACCTGCGCGTTGATGGACCCGCCCCCGCCGACGACCTTGGCCTGGCGCATCGCGATCCGCTGGCCGTTGCAGTGCCGCTGCGGCTCGGAGTAGAGCGGCCACTCGTAGTCCTCGCTCTTGAGCATCCCGATCCCCGCAGGGATGTGGATGAGCGGGTTGCCGTCCCCCCGGCCGGCTTCCAGCATCAGCACCCGCGCGTCGCGGTCCTCCGCGAGCTTCCCGGCGGCGACGCACCCGGCGGATCCGCCGCCGATGACGATGTAGTCGAATTCCTGACCGTTGACTCGGCCCATGGTGTTGCTCCCCCCTTGTGGTCGAGGCGCCGCCCCGCGGTGCGCGGTGCGGGTCTCGCGTTCTTCGTGGTACGGGGGTGACGTGCGCGCGTCACCCCGTGCGTGGCGCTCGGCGGCGGACGACACCGGTGATGGCGCCGCGCCCGCTCGCTCGTTCGCTCGTCGATCGTCAGGTCAGGACGACCCCCGTCGTGGCGTGCACCGCCCGGCGGACTCCCCGCCAGGGTGGCTGCGCCAGGGCCAGCACCCGGGCGCGGGGACCGGCGCCGCCGGTGACCATCCGCACCAGGTCGCCGCCGGAGTGCTCCGGCTTGACGTGCAGCCGCGGCAGCCGCCAGGCGCTGTCGCGGCCGGCCCGCGCGACCCGGTGGCCGATCACGCAGGCGTTGGCGAACCCGGCCGCCCGCACGGTGCCGGCCGTGCCCCGGCTCGCGTACCCGTGCGGGTAGCAGAACGAGACCGCGTCGCGCCCGGTGCGCTCCGCGATCGCCCGCCGGGAGGTCTCCAGCTCCCGGCCGAGTGCCCGGCGGCCCAGTAGGTCCTGCGGCCGATGCCGGTGCCCGTGGCTGCCGAGCTCGACCGCGTCGGGCAGGGCCGCCAGCTGGCCCCAGGTGAGGATTCGGCGCCCGGCGTCGTAGCCCAGCGGCCCGGCCTCGCCCCCGACGTGCGCAGTCGGGACGTACAGCGTCGCGCAGGCCTCGTGCGCGGCGAGCAGGTCGGGCACCCCCGCGAAGTCGTCGACCGCGTCGTCGAACGTGAGGCAGACGATGCGCCGCCCCGGGCTCGCCGCCTTCGCGGCGAGCCCGGCGGTCAGCCCCATCAGCTCCCAGCCCTGCGCCCGCAGCGCCCGCCACTGCTCCGCCACGCGGGCGGCGGGCACGGCGAGCACGTCCCCGGGCCCGGCGGCGGGCACCGAGTGGTACATCAGGACCGGCAGCGCCTGCGTGTTCATCAGCGGCGAGAGCCCCGGGCCGCCGTGCGGGAGCGCGCCAGGATGCGCTGGTAGACCTCGGCCAGCGCGCCCGCGGACGTGTCCCAGGTGGGCAGCACGTCCCGGTCGACGCCCTCGCCGGTGGACATGGCCGAGAGCATCGCGTGCGCGATGTCCTGCGACGACGCGTCCTCCGGGATGCCGCGGACCCAGCCCTCGCGGACCAGTTCGCCGACGCCGGCCACGTCGAGGCCGACCACCGTGCAGCCGAGGCTCAGCGCCTCCATCACCGCGACCGGGTGCGCCTCGTACTCCGACAGGGACACGAAGATGTCCGCGGTGCACAGCGCCTTCGCCATCGCGGTGCGGTCTTCCGGCGGCAGCGAGGTGATCTCCACCTTGTCTGCGACGCCGAGCTGCTCGGCGAGCGCGCGCAGCTCCGGCTCGTTGCTGCCCTGGTCCCCGCCTCCGAGGATCAGGAGGCGGGCGCGCGGCTCGGACTTCAGGATGTGCGGCAGCGCCTCGATCACCCGGTGGTGCCCCTTGTAGGGGACCAGGCGCCCGGAGGACACGATCAGCCCGGGCTGGGTCTCCGGCCGGGTCTCCAGCGGGGCCAGGCCGCCGCCGTTGCGGATCACCTGGACCCGCCCGGCGGGGACGCGTCCCTCCGCGGCGACCAGCTCCGCCTCGAAGTGGCTCACGCCGATGAGGGCGGACGCCCGGCGCAGGAGCGGGCCGAGGGTGCGCCACTGCAGCCCGCGCAGCGCGTTGCGGTGCCCGAGCGAGTGGCCGCCGGTGTGGAACGTGACGGCGTACGGGATCCTCGCGCGGGCCGCCGCCAGCATGGCCACCGGAGGCACCGCGGTGTGGATCCCTTGCTGGTGGACAAGGTCCCAGTCACCGCCGACGATCTGCCGGTAGATGTCCGGCGCGAAGTAGTAGTCCTTCGAGCGCGGGTAGGCCGCCACCCGCAGGGTCCGGACCCCGTCGATCACCTCGAACTTCGGGCGGGTCTGGCTGATGTCCGTCGTCAGGACGGTCACGTCGAACTCGGGCCGGGCGTTCAGGCGCGCGGCGACTTCCTTCACGTGGGTCTCGATACCGCCCACGTCGGGCACGTACTTCATCGCCACCATCAGGATCTTCGCCGGCCGCGTCGGCTCGACGGGCGTGGCGACCTGGGGCGTGCCGACCTGTGTCTCGTTCATCGCGTGGTCTGTCCTTCCAAGAGTTCCGGCGTGCCGGCGCGGCCGGCGGCCACGGTGGCGTAGATGTCTTCGAGTCGCGCCGCGACGGCGCTGGCGGTGAAGTGCGTGACCCGCTCCCGCCCGGCGCGGCCGAGCCGCGTGGCGAGGTCCGGGTCGGCCAGGACGCGGCGGATCGCCGCCCCCAGCGCGTCCGCGTCGTCGGGCGCCACGAGGAGCCCGCTCTCGTCGGGGACGACCATGTCGAGCATCCCCCCGATCGCGGTGGTCACCACGGGGCGACCGCTCGCCATCGCTTCCAGGACCGTCGTGGGGCACGGGTCCGGCCAGACCGACGGCAGCACGGCAGCCCGGCACCCGGCGAACGCCTCCAGGACGTCCTCGTGCGCCCACTCCCGGCAGATCCGGGCGCCCTTCGGCAGGTCCGTGGGCGTGCCCGGGCCCGGCCGGCCGACCATCAGCAGCGCCGGTCGGTCGGGCCCCAAGGACTCGTACGCGGCCAGCAGCGGCGCCAGACCCTTGTCCGGCGAGAGGTCCCCCGCGAAGAACAAGTAGTCCCGCCCGATCAGGTCGCCCGCCTCGGCGGGCAGCCGCGGGGCGGCCGGATCGCTCTCACGGGTGAGCAGCTCGTCAGGCACGAAGTTGGGCACCACCGTGGAGTTCGCCCAGGCGTCGACGCCGTTGCGCTGCGCGACCGAGTGGCTCACCGACACCACGTGGTCTGCCGCGCGCGCCTTCCAGGGCCGCATCGCCGCCGTGGCGGCCGCGATGGCCGGACCGGTCAGCGGACCGTAATGCGCGCTCGCGCACGGCAGGCAGCGCGCGGACGGCCCGGCGCAGACCTTCCCGTCGCGCATGAGCCGCTTGGTCGCGCACACCTGGCTGTAGTCGTGCAGCGTCAGCACCAGCGGGTAGCGCTCGGCGCCGCGCCCGAGGACCGGCAGGACGCTGTTGACGATCCAGTTGTGCGCGTGGACCACGTCCGGCCGTTCCGCGGCCAGCACCCTGCGCAGCGCCCGCGCCGCCTCCGGGTCGGGCATCGGCGGGTGGTGCTGGCGGGCCGAGGAATACACCCCCGGGAGGCGCATGGCGGCGGTCGGGATCCGGTGGACCCGCACCCCGGAAGGCAGCACCTCGTGCAGCGGGAGGCCCGGGACCGCGTGCGTGGCCACCGCGACGTCGTGTCCGCGGGCCACGAGGGCCGCGCCGAGGTTCTGCACGTGTCGCTCCTCCCCGCCGATGTCCGGCGGGAAGAACTGGGCGAGCATCAGGATGCGCATGTCGCGACCTCCTCGCGAGCGGTCTCGGACGTGGCCCGCGGGCCGATCCGGTCCGCGGGTCGACGGGTGCCCGCCCGGGCGGTGGCAAGACCCTTCAGGAAGCCCACCCCGGCGACGCCCGTACCGGCCAGCAGCATCGACGCGGCGCCGACGCGGCGCTGACGCACCAGCAGGCCGACCCGCGGCAGCACCGCCTTGGCGAACTCGGACTCGCTGGTCAGCGACCGGGTGCCGCGCCGGCGGGCGATCGCGGCCTTCGCGCGCCCGTCCACGAAGCAGCGCCGCAGCACGTAGCCCGGGCGGGACCGCTCGGCGGGCACGAGGTGGTGGATCACCGCCTCGGGCTCCAGCACGAAGCGGGCGTCGGGCTGGACCTGCAGGATCCGCAGGCACAGGTCGGCTTCCTCCCCGCCCGCCGCGTCGTCACCGCGCCGCCCGACGCTGGGGTCGTAGCCCCCGTGGGCGCGTAGCGCGTCCACCGACATGAGGGCGCAACCGCCGAACACGTTGCGGACCAGCTGGCGCGTGCGCGGCAGACCCGCGTGCGAGCAACCGACCGTCCAGAGCAGCTCGGCGGGGAACCACCGCGGCTGCCCCACCTCGAAGCGCGGCTCCACCCAGCCGCCGACCCCCAGCGCCCCGCTCTCGTCGCGCGCTGCCACCAGGCGCTCCAGCCAGTCCGGCGCGGCGTACGCGTCGTCGTCGAGGAACGCCACCCACGGCGTCTCCACGACGGCGGTGCCGGCATTGCGGGCGGCCGACAAGCCCTGGTTCGTCGGCAACGCCACGAGCGTCACCCAGTCGAACTCGCGGCGGACCAGCTCGGCCAGCGCCGCGTTCCCGTCGACGACGGCCACGACCTTCGCGGGCCGATACGTCTGCGTTTTCAGTGATGTCAGGCACCGACGGATCTCGTTCCATCGGGCCTGGTCGTACATGCACACCACGACGCTGACATCGTCGGTGTTCACACCGATCCCCTCCCTGCTTCCCCCCTGCACGCCGACGGTCTCTCCGCCGACCTCGCTGCTACCGCGCTGCCGGAGCGCACCCGCGGACCCCTCCGCGGACTCCGGGCGGCCACCGCCCCCCGCGTCAGCCCTGGCGCACCACCTCCGGCGGGGAGGTGTCGCTGGGCGCTGCCTGTGCGGGCACGCGCAACGGCCCGGCGCGCAGCATCATGACGCCGCCGTAGAGGGCCTCCAGGGCGATCGCGGCCAGCCAGCCGGCGAGCGCGCCGAGCAGACCGTGCGACCAGGCGCCGTACAGCGTGAACCCCACCTCGGCGATCCCCCCCGCGATCACGTAGGCCAACAGCGAATCCAGCCGCCGCTCGATGCGCCGGCGCGCGATGAACTGATCCTTGAAGACCAGCAATGGACCCGCGAGAGCCATGACGCGCAAGACATCGGTCCCGGACTCGACATAGCTGGTCCCGAAGAACCAGAGAATCACGGGTGCGAGCGCGACTACCCCCACACAAATGATAAGGCTCGTCCCCAGAGATAGCCAGAAGACCCTGTTCAAATAGTGATCGTCGACGTCTGAATTCCCGGAAGCCCTGGCAAACACCGAAATTGAGACCGCGTACGGGATCATGAAGCCCAGCAACGTCGCCAGGCGGGCCGTCGTAAACAGCGCGTTGTCCTCCGCGCTCACCACGAACGCGATGAGCGGCGGCATCGCCATCCCGGTGACGGTGAGCGCGTAGTTGATCCCCTGGTGGGCGACGGCGGCGCGCCAGAAGCCCCGTACGGTGGCCGCCATCGCAGCGAGCGAGGGCAGCCCCTCGCCCGGGATGCGACGCGCCCCGGCGACCATCGCCATCGCCGCCCCGACGGCGAGCCCGCTGACCCAGGCGCCGAGGGCGACCGTCACGTCGGCCACGGACAGAGCGAACGCGCCGCCCAGGACCGCCAGCTTCCAGACGCTGGCCACCAGATTGCGCCACACCTGGGTGCGCGGGTCGCCGACCACCAGCATGGCTTGGTCGAAGACGAACGAGACCGCGGTGAGCGCGCAGCCCGCCGCGAACCACCACCAACCCGGCCCGGGCGCGGCCAGCGGGGCCCAGGTGCCGCCCCAGCCGCCGGCCAGGGCCCCGAAGGCGAGACCCGTCACCAGGCCGACGGCCAGGGAGGACAGGACGCCGACCGCGAAGAGCGAGCGTTGCTCGCCTGGGCGCGCCCCCGGCAGCTCGCTGATCAGCAGCGGGCCGAGACCCATCGCACCTAGTTGGCCGAGGAGCCCCATGGCCGCCGTCGCGGCGCCGAGCTGCCCCACCGCCGCGGGGGCGAGGCCCTGGGCGCTCAGCATCCAGAACACCACCCCGAGCGCGGAGGTGACCAGGTTGGACCCGAGGATGGCCGACGCGATGCCGGTCAGGCGGCGGTCGGACAACAGCGCGCCCACGTGTCGACGCAACACCGCGCTCACTCCCCCCCAGCGTCCGGCAGCAGGCGTGCCACGCCCTCGACGTTGTGCTGGTGGGCAGACTGGGCGGCCGAGTCGATGCCGACGCCCGCAAACACCACCGCGATGGCGATCGCTACCGCGGTCCCGGCCCAGGCCAGGGGGCTCCCGTGCGCGGGGTTCGCCACGAGTTCACGTGAGCTGTCAGGCGGCCGTACGTGGCCGTGGCCCTCGCCACTCGGGCGGCCGCCCTCCGCCGGTTCCTCGGCAACCTCGGCGCGTCGGCCGCGCCCGACCGGTTCACGGCCCAGTGCCGCGATCGTGACCGCACCCAGGAGCAGCGCGACGAGGACACCCGCTCCGAACCACGGACTCGGCGGCACGCCGAGGCCGAGCGAGAGCGCCCCCGCGAACGACAGGGTCGCCACGGCCACGGCCACGCAGCCCGCGAGGCCCAGAGCCCGGCCGACCGCTCGAAGGCGATGGCTGAGCGGCAGCGCCACCAGGACCAGAAGCACCGCCAGGGTCAGGCCGGCGAGCAAGTGCGCTCGGGCGTCCACGGGCTCGGGCGTGCCGGTGTAGCCGCTGATGAGCGGCTGCACGCCGAGACCGGTCGTGTCGTAGATGACGATCGGGCCCTGGCGGTAGACCGCGCGCAGGCCGGGGGTGGTGTCGAACTTGGTGAGCTCGGCCTCCGTCAGCTTCTCGTGCCCGGCCCCCGCGACGCCCTTGCTGTTCTCCCCCGGGTAGATGTAATTCGCCAGGTGCGGAAGACTTTCCGACAATCGCGTGTCGACCCAGATGTAGTGGATATTCAGACCTTGCAGGACCTCGGTCTGGCCGATTCCCAGCAGGTCCGCAAAATAGATATCCGCGGGCTCGAGAATCTCCCCGGTGACCGGGTGAGGCTCGGGAGACACCACCGGATACAGGCGGGCCTGCGCCGAGAGCATGGTCGCTGGGTACCGGTCCGCCACGATCCGGGATCCGGGCGCGAGGTTGCGCTCCGCCCAGCCCACCCCGGCGCGGGTCCACTCGTCCGCGGAGCGGTAGTCCGCGGTGACGATGTACGGCCCGGGCAGCCGGTTCCAGGACGGGCCCCACCCCAGCAGGGTGCCGCCCACTGCGGCGAGCGCGAGGACCGTCGCGACCGCGGGCACGGCCAAGCGGCGCACGAACCCGCGGACGCCACCGCGCGGCGCGGTCAGGTCGTCCCGGTCGGCCGACCCCGGCGTCGTACCCTCCGAAGCCTCCGCGGGCGACCCGCGACGCTGCACCACCACGAACGCGGCGGCCGCGGCCAACGCCAGCGGGATGATGATGAAGTTCGAGGCGCGGTCGCCCATCTCCATGCCGGCCGGCACGATCCGTCCGCCGAGCGCCGCCGGCGAGGCGCCGGCGAGGACCGCCACGGCGACGAGCGTCCAGCGTCGGGCCCGCACCGCCTCGCGCAGCAGCACCAAGCCCGCCCACAGCGCGAGGACGACCCACAGCCCGGCGTAGGCGTAGAGCAGGTAGCGTTCGCTGGCCGCGGAGGTGGTGCCCCCCTCGTCGGCGAAGAACTGGCGCGTCTCCCCGCCGGCGAAGGCGCCGGAGAGCTGAGAGATCGTCGCGCCGAAGATCCCGTTGAGGTACCCCGACAGGTTCGTGGACACGTGCGCGGTCCACAGGCCGAGCGCCAGGGAGCCGAGCACCGCCGCGGCGCCCCACGGGCCCATCCCGTCGAGGGCGGCGCGAATCGGCAGTCCCCGGCGGGCCGCCACCGCGACGCGGACGACGCTCGCCCACGAGGCCCAGCCGACGACGGCCAGGACGATGGTCACCCCGGTGAGGTGGTGGGTGAACACGGTGGCGCCCAGGCACACCACCGCCGCTGCCGTGAGCAGCCACCGGTGCGTGGTGGCCCGCTGGGCGCGGTGCAGCAGAAGGACCGCGCACACCCCGAGCGGCAGCGCCATCGACTGGTAGGAGTACTGGCTGTTGAAGACGCTGAACTGCGGGCTGCACGCGTAGACGAGGACGGCCAGCCCCGCGGCCCGTGAGGACCGGGTCAGCACCAGGCCCAGGCCGAAGATCCCGAGCGCCAGGGCCACCCGACAGGCGACCAGCAGCACGGTCAGGGCGGCCACGGGCTCCAGGTCGGTCAGCTGCGTGAGGAAGACCGTCGCGGTCTCCATGCCGGGATACCAGCTCGACACCGGCAGCAGCGGATTCGGCGAAAACAGCGGCGCGCCGTTCAACAGGTCGACCAGCGTGCGCACGTGCAGCTGCTCGTCGAAGGCCACGACCCCGAACGGGTCCATGAGGCGCCAGTAGACCGTCGGCAGGACGGCGACGGTCACGGCGACGACCACACGCAACCATCGGGCCGTCGAGCGCGCCAGCATCACCGTTGCGTTCACGACGAACGGGACGAACAAGGCCGCCCAGTAGAGCTGGTCGGCGCCCGGCTGCGCGTCGCGACCCATGGCGACGGCGCGACCCATCAGCAGGATGCCCAGGCCGGCTGCGAGCAGAACCGACGCGAGGCGGACGGCCTGCGCGGCCGGGCCGGGGGTGTGGGCCCCCGGCGCCGGCAGCGCGCCGATGTAGCGACCGCGCGCCAGCAGCGCGGGACGCAGTCGGTGGTCCGCCTCACGGGCGGAGAAGGCGGAGGTCCGGTGGAGGGAGTAAGCCGAGGGGGTGCCGTCCGGAACGCTCGAGGGCGTCACGGTCGGAGCGCTCACTCCTGCTCCACCGCCGAGATCGGGGCGGCGCCGACCACTGCTTGGCCGCGGGCCAGGCGACCGCGGCCGCCGCCGCCCTTGGAGCGGGCCTGCTCAACGTCCGGGCGCGAGTACGCGGGCCGGGCCTGGCGCGGGCGGCGATCGTACGAGGACCGCGCGGTGGAGGTCTCGGCGCCTCCGCGCAGGACCTCGAGCGCCGGGCGACCGCTCCGGGCGGACGCCGGCTCGGTAACGCGAGGCGCGGCGGACCGCTGCGCCTTCTGCTCGGCCACGATCGTGCGGAGCACGCGCGCCCCGTCACGGAACGTGTTGAGGTTGCTGTCCCCGTACATACGGGGCAGCTCCACGCTCGGGACCTCGGCCACGTCGAGCTTCGCGGCCGTCACCCGGCAGGCGAGCAGCGTCTCGATCTCGAATCCGTCGCCCCAGATCTTGGTGTCCGGCCCAGCCCCGTCAATGACGGTCTCCGGGAGGCGGAGCTCCGGGAGAATGTCCCGCCAGAAGGCGTTGTATCCGTAGCACAAATCGGTGTATCGGGTCCGCATGAGCGTATTGGCGAGCCCGTTGAGGGCCCGGTTTCCTGCCGAGCGCAGAATGGTCAGATCCTGCGATCCGCCACCGCGCACATAGCGGCTCCCCTTGGCGAAGTCGGCGCCGTCGAGCAGCGCGTCGACGAAAGCCGGGATCTCACGGGGGTCCGCGGAGCAGTCCGCGTCGAACATGACGATGATGTCGCCCGTCGCGGCTTCGAAACCGCAGGCCAGGGCGTTGCCCTTGCCGCGGCGGGTCTGAGTGACGACGGTGATGTCCGGCATGATTCGCCGGGCCGTGGCCACCGTGTCGTCGACGCTGCGCCCGTCGACCAGGACGACCTGGTGGACCTTGGGCAATTGCGGAAGAATCAACTCGAGGTTCCTCGCCTCATTCAAGACGGGAACCACGATGGAAACCGTGGCCGATCGACCGGAACTCCTTGGGCGCATGCTGAAGCCTCCCCCACTCCTGATGTGTCCCCTACAGGCTGATTCTTCGGCGCGTCATACGCGCCGCACTCCCCAGTGTCAGCCTGATGCGAACGCTCCCCAACGAGCGTCCAGGTCGACCGTACCACATGACAGAATGCGATGCAGTAGCCGTTTTCGGAGGCAATCCGGCCCGTGGGGCGCGGCTTTCCAATCTCGTTAGCAGCCAATCGAATCAGTGGCGGTGGCGGCGTTGACGACACGGGTCGGCCGGCCGGAGTCGCCGCGCGACCGTCCAGATGGTGGGCGGCCTCGCGCGCCCGGAAGCGGTCGGTGGCAGCACCGCGCGTCGGGCGCGGCCGGTTCCATCAGCCCGCGTCGCGCGCGATCACCGGTCGCGCGCGATCAGCGGTCGCGCGGGGTCAGCGACGGGGCCAGCGGCCGGTCAACGAGCGCACGGCGGCGCCCAGACCCGTCGCGAGGTCACCGAGTCGGCCGGCCGGCGAGCGAAACCGGGGGCAGGTGCACAGCGCGCAGTCCGTGCCGGCCCGGTAGTGCTGGTGGGCCGTCTCCGGGTGTCCGCAGACGCACGCGCGCACCTGGTCGCCGGATCCCCCCGGCGTTCCGTTCGTCACGTGGCACCTCCGCGCGCTGGCGACTCATCTAGTAGTGCGGCTCGTCCGCCCGGGCCCTTCGCGGTGCCGGGCGCACGGGTGCGGATGGCATGTGACGGGACAGCGCGCCGGGGGACGAGGGCGCGGCTCATCCTAACCGCTGCAGGGTCGCCCGCCACCGCAGAGTCGGGAGGCTCACGCCCCGAGAGGGGCGCGGATTCCTCACAGCGCGACGTCGATCCGTCCCGAGCCGCGGCGGTCCAGGTAGGCGAGAGCGCGCTGCAGGTTCGCGCCGGCGAACGGGTTCTCCCCCACCCCGAGGCGCTCGAACAGATCCCGGGTGCGGTAGAGGTAGGCGGGGTCCACCTCGCGTCCCTCCAGGAGCACGGCCGTGCGCCGGTCCACCGCGATCTGCATCGCGAAGCTGCTCAGGTCCTTCTCCTGCAGGGACTGCCCGGGCCAGATCGCCTCCCCGGTGACCGCCCGGATCAGGGCGCGATCGTCGTCGGTGAGGTGGCCCAACGCGGTACGGAACACGCGCCGCGCGTACTCCGCCCGGTCCCCGTCGAGGACGCTGTAGCGGTTCGAGGTGGCGGTTGAGGACGCGGCGGTCCCGGACACGGACGGGACGGGCGGAGGCGAGGCCATCCGGCAGTCGATGACGTACACGGCGTCCCCCTACTCGGGTCGGCGTTGCTTCCCGGGCGTCCAGCCCTCGCGCGCGCGGGAGCGCGGGTCCAGTAGGGACCTATCGGCCGAGCGACGGCGGAGCTGAGCCGCGAGCCGAGGGCGCTGACGGTGCGGGCGGAGCCACGCAGTCCGCGGACGGCGGTGTGGAGGTTGCGGGCGTGATCCGGCGGGCGGGGTCAGGCGTCGTCGCCGGGATCGACCCAGACGCCCGCGTCGCGCTCGTCGGCCAGCTCCTCGCGGGCGGCGCGCTTGGCGATGCGTCGGTCCTCGTAGAGCGCCCGCTTGTCCCCCCGCGTCGGACGCGAGGAGCCCGCCAGGCGGGGGTCGGTGCCGCGCGCGCCGAGCAGCTCGGCGCCGCTGTGCAGGGTCGGCTCCCAGTCGAAGACGACCGCGTCGTCCTCCGGCCCGATGAGGACGGTCGCGCCCGGCGTGGCGCCGGCCTTGAACAGCGCGTCCTCCACCCCGTAGCGGGCCAGCCGGTCCGCGAGGTAGCCGACCGCCTCGTCGTTGCTGAAATCCGTCTGCGCGACCCAGCGGGTGGGGCGCTGCCCCACCACGCGGAACGCCGGGCCGTCGGGCGTCTGCTCCGGTCGCACCTCGAAGCCTTCGTCATCGACGGCCTGGGGGCGCAGCACGACGCGGCGGGCGGCGATCGCCTCGGCGTCGCGAGCCTGCTCCGCGCGCGCCTCCTGGACGTGGCGGGCCAACGCGTACGTGAGCTCTTTCAAGCCCGTGCGCGCGACCGCGGAGACGATGTGGACCTCCATGCCGCGCTCGACCAGGTCGGGCAGCACCAGCTCGGCGAGATCCCGCGCCCCCGACACGTCCGCCTTGTTCAGCACGACGATCCGGGTGCGTTCGGCCAAGGGCTTCCCACCGAGAGCGTCGTCGCCGACGTACTGGCGCAGCTCGTGCTCGATCACGTCGAGGTCGGTCAGCGGGTCCCGGCCCGGTTCCAGCGTCGCGCAGTCCACGACGTGCGCGAGGACAGAGCAGCGCTCGACGTGCCGTAGAAACTCCAGCCCGAGGCCGCGGCCCTCACTGGCCCCCGGGATGAGCCCCGGGACATCGGCGACCGTGAACCGCACGTCCCCCGCCGTGACCACGCCGAGGTGGGGAACGAGGGTCGTGAACGGGTAGTCCGCGATCTTGGGCCGTGCGGCGGACAGGACGGAGACCAGCGACGACTTGCCGGCGGAGGGGAACCCGATGAGGGCGACGTCGGCGAGCGTCTTCAGCTCCAGCACGACGTCGAGCGCCTCTCCCGGCTCGCCCAGCAGCGCGAATCCGGGCGCCTTGCGCCGCGGCGAGGACAACGCCTTGTTGCCCAGCCCGCCGCGGCCTCCGCGGGCCAGGATCACCTCGGTGCCCGGCTCGACGAGGTCGGCCAGCACCTCTCCCGTACCGTCTTTGACCACCGTGCCCGGGGGCACCGGCAGCACGAGATCCTCACCCGCCGCGCCGTTGCGCTCCGAGCCCTCCCCGGGACGACCATTGCCGGCCCGCCGGTGCGGCACTTTGTGGTAGTCCAGGAGCGTGGTGACCTGCTCGTCGACGCGCACGATCACGTCGCCGCCGTGACCGCCGTTGCCGCCGTCGGGGCCGCCGAGCGGCTTGAACTTCTCCCGGTGGATGCTGCTGCACCCGTGCCCACCCTGACCGGCGGCCACGGCGAGCCGGGCGCGATCAACGAAGCTGGGGGTCACGGGTGCGCGGCCGGGCCGGGGCGCCGACTGCTCAGGACGCTGCGGATGCTCAGGCCTGCTCGGCAGGCAGGACGGCGACGGTCTTGCGACCCCGCCGCGATCCAAACGTCACCGCGCCGGCGACCAGCGCAAACAGCGTGTCGTCGCCGCCCCGCCCCACGCCCGCGCCGGGGTGGAAGTGGGTGCCGCGCTGCCGGACGATGATCTCGCCGGCCTTGACGACCTGGCCGCCGAAGCGCTTCACGCCGAGGTACTGCGCGTTGGAGTCCCGCCCGTTGCGGCTGGACGACGCGCCCTTCTTGTGTGCCATCTCGTAGGTCCTACCTTCGCTGCTCGTTCGTCGGACAGGTCGCGGGCGGTGGGCCTCACGCCTCGATCGCGGTGACCTTGATCTGGGTGGTCGGCTGCCGGTGCCCCTGACGCTTCCGGTAGCCCGACTTGTTCTTGTACTTCAGGATGGTGATCTTCGGGCCCTTGGTGGCCTTGACGACCTCCGCGGTGACCTTCACCTTGGCGAGGTCTGCGGCCTGCGTCGTCACCGTGTCGCCGTCGACCAGCAGCAGCGGGGTGAGCTCAAGGGACGCACCAGGCTCGGCGTTGACCTTGTCGACGATGAGGACGTCGCCGACCGACACCTTCTCCTGACGGCCGCCTGCGCGAACGATCGCGTACACGTTGAACCCACTTTCCGAATCTGTGTTGTGTGGACGCCTCTTCGAACCGGCCCGTCGACACGGGTCACGGTGGGCGCACCGACGCACTAGCTTACGCGGGCGCGCCCCACCGGCTCAAATCCCCCGGCGCTGGGAGCGAGTTCGCGCCTCACGCCTCCGGGTCGCTGCCGTCCGAGGCGCCGCTGCCCGGGTCGCTCGGGGCATAGCCGCTGTACTCGACCACGGTCGGGTAGGGGCCCTTGTCGGCCGGGCCGGGCAGCACCACGTTGGCGCTGAGCGTGGTGCCGTCACGGGTGGTGATGTAGCCGAAGCCGGGAGCGAGGTGCTGGTCCGCGTAGAACGACTGCGGCGGCAACGAGGACTCGACGCTCT
>JBDIAS010000024.1:0-30729 GCA_039812465.1 Austwickia sp. | reverse complement strand
GTCGTGGTGGTAGCCCCGGCCACGCACCTGGACGCGGCCCGTCGCGAGGTGGAGGCTGCGGAGGCCGTACGCCCTGCCGCGGAGCCCGTACGCGCGTCCGCGCAGCCCACGGTCACCGTGGTGCCCGGCGGCGCGGTCCGAACCGAATCCGTGGCGGCGGGGCTGGCGGCCCTGGACGATGACGTCGACCTCGTGCTCGTGCACGACGCGGCCCGCTGCCTCGCCCCGCCGGCGCTGTTCACGCGCGTAGTGGGCGCGCTGCGGGCCGGCGCGGAGGCGGTCGTCCCCGGGCTGCCGGTCATCGACACGATCAAGGCGGTCGACCCCGCGGGCCTCGTGACGGCGACCCCCGACCGGGCCACGCTGCGGGCGGTGCAGACGCCGCAGGGGTTCACCCGCGCGCTGCTGGCGCGCGCCCACGCCAGCGGCGTGGAGGCCACGGACGACGCGGCGCTGGCCGAGGCGCTGGGCCGACCGGTCCTCGTCGTCCCCGGCGACGCCATGGCCGCCAAGGTCACCACCCCGGAAGATCTCGCCACCTTCGAACGGCTCCTCGCCGAACCACCCGCCGCCGTGCCCCTTCCGCGCGTCGGGATCGGCACCGACGTCCACGCCTTTGCGACCGACCAGAGCCGCCCCCTGATGGTGGCGGGCCTGCACTGGCCGGGGGAGCCGGGCCTGGAGGGTCACTCCGACGCCGACGTCGCGGCGCACGCCTGCTGCGACGCGCTGTTCTCCGCCGCCGGGATCGGCGACCTCGGCGCGCACTTCGGCACGGGCCGGCCGCAGTGGGCCGGCGCGTCCGGGCTGGTCCTGCTCACCGAGGCGGCCCGGCTGGTGCGCGACGCGGGCTTCGAGATCGGCAACGTGGCCGTGCAGGTCATCGGCGTCCGCCCCAAGATCGGCACGCGTCGCGAGCAGGCGCAGGCCGCCCTGTCGGCGGCGTGCGGCGCGCCGGTCAGCGTCAGCGGCACCACCACCGACCACCTGGGGTTCGCGGGCCGCGGCGAAGGACTGGCCGCCGTCGCGACCGCCGTGGTCTGGAGCTCTTGACAGCACACGATTCACCCCCCACGGTCACAGCAGAGCGTGCACCGCACCCGTCGTACGAGCTTGGAGGAGTACCCATGCCCCAGACCGTTCAAGGAGTCATCGCGCGCGCCCAGGGCGCGCGCGTGGAGGTGGTGGACGTCGTCGTCCCGGACCCCGGGCCGGGGGAGGCGGTGGTCGCCGTGCAGGCCTGCGGCGTCTGCCACACCGACCTGCACTACCGGGAAGGCGGGATCGGTGATGACTACCCGTACCTGCTCGGCCACGAGGCCGCAGGCGTCGTGGAGGCCGTCGGCGAGGGCGTCACCGACGTCGCCCCCGGCGACTTCGTCATCCTGAACTGGCGCGCCGTCTGCGGCCAGTGTCGCGCCTGCCGTAAGGGCGCGCCGCACTACTGCTTCGCCACCCACAACGCGCGCCAGAAGATGACGCTCACGGACGGCACCGAGCTGTCCCCGGCGCTCGGCATCGGCGCGTTCATCGCCAAGACCCTCGTCGCGGCCGGCCAGTGCACGAAGGTGGCGCAGGCCGACCCGGCCGCCGTCGGGCTGCTCGGGTGCGGGGTGATGGCCGGGTTCGGCGCCGCCGTCAACACCGGCGGCCTGCAGCGGGGGGAGTCGCTCGCGGTCTTCGGATGCGGCGGCGTCGGGGACGCGGCCATCGCGGGCGGCGTGATCGCCGGGGCGACCACGATCATCGCGGTCGACATCGACGACGCGAAGCTGGAGGGCGCCCGGCGTTTCGGCGCCACCCACACCGTGAACTCGCGCACGCAGGACGCGGTCGAGAAGATCCGCGAGTACACCGGCGGCTTCGGCGCCGACGTCGTCGTGGAGGCGATCGGGCGGCCGGAGACCTACGAGCAGGCCTTCTACGCGCGCGACCTGGCCGGGCGGGTGGTCCTGGTCGGTGTGCCCACCCCGGACATGCAGCTCACGCTGCCGCTGCTGGAGGTGTTCGGGCGCGGCGGGGCGTTGAAGAGCAGTTGGTACGGGGACTGCCTGCCGAGCCGGGATTTCCCCATGATGGTGGACCTCTACCAGCAGGGGCGCCTGGACCTCGACGCGTTCGTCACCGAGCGGATCGGCCTGGACCAGGTGGAGGACGCCTTCGCGCGGATGCGCGAGGGCCGCGTGCTGCGTTCGGTGGTGGTCCTGTGAGCGGCCTCGTGCAGACCCCGAGCACTCGTCCCGGGTTCCGGGTCGACACCGTGGTCACCCACGGCACGTTCAGCCTCGACGGGGGCACGTGGGAGGTCGACAACAACGTGTACGTGGTGGGCGATGACCGTGAGTGCCTCGTGATCGACGCTGCCCACGACGCCGACGCGATCCTGGCCGCCGTCGGCGACCGGGCGGTGGGCGGCATCGTGCTGACCCACGCGCACGACGACCACATCAACGTCGCCGAGGAGCTCGCCCGGCGGACCGGGGCGCCGCGGCTGCTGCACCCGGCCGACCGGGTGCTGTGGGACATGCTGTACGAGGGCCCGCCGGAGGGGCAGCTGGCCGACGGGCAGACCCTGAGCGTGGCGGGGCTCGACTGGCACGTGCTGCACACGCCGGGCCACTCCCCGGGCGGGGTCTGCCTCTACGCCCCGGAGCTGGCCGCCGTGCTGAGCGGGGACACCCTCTTCCAGGGCGGCCCGGGCGCGACGGGCCGGTCGTTCAGCAGCTTCGAGGAGATCGTGCACAGCATCCGTACGAGGCTCCTGCCGCTGCCCGGCGACACGGCCGTGCTCACCGGGCACGGGGACGCGACGACCATCGGCGCGGAGGCGGCGCAGTCGCAGGGGTGGACCTCCCCCTGACGACACCCCCGGGAGCGACACTCCTGGCACGACACGCACCGGGGCGACACCCACCGGGACGACAAGCGCGGGGACGACAACCACGGGGACGACACGGCGGGGGGGGGCGAAGAGCCCGCCCCCCCCCGCCGTGTCGTGTCGGGCCCCGGTCGTGTCGGGCCCCGGTCGTGTCGTGCGGTCTCGTGTCGCGCCCAGGGTGGCCTCCTGCGGGCCTATCTGGACGGGCGACTCGGAGCGTCAAGGTCTTTCGGGGGCTGGACGGCGCCGGGCGGCCACGGAGACAAGTGTGAAGAACCTCGTGTCGCACGCCGAGGCTCAGCCCCGCGCCGGCTGCCGCCTCCGGCCGAGGAAACCCCGGGATGCAGCCCCCTGACAAGGGGATTCATGGAGAGCCTCGATCGCGGTCAGTCGACCGTTCAGTCTCGGACCGTGAGAGTTGAAGTCAAGTGTGAAGTAACTACCGCGCTCCGGCTTGGTGGAGTGAGCCTCCATCGGGCACCCTCGAGGGTGGGAGGTAGTAGGGGTCGGATGCGGTTCGCCTTCGTCGAGGGACGAGACGTCGCACAGCTCGTGTGGGCGAGCGCGGCGGGTGGTGGGCCGACGACCCGTACGTCGGGATGGTGTACGAGCGGAACGGCAGGCGGCGGCTCACCGGCGGGCAGCGCGTCGAGGTCGAGGCGCCGGATGGCTGGGTGGCGATCGAGGCGACGGGCGGCGTGGCCGTCCGAGAAGCGCCGGCGCCGGATCTCGTACTGGAGTGCCCGCAGCCCGGACGGGCTGACGCCGCTCGCGTGAGCGTCACCCTGGCGCCCCGAGGGGCGACCCTGGACGAGGACTCCCGTCGCGTGGCGGCGTGCTTGGAGGGAGCGGACCCGAGCGCCTACATGGCGAGTTGCGACGTCTGGCCGCACCCCGTGTGGGGCGACGGGCTGCTGCTCCAGTCGGCCAGGATCGGCGACGGGGCCACCTTCGCCCACGACTGCTTCCTCTTCCACGACGAGAGCGACCTCGTCCTCGTCGACGTGCAGTGCGTCCTGGACGACCTGCTGACGCTGGAGGACGAGGTCGCCGACATCGTCGCCAGGACCCGGCCGTTGGCCGCGCGGGGGGAGGGCGCATGACCTCGACAGCGGACGCTGCGGTCCTGCGCCGCGGCCGAGACAGCGCCGTCCCGAGCGGGGCGGCCGTGCGGCGGGGGCCGCGACACAGGCGCTCCGGGGGGTCGGACGCGGCGGTGATCGGTTGGGACGTGGGGGGACACGTGGTGGGGGAGTTGTTGTCGCGGGGGGCACCCAGAGTGTCCGTCGCGACGTTCGAAGCGTTGCGGCGGGGAGAACTCGACGCCGGGGTCGGCGCGGGTGACCGCGCGACCCTGATGGCTCACGGCCTGCTCGATGAGTTCGGCACGACCAGCGCGGTCGCGCGCTCGCTCGCCGAGGAGATCGCCGGCGGGGACGTGCTGCAGGTGGCCGCGACCGACGAGGACGGCGTGACCAGGCGCGCTCGGTTGATCATCGGGCGGGACCACCTCGTCGCCGTAATCGCGGCGGGGGGAGCGGCGGGGGGACAAGACTCCGGGGATGGAGCGAACGGGGCGCTCGCGACGGCGCAGGGGGCCGGCGCGAGCGTCCGGTTCGAGGTGTTCCCGGTCGACGCCGTGCCGCTGCTGGTGGCCCGCTGGTGGGGCATCGTGCCGCACCTGCCGGTGGAGCGCTCGGAGCACGGCCCGTGGCCGGAGGAGATCCTCTGGCATCGGCTGACTGACCCCGGCGCTGAGCCGCCGGTCGGCGCGGACGACGAGGCCCGCGCCCTGTGGGCGGTGCCGTGGCGGGCGTGGAGCGTGCACTGCCACGAGCGCGGCGTGCACCGGACCTACGTCGACGCGGGCGCGTACGGCACCTTCCTAGTCCGCCGCGACGAGACGGGCGCCGTCAGCCTGCTGCCGCGCCCGAGCTCGCTTCTGTGGGGGGACCTGCAGGCGGTCGGTGCCTCGGTGCGCCCGGGCGATCCCTCCCGGGACGAGGAGTGGTGAGCGCAGGCCGGTAGCCTGGCCCGGTGAGCCTTCAGCTATACGACACGGCCGCCCGCGCACAGCGGGAATTCGTCCCCCTGGAACCTGGGCGGGTCGGCATCTACATCTGTGGGCTCACCACGCAGGGCACCCCGCACATCGGGCACATGCGCTTCGCGGTGGCGTTCGACATCCTGCGCCGCTGGCTGGAGATCGGCCACGGCTACGAGGTGACCCTGGTCCGCAACGTCACCGACATCGACGACAAGATCCTGCGCAAGTCCGCGGAGCACGGCGAGCCGTGGTGGGCGTGGAGCTACAAGCACGAGCTGGAGACGTCGGCGGCGCTCGCCACCCTCGGGGTGCTTCCGCCGACCTACGAGCCGCGGGCCACGGGCCACATCACCGAGATGATCGAGCTGATGGACGCGCTGGTCGAGCGCGAGCATGCGTACCAGGCCCCCGACGGCAGCGGCGACGTCTACTTCGACGTGCGCAGCTGGCCCGCGTACGGGGAGCTGACCCGCCAGAGCGTCGACGCGATGGAGGCCGCCGCGGACGCCGACCCGCGGGGCAAGAAGGACCCGCGCGACTTCGCGCTGTGGAAGGGACACAAGGACGGTGAGCCGGAGACGGCGAGCTGGCCGACGGGCTACGGGCGGGGCCGGCCGGGCTGGCACCTGGAGTGCTCCGCGATGGCGCGCAAGTACCTCGGTGACACGTTCGACATCCACGGCGGCGCCGTCGACCTGCGCTTCCCGCACCACGAGAACGAGCAGGCGCAGTCGCGGGCCGCCGGGCTCGGCTTCGCGCGCTACTGGATGCACAACGCGTGGCTGACCGCCGCCGGGGAGAAGATGAGCAAGTCCCTCGGCAACGGGATGACGATCGGTGAGATCACGAAGGTGGCGAGGCCCCTGGCGGTGCGCTACTACCTGTCGGCCAGCCACTACCGCAGCACGTTGGAGTATTACGAGGGTTCCCTCGCCGAGGCGGAGGCCGCGGTCGAGCGCATCGAGGGATTCGTACGGCGCGCCGGCGTCGAGGCGGTCGACCCCCGCGAGGTGGAGCTCCCGGAGGAGTTCCGCGCCGCGATGGACGACGACCTCGGGGCGCCCGGGGCGCTGGCGGTCGTGCACGACACGGTCCGCGCGGGCAATACCGCCCTGGACAGCGGCGACCCCGAGGCGGCCCGGCGGGCCGCCCGGCAGGTGCTCGCGATGACCTCCGTGCTGGGCGTGAACCCGCTGGACGAGGTCTGGGCGGGCGGCGCGGGGCACGACCACGACGAGACCGTCGCGGCGGCGCTGGACGCCCTGATCGTGGACCGGCTGGACCAGCGCGCGGCGGCGCGGCAGGCTCGCGACTTCGCGACGGCGGACGCGATCCGCGACGCGCTGGTGGCGGCGGGTGTGGTCGTGGAGGACACGCCGACCGGCGCCCGGTGGAGCCTGGCGCGGCGCACGGACGGCGGCTGAGATGGCCGGCAACTCGCGCCGCCCGGGCGCGATCCGCAAGAGCGGCACCAAGAAGGGGATGGTCGTCGGCTCGGGCGGCCAGCGGCGCCGGCGCCTGGAGGGCAAGGGGCCCACGCCGAAGGCGGAGGACCGCGTCTACCACAAGGCGCACAAGGCGCAGCGCGCGAAGCAGGCTCGCGCGGCGCAGGAGTCCTTCGGCGCGAAGGGCGCTGCTCCCGGCACCCGCGCCCGCACCGGCGCCCGCCGGACGCGCACCGCCACGGAGATGGTGGCCGGGCGCAACGCCGTCGTCGAGGCGCTGCGGGCCCAGGTGCCGATCACCACGCTCTATCTGGCGCCCGGGTCGCGCACCGACGAGCGCGTCCGGGAGGCGCTCAAGAGCGCGCATGACCGTGGCATCCCGGTGCTGGAGACCCCCCGGGGGGAGTTGGACCGACTCACCGATGGGGCCCTGCACCAGGGGCTCGCGGCCCAGGTGCCCGCGTACGAGTACGCCCACCCGAACGACCTCGTCGCCCCGGACGCGCCCGGCCTGCCGCTGCTGGTCGCGCTCGACGGCATCACGGACCCGCGGAACCTGGGCGCGATCATCCGCTCGGTGGCGGCGTTCGGCGGGCACGGAGTGGTCATCCCGCAGCGGCGCTCCGTGGGGATGACGGCCTCGGCGTGGAAAACCTCGGCGGGCGCGGCGGCCCGCGTACCGGTCGCCCAGGCGGGCAACCTGGTGCGCGCGCTGGAGGACTACCGGTCGGCCGGGTTCTTCGTCGTCGGGCTCGCCGCCGACGGGGACGTCAGCCTCCCGGACCTACAGCTGACCGACGTCCCGCTCGTGCTGGTGATCGGCTCGGAGGGCCAGGGCTTGTCGCGGCTGGTCCGCGAGACGTGCGACCAGGTGGTGTCGATCCCGATCTCCTCGATCGAGTCGCTGAACGCGGGGGTCGCGGCGGGGGTCGCCCTGTACGAGCTGGCGCGACACCGCTCCGGCTGAGACCCGGCTCAGGCCGGGCTGAGACCCGGCTCAGGCCGGGCTGAGGCCCGGCTCTGGCCTGGCTCAGGGGCCGTCCGCGAACATCGCGATCACCGGCATCTCGACCGTGTCGACGCCGACGATCGCCTCCTCGTCGCGTTTGGCCGGGAGCACGGTGTTGAGGTAGTCGACGAACGCCCAGAGCGTCGTGACGTCCTGACCGGCCCGCTCCGACATGAACCACCGGTGTTCCAGCACCTCGTGGAACAGCTCGGCCGGTTCCAGCTTGGCCTGCAGGTCGGGCGGGATGTTGGACACGACCGGCTCGTAGACGCGGCTCATCCACTCGTGGGCCACGAGTTCCTCGCTCTCGTCGCGCCCGCCGTGCTCGGCGGCGTAGCGGTCGAGGTCGTTGAGGAGCCGCCGGGCCTGATTCTCTTGGACGTCCAGACCCGTGAGACGCATCAGCCGGCGGCTGTGGTGGCCGGCGTCCACCACCTTCGGCTGGATCTGGATCGAGGTGGTGTCCGGGTCCGTGGACATCGACAGCTCGTCGACGTCGAAGCCGAGCGTGTTGAGGCGGCGGATGTGCTCGTCGATGCGCCACCGCTCGCCCTGCCCCACCCGCTGCACGCCGGTCAGCTCCGACCACAGTTGGGTATAACGGGTGACGACCCGTTCGGACACCACAATCGGGTCGAGGTCCTGGTCCAGCACGCCCAACGCGGCCAGGTCCATGAGCTCTCCGGCGATGTTGACCCGCGCGATGTCCAGGTCGTGGCAGCGCTGGCCCGGGGTCAGGGAGGGCACCAGCTGCCCGGTCTCGGCGTCCACGAGGTAGGCGGAGAACGCGCCCGCGTCGCGCCGGAACAGCGTGTTGGACAGCGAGACGTCGCCCCACCAGAAGCCGCCGAGGTGCAGCTTGACCAGCAGCACGGCGAGCGCGTCGAGCAGCCGGTTGGCGGTGTCGGGGCGCATCCGCTGGCTGAACACCGCCCGGAACGGCATCGAGAAGCGCAGGTGGCGGGTGACGAGGCAGGCGTCCAGCGACTCGCCGTCGACGCTCTCTCGGCCGCTGACCACGCCGAACGCCTTCACGCACGGCTGCCCCTGGCGTCGCAGGGCCTTCAGGAGCTGGTACTCCGCGCGGGCGAGCTCCTCACGGATCTCCTTGATCGCGAGCACCCGGCCGGACACCTTGACGAACCGGACCACGTGCCGGGAGATGCCCCGGGGCAGGTTCGCGATGTACGGCCCCTCCCACTGCTCCAGCGGGCGGTCCCAGGGCAGGGCGAGCAGGTCGGGGTCAGGGTGCGAGGCGGTGATCTGAAGCGCCACCCCGCCATGGTCCCACGCAGGGCCGAACGCCCGGACGCACGGCTCGCCGCCCGGAGCGCCGTCACGTATCGGTCAGGCAGGGTCAGTCAGGCAGGGTCAGTCAGGCAGGGTCGGACGGGCAGGGTCAGTCGGGCACATATCAGTCGGGCAGGCGCCGCCCGGTCTGCGCGTCGAAGAAGTGGACCCGTCGATCGCGCGGCAACACGTACACCTCGGACCCGGGGGAGGGGGCCATCGACGGGTTGCACGTGGCCAGGATCGGGGGCTCGTGGTCCGCCCCGGCGAGGGTTCCCTCGATGAGCCATTCGCTGCCGCTCCGATGCACCTCGGTGACCTGCACGGGCAGGCCGGTCGCCGCCACGCGCAGGTCCTGTGGGCGCACGCCGAGGGTGAGCGCGTCGCCCGGGGCGACGCCGGGCGGCAGGGGGAGAACCGTCAGCCCGAACGGGACCCCGTCCTCCCCCGCCTGGACGTCGAACAGGTGCATGGGGGAGGAGCCGATGAAACGCGCGACGAACACGTTGACCGGGTGTTCCTGGATCCGCGCCGGCGTGTCGACCTGCTGCAACGCCCCGTCGCCCATGACCGCGACGCGGTCGCCCATCGAGAGCGCCTCCACCTGGTCGTGGGTGACGTACACCGTGGTGATCCCGAGGCGACGCTGCAGGTCGGCGATCTGCGCGCGGGTCTGGGCCCGCAGGTCCGCGTCGAGGTTCGACAGCGGCTCGTCCATGAGGAACACGCGCGGCTCCCGTACGATCGCCCGGCCCATGGCGACCCGCTGGCGCTGCCCGCCCGAGAGGGCCTTGGGCTTGAGGTCCAGGTGGTCGGTGAGGTCCAGGATGCGCGCAGCCTCTTCGACCCGACGGCGGATCTCCTGCGCGTCGACGCCGGCGATCTTGAGCGCGAAGCCCATGTTGTCGGCGACCGTCATGTGCGGGTAGAGGGCGTAGTTCTGGAAGACCATCGCGACGTCCCGGTCCTTCGGGGACCACTCGGTGACGTCCTGGCCGTCGATGAGGATGCGCCCCGAGTCGACCTCTTCCAGGCCAGCCAGCATGCGCAGGGCGGTCGACTTGCCGCAGCCGGGAGGGCCGACGAGGACGAGGAACTCCCCGTCCGCGATGTCGAGTACGAGATCGTCCACGGAAGGTCGGTCGTTCCCCGGATAGATCCGGGTCGCGTGGTCGAACCGTACGGTGGCCATGACGTCGTCGTCCCTTCTCACCCCTGCACAGGCCGCCCGAACGCGCGGGGGAGCCTGCTGCCGCTCGGCGATGGGCGGCGCCTGCCATTCTGGCAGAGGGCGCGGCGCGTCGGACGGCTCCCGGAGGGGAAGTAGGGGTGAGGTCAGCGACGGGTGGCGACGAACAGCTCCAGGCAGGCCACCGCCGAAGGGATCCCCGGCACGCGCCAGCCGGCCGCCGTCTCGCCCTCGCCGACCTTGATCGTCAGGTCGCCGTCGGCTGGCCGCAGGGCGGTGAAGGCTCGCTCGTCGGTCACGTCGTCGCCCAGGTAGACGACGATGTCGGCCCGCACGTGCCGGGCCAGGCTCACCAGCGCGGTCCCCTTGTCCGCGGCGTGGACCCCGATCTCCTGCACGTTCTTGCCGCGCAGCGGGTGGCATCCCGGGTGGGCGGCGGCGACCGCCGCAGCCGCGTCCAGGGCGGCTCCGTTCTCGGGCTCGGGCATCCCCCGGGTGTGCAGCACGACCGCGGCGGGCTTGCGCTCTAGCCGGGCCCCAGGGTGGGCGGCCACCACGCGCTGCAGGCCCGCGTCGAGGCGGGCCAGCAGGTCGCGCTGCGCCTCGCTGAGGGCCCCCGAGCCCACCTCCAGGCTCGTCTGGGCGCCGTGGGTGCCGATGAAGATCACCCGCTCGTCGTCACCCATCCCCGACAGCTTCTGCAGGACGGCGAGGTCCCGCCCGGAGACGAGCGCCACGTGGACGCCGGGCAGCCCCGCGGCCTCCCGCAGCGCGGCGACCCCGGCGGGGTCCGGAGCGACCGACATCGGGTCGTCGCGGAACGGCGCGAGGGTCCCGTCGAAGTCACTGGCCAGCAGGACGTGCGGGCGCCCCGCGGCCACCCGTACCGCGTCCGCGACCGGGCCCGGCAGGTCCTGGGCGCGCGAGTCCGAACTCATGGCGCTCACTCCCGCGGCGTGTCCGGACGGCCGGCCTCGGAGGCGGGGCGCGCCGGAGCGGCCGCGAGCGCGTCCAGGAACCGGCCGGCCCACTGCTGGACGTCATGGATGGCCACGCGACGGCGCAGCGCCCGCATCCGGCGACGCTGCTCCGCCGGCGTGCTCCGGGCGGCGCGCATGATCGTGTTCTTCAGGCCCTGGATGTCGTGCGGGTTGCACAGGTAGGCCCGGCTCAGCTCCTCCGCCGCACCGGCGAACTCCGAGAGCACCAGCGCCCCCTGCTCGTCGTGGCGGCAGGTGACGTACTCCTTGGCGACGAGGTTCATGCCGTCGCGCAGCGGGGTGACGAGCATGACGTCGGCGGCGGAGTACATCGCGGCCATCTCCGCCTGGTCGAAGCTCTGGTGCAGGTAGTTCACCGCGGGGGCGCCGAGCGCCGAGTAGTCCCCGTTGATCTGACCCACGGTGAGCTCGACCTGGTCCCGCAGGTCCTTGTATGCCTCGACGCGCTCCCGGCTCGGCACCGCGACCTGGACGAGGCAGACGTCGGGCGGGGCGATGACGTTTTCTTTGAGGAGTTCGTCGTACGCCTTGAGCCGGTGCCGGATGCCCTTCGTGTAGTCGAGTCGGTCCACTCCGAGCATGAGGATCTTCGGGTCGCCGAGGGACTCGCGGATCTCCTTCGCCCTCGCCCGGACCGCCTCCGAACGGGCCAGGGAGTCCAGGTGCGAGAAGTCGATCGAGATCGGCAGGGCCGCCGCCCGCGCGGTGTGCACGGCCCCGCTGGGGCCCGGGCCGGGGACCCGGACGGTGTCGCCGCGGGTGGGCAGCCCCGCGAGTCGGCGGCAGGCGCGCAGGAAGTTGCCGGCGTCGCTCGTGCGCTGGAAGCCGAGGAAGTCGGCCCCGGCGAGCCCGCGCAGGATGTCGACGCGCCAGGGGAGCTGCGCGAACAGCTCGACGGGCGGGAACGGGATGTGGTTGAACCAGCCGATCCGCACGTCGGGGCGCCGGTCCCGCAGCATGCTCGGGACGAGCTGCAGCTGGTAGTCGTGGATCCAGACGGTGGCCCCGGGCGCGGCGACCTGGGCCACCTCGTCGGCGAACCGCTCGTTCACCCGCTGGTAGACCTGCCACCAGGCCCGGTGGAACGTCGCCGGCACGATCACGTCGTGGTAAATGGGCCACAGGGTGTCGTTGGAGAAGCCCTCGTAGTACTCGTCGATGTCGTCCTGGCTGAGGGGCACCGGGACCAGGTACATGCCGGCCTCGTGGAAGGGCTCTGGCGCGTCGCCTGCGTCGCCGGCCCAGCCGACCCACGCGCCCTCCCGGCCGCGCATGACCGAGTCCATCGCGGTGACCAGGCCCCCCGGGCTGCGGTGCCACGCCATCGTGCCGTCGGGTCCCTGGCGCCGGTCGACGGGGAGTCGGTTGGCGGCCACCACGAAATCGAACGTGCGTGTGGTCCCCTCGCCCTCGTACGCATGGTCTGACATCGCCGTGCTCCTCCTCGCCGTCCGTTCGCGGCCGCCGCTGGTCGCGGTGCCCGATGGTTCCGATCGAGGTCGTGGCATGTGCGCGGTGGCGGCGACGCCGTCATCACTCTAAGGCCAGGGTCCGACAAGGTCCCGCTAAGCGTGCGCGGGCGGTCGGCCGAACGGGCGGGTGAGTAAGGCCACACGAGCCCGCCCCGCTGGTGCGGGAACCCGACGCGCCCACCGTTCGTCTCCCCTCCAGGGACGGTGTGTGGCGTCGTACCCTGACGGCAGGCGGGGGGACGCCGCCAGGCGGGAGGGCTCTCGAAAGCGATGGGGACGACGGTCGAGCACTCCGGGCACTCCGGGCGCGCGGACGCGACGCGGCTCGGCCCCTACCGCCTCGTGTCCGAGGTCGGGCGGGGCGGCATGGGCGTGGTCCACCTGGGCCTGGACCCCTCCGGACGGGCCGTCGCCGTCAAGGTGCTGCACCCCCACGTCGCCGCAGACCCCGCCGCGCGGGCCCGCCTCGCCCGCGAGGTGGCGCACCTGTCCCGCATCGACCACCCTCGGGTCGCCCGCATCGTGGGCGCCGACGTGGACGGCCCGCAGCCGTACGTCGTCACGCGGTTCGTCCCTGGCCGCGCCCTTGATCATCACGTGTCCCGAGAAGGCCCCCTGCGCGGGGACGCCCTGCTCGCGCTGGCTCGCGACCTGTCGGACGCGCTTGGGGCGGTCCACGGCGCCGGGCTCGTGCACCGCGACCTCAAGCCAGGGAACGTTTTGCTGGACGACGGGCGGGCGGTCGTCATCGACTTCGGGATCGCCTTCGGCGAGGCCGACGCGCGGCTGACGATGACGGGCCTGGTGATGGGTACGCCGGGATTCCTCGCCCCGGAGATCCTGGACGGTGGGGCGGTGACCGCGGCGACCGACTGGTGGGCCTGGGCCGCGACGCTGGCGTTCGCCGCCAGCGGACGCGTGCCGTTCGGGGACTCCCCGGTCGCGGCGGTGCTGGCCCGGATCCGTTCCGGGGAATGCGACTTGACCGGCGTCGACGCCCGCCTCGCGCCCCTGCTGGCCGCGGCGCTCGACCCGGACCCGCGCCGCCGTCCGGGACGCGCGGTGATCCTGGAGGCGCTGGAGCGGTACGCGCGCGGGGATGACGTGACGGCCGCCCTGCCGGCCGTTCCCCGGACCGCGGTGATGCGGGGGCTCCCGGGGGCGGTCGAGGAGCGGCCCGGGTCCGCGGCGGCGTGGACGCGGCAGGAGCCGCAGGCAGTGGGTCGGCAGGCAGTGGATCGGCAGGCGCCCTACGTGGGCTTCCACGCGGCGCCCGCGCCGCGACCGGTCGAGCCCGCGCCGCGACCGGTCGAGCCCGCGCGGCGTGAGGTCGAGCCCGCGCGGCGTGAGGTCGAGCCTGAGCCGCATGAGGTCGGGCCTCAGACGTACCAGCAGCCGCTCCCGCCGCCCGCGCACGCGGCGCCCCCGTCCCGCCGGACAGGGAGCGTCATCGCCCTCGGCGTCCTGCTGGCCGCGGTCGCCGCGGTCGCGCCCCCGGCGTGGGTGGCCGCAGGCTTGGCGTGGTCGTGGCTGTCCCGTACGGTCGACCGGACCGCTCGCGGGCTGTACGTGCGCCGCGGGCAGCGGGGACCGCGTCGTGGCGACCTCGTCGGCGCGATGGTGCGCGCCCCAGGACATGCCCTCCTGGCGATCATCGCGACCCTGCTGAGCGGGCTGCTGCCCGTGTTTGTCGCCGGGGCCGTGCTGCTCGGGATCGCGGGCGCGGGCACGCTGGGGATGGGCCCGCCGCGGGGGCCGTCGTCGGCGTCCGCGCTGTTTGCGGCCGCGTGGCTGGGGATGATGGTCGGCTGGTGGGGGGCTGGCGGCGGTCCGCTGCGGCGCGGGTCGCGGGTCATGCTGCGGGCGTTGGCGCCGGGTCGCGTGGGGGCGGTGGCCGCGGTGGTCGTCCTGCTGGTGGCGGCTGCGGGTCTGGGTCTGGTCTCTCAGTCCAGCGGGTTCTCCCCGGCGTGGTGGCCGCTGATCGACGATCCGTTCGGCTGGGCCGTGACTCGCTGGTGAGCGTCGGGTCACGACCATCCACGATCCGCCGGGTGCCCCTGAGCGGGAGTATGTCCGTGAGCGGACGCCCTCGATCTCGAATAGCGAGATTCTTGTCCTATTCGTGATCTTGTGGCCGATCCCACATCCGGCGACCGCGAGCCGTCTCGCCAGCGAGGATGCTGGCCATCGAGGAGGTTGGGCGGTCGCGTGGCGGAGTTCCCGTTGTGAAACCGTGATGTCACGCCGGGCGTGTCGTTACCCTGATCCAGGCGACACACCCTGTGCAGTCGGAGCCCGATGACGCGTACCGACGTCGCCGCCAGTCAACTCAACACCCTAGTCCCGCGTGCCCGCGCGCCGAATTTCGTCAGCGAGCACGCACCCGGTCCGCATCGGCCGATCGTCGAACGCGGAGCGGGAACAGACGAAAACGGGGGACCCACGCCGGAACAATCCGGTCGCGCCGCGTTGCGGCTTGGGGTGGAGCCGGTTTGCACACCGGCCGGGCACCTGACAGCCCGAACCCGACAGCTAACCCCGTAGGCGCTCGTCAGGAGAGGAAACAGCACACCCCATGAGTCATACCCCTAAGCAGGTCGCGCCCCGTCGCTCCCTACGCCGCGGAATCGGCGTCCTCGCCGTCAGCGCCGCGACCGCCGCGGCCGGCATCGGTCTCTCGGCGTCCACCGCCCAGGCGAACTCGGTCTGGGACCGCCTCGCGCAGTGCGAGGCCGGCGGCAACTGGAGCATCAACACCGGCAACGGCTTCTACGGAGGCCTGCAGTTCACGCTGAGCAGCTGGCGCGCCGCCGGCGGCACCGCGTACGCCGCCTACCCGCACCAGGCCAGCCGTGAGGGCCAGATCGCCGCAGGTCAGCGCCTGCTCGCGATGCAGGGCCCCGGCGCGTGGCCCGTCTGCAGCGTCCGCGCCGGCCTGACCAGGGCCAGCGGGATGTCCGGCGGTTCCGCGGCCCCCGTGGCTCCGCGCGCGGCGGCCCCCCGTCCGGCGGCTCCTCGCGCGGCGGCAGCTCCCCGCGCAGCCGCGCAGGCCGCCCCGAAGGCCCCCGCGGCCGCCGCCCCGAAGGCGACCACGGCCCCGAAGGCTCCGGTCGCTCCGCCGAAGCCGGCGGGCGGCAAGCTCTCCGCCGAGAGCACCAAGATCGTGCAGAGCTGGATCGGTGGCAACCAGTCCGGGCGCTGGGACCCCAAGGCCCTGAGTGCGCTGCAGCGCAAGGTCGGCGCCAAGGAGACCGGTCGCACGGACGTGCAGTCCGTCGCCCTGGTGGAGAAGCTGATCGGCGCCCCGAAGACCGGCCTGCCGTACTACACGCAGGAGGCCCTGGACAAGCTGGCGGCGTACGCGACCGCGCAGCTGACCGCGGCGAGCCTGACGTCCCTGACCGCAGCGGTCGAGGGCGGCGTTCCCTCGCCGGCCACGGTTTCCCTGGCCACGACCCCGGCCTCCTACCGCTGACACCTCCGCGCTCCTGACACCACGTCGCGGCCCGGTCCTTGCGGAACCATCCGCTGGCCGGGCTTCGGCGTGTCCGCGCCTGGACTGCTCGCCGCGTCTGTCGCGCACGGGCTTGAGTGCCGCGCAGGCGGTTTCGTGTGTGGCGGGGGAGGGCCGGTACGATCTGAGGCGTTCGTTCCCGCGTGACCGTTGCGGCCTTGACGGTGCACGGTCCGGGCCGACACCGCTGGCGTGGCGCAATTGGCAGCGCACCTGTCTTGTAAACAGGTGGTTAGGGGTTCGAGTCCCCTCGCCAGCTCTGATCGACGTTGACTCGCTTGTTCGATGAGGACCCGGGTTGATCGGCCTGGGCGCTGCTGTAGCCGAGTCCAGGCCGAGATCGCTTGGTCAGCATCGAGCAGGAGCACGAGGCGCGTCTACCAGTGAGCGGGTCGATGGAGCCTGGGAGGCAGCACTGTGGTCGTGTCGCCGATGGCCGCGTTCAGCTGTGCCTGGGTGAGGAAGAGCGCACCGGTGAGATTGGCGCCGCGCAGGTTGGCGTCGCGCAGGTCGGCGCCGAGCAGGTCGGCGTCGCGCAGGTCGGCCCCGGTGAGGTCGGCGGCGACGAGGAGGGCGCCGCGAAGAGTAGCCCCCCTCAGGTCGGCGCAGGTCAGCGCCGCACCGATCAGATCCGCTGCGCGGTAGTTCTTCTTACTGCCTGGGATCTGGGCCCGGACGAGCTCACTGGCCCGCAGCAGCAGCGCGTTGACCTCGCCACGCAGCGCGTTCACGTCCAGCCCGATGATCGACTCGGCGCTGCCTTCGGTGAGATCGTCGATGCGGGCCAGCTTCCGCCGCAAGCTCACGTGGACGGGGCGGCCCGGTGCGAGGTCCAGGGCCTCGGTGATGTACCAGATTAGCTCGTACAGCTGCCGCATGATGGGGAAGACCTCGAACATGGACTCCGCCACCTCCGGCGCGTCACGCCAGCTGGTGCCGCCGAAGGTGACCTGGGACGTCTTCTGCCCCGCGCCGAAGCAGTCGAAGACGGCGCAGCCGCGGTAGCCACGGTCCCGGAGTTGCGCGTGGATGCCGCAGCGCACGTCCGATTGAAGGTTCGAACAGGGCTTCCCGGCGGGCTTGTTGACGGCGAAGTCGGCGGAGCGGGCGAAGGGCAGGGCGACACAGCACAGGCCGAAGCAGTCAGCGCAGTCGGCCTGAAGGTCCGTCCGGTAGTGGATGGGCTTGCGGTCGCGGGGTTCCCAGCCGCCCTCGCTCGCGGACTGGCGCTTGCGCCTCCCTGAAGAAGGGGTGGCTTCGTGCGGTGGCCACATAGTGGGCGCTCCAGGTGGGCGATGAGCGCCATATTCCGTGCGCTCCCAGAAAGTACCCATTCTCGCAGACGGTGCATCGCGCCCGGATTCGGTGGCGTAGCGAGCGGTCAGCACGCCGTGCAGGGACGAGACGCGCAGATCGCCACAGCCCTGTCGGCCAGGGCCTCGGGTGAGAACCCTCCGGCAGGCTGACCGCCTCCCGGCAAAGGGGCTGTAAGTGGAGCGACGAGTCGTATTCGATCTACCCGCGGGCCTCCGGGCAGCGGTGGGACTTCGCCCCCAACGGGCAGATCGGTAATCAGTACTCCGGCAACGGCACCGGGGCGGGCCTGTCGTATGCCTATAACGGCGATGGGACCACGAAGTCGATTACCGATGCCGGGGGGCGGGTGATGAACTTCGCCTACACCGCCGGGCGGGTGTCCTCGGTGACCCAGAGCGGCACCGACGGGACCACCCGGACCGTGAGCTACACGTACAACGGGACCGGGCGCCTGGCCACGAGCACGGACGCGGACGGGCACACCACCACCTATTCCTACGACGGGGCGAATCGGGTGAGCCAGGTGCTGACCGCCCGCGGGGTGAAAGTCACCCTCACCTATGACGGTTCGGGGCGGGTGGCCACGGTGTCGCGGTATGACGATGCGGGCGCCGCGCAGACGTGGACGCTGGCCTACGAGTCGGCCACTTCCACGCGGGTCACCGACGCCAACGGCGCGTCCTGGTGGTATGGCACCGATACCGCCAAGCGGCCTAGTACGGGTGGGCGTTCGTGGGCGCCGCGATCCGCCACAAGGCGTGGTTCTCGGTGACCGCCCGCATGAATCCCCGCGTCCTCAGGGCGATCACCAGCATCGAGGACGAGGCATGGCAGGCCATCGAGTACCCCAACGCGGTCTACGACGAGGCCGAGCAACGCTGGGTCTCTGATGCCGAAGTCGCCGAGATCTCGTTCGTCGCGTTCACCGGGCGCCGCACGAACCAGCACGTGCCATGCCGGCTCATCGTGCGCAGAGTCAAGCGCCTCCAGCCACTGGCATCCGACGGCAGCCAGCAAGGCAAGGTGAGTCGCTGATGGGTTGGCAGTCGTGGGTGGGGGTTTGCTGTTTGGTTATTCGCGGCGTTCGAGGATGTCGAGGGGGTCGCTGCGTACGGCGTTGAGGACCGGGGGGCCGCAGGCGATGGTGAGGACGGCGATGCAGCCGAGGGCTAGGTAGGCCAGGTCTGGTCCGTTGATGAGGATCACTGGTTGGTTGAACAGCGATTCGGTGGTCTCGGCGATCCAGCGGTGGCCTGCGAGGACGAGGAGTGCGGTGAGTGCAGCGGCTCCGGTGAGGATGATGCCTACGTCCAGGATGACCAGGGCGGCGATGTCGCGACGGCGTGCGCCGTAGGCGCGGGACAGGCCGTAGAGCCAGCGGCGGTCGCGCACGATGATGCTCTCGGCCACCAGGATGCCGGTGGCCCCGAGCAGGAGGATGGCGGCGCTCAGCAGCCGGTACATCACTTCCACGCCCTCGCTGGCCCGTCGGATGGATTCGTTGGATGCAGGCACGCTGGGCAGGCAGACCGAGGCTGGCATGCCGTCTACTCCTCGCGCCGAGGCGGTGGCGGATACGCAGGCGTTGGTGAGGACGCCGATGAGGTCGGGTCGTTCGTGGGGGGACCAGGCGTAAACCCGCCACGTGGCGTCGGAGGCGCGTTCGGTCGGGACGGAGGCGCGGGCCAGGGGCACGTACAAGGGATGTACGATCACGGCCTCCTTCGTGGCGTATGCGACCGCGCTGGGGGGTGGTGAGAGGGCGACGTCGGGGACCGCCATGCCGTCCAGGCACAGGGTGGGTGGGGCCCCTGGCCTGTCGCGCTCGGGGAGTTCCACGGGCGCGGGGGCCGGTGATCCGCTGACCATGGCGTAGAGCTGGCGCGTGTGGTCGGCCTCCTTCGCCCCACCCGATCCTGTGCCGGTCGTGTCGGGGGTGTGCGGGCAACGAGTGTCCACGCCGACGAAGGGCTCGAGCACCGCGAAGGACACGGCGGGTTGAGCGCGCAGGGTTTGGTGGATGTGCGCGGAGGCCTCGTGCGCAGATTGCGACGGCAGCGAGGGGAAATCCAGCGTGACCAGCGTGGTCGGCCCGGCCACGTCATCGACCGCAGCGCTCAATCCCTGTCGAGAGGAGGTAGCTAACGCGGAGGTGACCAGGAAGAGGGTCAACCCAAACGCGAGCATGAGCATCATCATGAACGTCCGGCCGCGGCTGCGTCGGGCCAACTGGATTGCCAGGCGCAGAACTCGACTGCCCGACCTCATCGGCGCTCTTCGGGCCGTGCCGGGGATGGCGCGGGTTCTTCCCGCTGTCCCGGCTGCCCTGGTGACGGTCGCACCGCCTGGACCGGTGCGACCTCGTCGGCGTCGTCGTTGGCGTCGGCGAGCCTGCCATGGGTCAGTCCGATGACGCGCTGAGCCATCGCGGCGATCGCTGCATCGTGGGTGACGACGATGACTGTCGTGCCGGTGGTGGTCAGTCCGAACAGATCCTGGGCGATCCTCTGGCCCGTCTCCTCATCGAGGTTGCCGGTCGGTTCGTCCGCGATCAGGACCGGCGGGTCGGTCAACAGGGCCCGGGCGATCGCGACCCGTTGGCGCTGTCCCCCGGACATCGCGTAGACCGGGCGATCGATCAACTCGGCGATGCCTAAGCGCTCCAGCAGGTCCACCGCGCGCGCTCGAGCGTCCCGCCGGGAAAGCCCGGGATGGAAATGCCAGGGCAGCAGGACGTTGTGCAGGGCGCTGGCCGCAGGGTCCAGGTGGAAGGACTGGAAGATCATCCCCACATGGCGGGCCCGCAACGCCGCTAACGCGGCCTGGGCAGCAGGTGCCTTCGTGCCGTCCACCACCACGGTTCCCCGGGTGGGGGTGCGCAGGAGCGCCAGTACGGACACCAGCGTCGACTTGCCGGACCCGGAGCGTCCGACGATTGCTGTGGAGCCTGCGGGGCCGAAGGTGCAACTGACCCGATCGAGCGCCATGACCGGACCCGTCGGGCTCGCATACTCCACGCTCACCTCGACCAGTCCCAGCCGAGCGACCGCATGATCCCCGGTCACGCTCGTCGATGAGCCGACCTCACGATCGGGCGTTTCCACCGAGCGGTTCACGGTCCCACTCTCACCCGATCGCCGGCAGACAATCCCGTCAGGATCACCCGCCGCACCCCATCACCAAGTCCGACCACGACGGGAACTTGCTCGCTGCCTCCGTCGGGGCGCACGCGGGTCACGATCACGTTCTTGCGGTCGCCGTCTTGTCGCAGGTAGATCTCCGGCACGCTGACCACCGGGGCTGTGGAACTGTTCGTGAGTCGCACCGAGGCCGACAAATTGGTCACCGTGCCCGAGAAGTCCGGCAGAGCGCACACCGCCTGCCCTCGATCCTCCGCCTTGGCCGGCGCGATCATGGCCAGGGCCAGGCATGTGCTGGTGCGCTCACCCAGAGCGCTTGGAAAGGTCGCGGTGGCACTCACGGTCCCGGTCGCGAACCGCAACATCTGCGTCGATGTCACCGGGGCGGCCACCACCATCAGCCGACGGCGCAGGACCAGTCGATCCCCGCCGTAGGAGAACGCCCCGTCCACCGGAGCGCTCACCGGTCCGGCCCGCTCGCTGAGCTGGCGCACCTGCGAGGTCACCACCGTCCCGACCCCGGTGCCCCGCGCCGCGTCGGTCAGAGGTTTGACCACACTGAACCGGCCTAACACCGCACCCGCGCGCACCGGCACCGAGGTGTCCGGCACAGGAGAGCTCGCCCCGCTCGAGGTATCAGTTCCGGCGGATCCAGGCACGCGAGCGGACGATCCCTCCGACGACGACTTTTCGCTCGATCGCGACGCGGACATGTCGTTCGGTGCCGCAGTGGACGGTGCGATGCCGCCTCCGTCCACGGACAGCGATAGACCCGGCTGTGAGCGTCCCCCGCCGCCTGAACCGGCCAGCGCGGCACCGGATCCGGCGTGCCCTTCCGGCAGGCATTCGCCGCCGCTGGCGGTGGAGGCTTCGCACTGACGCGCGCTGACCAGCGCCGGTGCAGGGGTGAAGATCAGACCCTCAGGGATAGGGATGACCAGCTCTTCGCGGGCGCTGGTCGACCCTTGTAGCTGCGCGGAAAAGGAAAAAATCCCAGCAGCAGCCACGTCAAAGGCTTGCCCAGCCTCACCGGAGTTCGCCGTCGCGTTCGACGTCTCGACGGGGACTTCGGTCGGCGCGGTCGGTGACCCACCGCACGCCGCCACGCTCATCGTCATCAGCACGGTCATCGCGCCGCGCAGGGCACGCGTCATGTCCAGGCCTTTAACTCGCCGATAACGCAGCGATCGCGTCTTCAATCTTCTGACCGCCATAATCCCTGGAAGCCACCGGAATCTCCCGTCCACACTTCATCTCGCCCACCAAGGACGCCTGGAATGCCTCGATGTCATTGTCCTGCATCCAGCGGATACGCTGTTCGTTCTCGTCGTTGATCGCCTTGAATCCGTCGGTCACGACCTCTGTCGGGGCAGTTAAAGCGGGGAGAGTCCCAGGAGTGCCTTTTATTCTCCATGTTTTGTACGCCTCATACGCTGCCCGACATGCTTGATAGTCAAATGCTCGGGCCTGCACCATCTGATCCTGGGTTTTGCGGTCCTCGTCGTTGTCGTAACGGTCCTTCAACCCGGGCTCACCCAAGGTCTCCTCAACGATCGCCCGATCGACCCCTCGAAAAATCGGAGCGTCCGCACTCAAGCCGCCAGCCGTGCTGCAACCGACCAAAGCGGTCAGCCCTCCAAGAGCAACGACCACCCAGCCGGACAAGCCACGCATCATGACACACCTAACGACTCTTGATCACAGGCGGCGAACCGGCCTGGCCGCGTGACACCGACGCGAACAGGTCAACCGCGAGCAGCGGTGGGCCCCAATATAACAGCTGACACCCACCGCCGCCCGCGACTACCCTAGGCCCAGTCTGCCAGCCTAGTAGTAATACGTGTAGTTGCCCTTGCCAAGCCCGGCGCCATTGCAGTCTGTCGTATTATCTCGCGTGCCCCACAGTCGATAATTTGAGTGAATCACCCCTGTCCAGCCCTTCGTCTGTCCGTTGAAAACGATGATATCGCTCGTATTGCGACCAGTCAGCGTGCTCTGAAGATGGGCCTTTGTCGCCGAGTACGGATTGCTACTGTTTTGCGTCAGGCTGATGCTGCCCGAGGTCGTCGCCGTGTACAGGTTGGTCCAGATTCCACTGTTGCACGAGACATCCCGCGTGAAGTTAACGGTCGCAGCATTGACTGGACCTGCCGAAAGAACCCCAACCGGGATCGCGATAAATGCGGCCGCCAGTGCCGCCGCAAACTGGGATTTGCGCATGACAGTCACTCCTTGGATGACGAGATACAAAAAGAATCCCCCCGGAGGTATCGACGACGGAATCGCTAAGCGCCTCCGCCCTCCGGAAATTCCTACCGTGCATCAACCGGTCTTGTTTATGTGAAGTAACTCAAGGTCGACGTGTGACTCTTGTCACGCAACCGCAGGGGGCGATGGCGAGTGCCTGCAGCCAAGGCGCAGGAGGGGCGAGGGGGGCATCGACGTCATCGCGACGGTCCCCCAGTGCATGCGAACGTGGGCGAACCGTTCGGCTAGTTGAGGATGTTGGTCAGGAGGTGGCCTGCTTGGCGGGTGGTGTTGTGGCCGATGCCTTCGGGGGTGGACATGAGGGCTTGGGCGCCGGCGGTGTAATAAGAGAGTGCGCCTTGGCGGGCGTCGTTGATGGCGTCGTAGCCGTCGGAGGAGTTGGTGGCGTCATCGGCGGTGCCGGTGTACCAGTAGATCGGGTATCCAGCCGGGATCACGGGTCGATTTTGGGGGGCTCCACCGCCGCTGAGGAGTAGGGCGCCGCCGGTGGGGGGCGCGCCTTGGTAGCTGGGTAGGAGCCATTTGGTGTACGCAAAATCCCAGCCCCCCGTGCATTTCCCGCCCACGGGCGGCAACCGCGCACCGCCACCAGGGCGTTCGCGTGCATTTCCCGCCCACGGGCGGTACCTGTACGCGAAATCCCAGCCCCCCATGCATTTCCCGCCCAAGGGCGGCAACCGTACGCATGTCAAGGGCCAGTAGGAACTGCCCAGCGGCGGTCATGAGACCTGCCCGCTGACGCTCACGAGATCTGCCCGGTGGGGGCCCGGTGATCCGCGGGACGTCATGCGCGGTGCAGGGTTGTCGTCCGCGGTACCAGGGTCGCCTGCGCGGTCCTGGGCCCTCATGGGTGGCGCCGAACCGCGATGGGAGCCCGCCCTCGCCGATGAGGTCCCGCTCTCGCCGGTGGAGGCCCGGGGATCCGCGGGACCTCATGCGCGGTGCCGGGTTGTCGTCGGCGGTTCCGGGACGTCATCCGCGCCCCGGGGCGGCGATGGGGCACCGCGTTCGCCGATGGGGCAGTTTCGTGGCCGTCTCCGAGCAGTTTCTCGTGGCCGCCGACAGGAGGGTCCGAGCGGAGCGAGTGGCCCCGTCGCCCCACCGCCATGGGTGCGTAGCTCGAACCCGCAGGTGGAGCCGCGCCGCGAGCGGAGCGAGCTGCGGGGATCGAGTTCCCTCGCCAGCTCCGGTCGACCTTGACTCGTTTATTCGATGAGGACCCGGGTTGATCGGCCATGACGCTGCTGCAGCCGAGTCCAAGCCGATCAACCCGGGTCGGCATCGAGCGCGTCACATGCCTATGCGCTCCGGGCCAGGGGTGCGACGCTGGCCAGGTCCAGCCGCCGCTCGGGCGCTGGCGGGACCGCGCGGGCGGCCGCCGCCGGGGCGAGGGGCGACGGGCGACGCGGCTCGCGGACCCCCGCGGAACCGTCGTCGCCGGGGAAGTCTGGTGGTGGGGGAAGTCTGCGGTACGCACGCTTCGCGGCGCGTCGATCCGTCAGGCGCAGGTGTGACCCGACGCGGCGAAGGACACGGGTGACCGGATTGGCAGCCATGATCGACCTCCTGAGACCAGCAGACTACGCCCGTCACCGACGCGCCGGAATACCCACGGCGACGCGGGCAGCGTCGGGAGGCGCGCTATCGGCTAGCGGTGCTCCGTGTTCCGGGCGATCAGCACGGGACAGGTCGCCGTCTCGATGACCTCATGCGTCACCGAACCGAGCAGCATCCCCCGGAAGCCACCTCGTCCGCGGCTGCCGAGCACGAGAAGGCCCGCCTCCTCGGACAGCTCGGTGATCACGTGCGCGGGGTGTCCGCGGATGACGCGCACCTCGATCTCCACGTCCGGATACTGGGCCGCCAGCGGGTCGATCATCGACTGCACCATGGCCCGATGGCCCTCCTCCACGGCGGTCCACGCGTCGGTGCCGTACGTCGTCAGGACGGCGCCGTCCAACACCTCGATCGCCCACGTCGTGACGACGACCAGGCGCTCGCCGCGGGTGCGGGCGACGATGAAGGCGCGCTCCAGGGCGTACCGGCTGTGTTCGCTGCCGTCGACCGCCGCGATCACGGGACCCTGCGGCTCGACGCGCACACCCGCGGGCACGATGACGACCGGGCAGGCGGCGTGCATGGCGACCGCCATGGAGGGACGTTCCAGGAATCGCTGCAGGCCGCGGCGCTTCGGCGCGCCGACGATGATCATGTAGGCGTCCTCACTGGCCTCGACGAGGACGCGCTCCCGGCGGCCGATCGGCCCCGAGCCCGTGATGTCGAGATCGGGCCACCGCTGGCGGGCTCCGGCGAGGATCTCCATGAGGACCGAGTCCTGCTCCAGGGCCTGCGAGGGGTCGAGGAAATCGCTGAACGCGAACCCGCCGATCAGGGCCGGTTCGATCCCCGAGAACGAGACGAGGGACGAGGCGCTCATCACGTCCTCCCGCGCGTGCACGAGGTGCAATGGGCGGCCCGTGCGCTGGGCCGCTCCCGCCGCCCACGCGAGGCAGGTGTCATCGAGATCGCCGCCCATCACGCCGACAACCACGGCGTCCTGCGGCATCCGCGCCTCTTCCGGGATCGAGTCATCACTCATGCTGATCACACCCCTGGTGAGCGAGCGAGCGGGTTCGCCCAAGCTCCGGAGGGACGTCACCGTGGAGTTCAGCGCTGCTTGCCTGCTCGGGTGACGCTCCGGGGACCTTCTGCGCCGGCACCCGGGTTCCCTGATGCAAGTGTTGCACAATGCAAGAGGTAGTCAAGGCGACCACCGCTGTCCGGGAGTCCCGAGTCGACGCACAGTGCTCGACGGTTTACCAATTCCTGACCAACTGCAGGGACTTGCTTGGTTGGACAGACGTCCTGGAGGCCGATGAGGAAGGCGTCAGGCGGCGGGAGCCACAACAGGGGGTGGTCCCCGCCGCCAGACACAGGGCCACCTGGGGAGGGTGCAGCCGGGAAGGTCTCCTGGGGAGGGGGCAGGCGGGATGGCGCCGGTGGGGGCCGGTGCCGGACCGCGGCCACGAGCTCACCGCAGCGGATCGAACGGCGCCAGGATCGCGGGACGGCGCCCGGTCGCGATCTGCTCGGCCAGCAGCTTCCCGGTGATTGGCCCGAGCGAGATACCCCACATGCTGTGGCCGCCCGCCACGTACACCCGCGGTGAGCGGGTCACGCCGATCAGCGGTAGGCCGTCGATCGTGCACGGCCGCGACCCGACCCACTCGTTCTCACGGTCCTGAAGGTTGACGCCCGTGAGCATCGGCCGGGCCGCCTCCACGATCGCCTCGATGCGGCGCTGGTCGAGCGGCTCGTCGGGGCGCCGGAACTCCATCATCCCGGCGACGCGCAGCCGCCCCTGCAGCGGCGTGCACGCCACGCGCTGGATCGGCAGGTAGACCGGTCCCGCCGGCGGCTGCGCGACCGGCACCGAGAACGAGTACCCCCGTCCCGCCTGGACCACCTGCGTGACCCCGAACCGCCGGGCGTGCCGCCCCAGCAGCGCCCCGGTCGCGAGGACGACCGCGTCGAAACGTCCCGACCAGCCACTCGTACCGTGCAGCCTCACTCCCCGGGTCAGCCTCACTCCCCGGGCACCGACCGCGCCCGCGACCCCCGGGTCGTCCTCGACGCCCATGAGCTCCAGCCCCGAGTGCACGGCCCCGCCGCGGTCGACCACGGACTCGGCGAGCGCGGTGGCGTAGCGGCCGGGATCGATGTACCGCTGCCCCTTGAGCAGGATCGCCGCGCCGACGGCGGGGCCGAGGAGGGGTTCGGTCGCTCGGGCCTGCGCGCCGGTGAGGGCCTCGAATTCCATGGGCTGACCGGCAGCGGCGATCTGCTCGAGCTCGTCCAGCAGGATCGCCCGCTCACCCTTCGTCCGGTAGGCGGCGATGAAGGACCGCGCCTGCTCGGTCGGCTCGGTGACGCCTCCGGCCGTCAGCTCGTCGAAGGCGTCGAGCGCGCGGCTGTTGAACGGTACGAGCGCCGCCATGTGGGCACGCCACCGCCTGGGCGTCGCGTTGCGGGCGAACCCCAGCACGAACCTGGCCAGGTTCACGTCGGGCCGCGGCGGGACATACACCGGCGAGCGGGGCGAGGAGAGAGCCCGGATCCCGTACCGGAGGACGGACGGTTCCGGCAACGGCGTGATGAGGCCCGGCGTCAACCACCCCGCGTTGCCCCAGCTGGACCCGGCGGCGACGCCGGTCCGGTCGAGCACGGTGACCTCGACGCCGTGTTCCTGCAGGTACCAGGCGGTGGCCAGGCCGATCATCCCGGCGCCGACGACGGCGACGCGCCGGGGTGCGTCGGTGCGGTTGGCAGAGGCAACGGAGCGGTCCATGGGACCTCCTCACGGGTGCGAGGGATGTCTTCCTTGAGACCGTGCGCCCGCCCGCCGCTCGTTGTCCACTCGAGCGCGGGCGCCCAAGCCCGCATCGTGGCTCTGCAGGACCCGAGTCGGGCACCCCGCGTCGTACATAGTCTGGTGCGGTGACCATCGCCGCCGCCGGAGCCACCACCCGTCCCGTCGCGATCATCCCCGCGGCGCTGGTGTCGTCCGCGGCGATCTTCCTCTTCTGGGTCATGGCCGACGTGCCCGGCTACGCGCTCCTGGTGGCGGGCGTGGCGGGCGGGTTCGTCACGGACCGCCGCGGCTGGTCCCGGCGTCTGGGTCCCGATCTGGTCCTGATCGCCCTCGCGCTCACCTTCATCAGCCTCATCTCGCTGCACGCCGACATCTCGCCCGCGGGCATGGCCCGGTTCACCCTCGCGCTGGGCGGCGCGGTCGTGATCCCGTTCGTGATCTCCCGCTACGTATATAAGGAACGGTCGATCACCTTCCCGTGGGGCGGGGGCCGCTGGTCGCGGCGGCAGTGGATCTACCTCGTCGTGGTCATCGTCGCCGCGTACCTGATCCTGCCGTTCTACTTCCTGACCTCCGGGGTCTACCGCAACTGGCCGGCGGTGGTGGAGTGGCACGAGATCGCCCGGCTCTTCGTCGGCGTGAACGCGGTCGGCCTCTGGGACGAGCTGTTCTTCATCTGCACCTGCTACGCGCTCTACCTGCGGCACTTCCGTCCCTGGCTGGCGAACCTCCTGCAGGCGACGATCTTCACCTCGTTCCTGTGGGAGCTCGGCTACCAGGAGTGGGGTCCCTTCCTGACCATCCCGTTCGCGCTCATCCAGGCGGTGATCTTCACCTGGACCAAGAACCTCCTGTACGTGGTGTGCGTGCACCTGCTCTTCGACGCGATCGTCTTCCTGGTGATCGTCCACGCGCACCACCCCGAGGCGTTGCCGATTTTTCCGCTCGTTGCCGGCTGATCCTTACCATTTCTTGAAGATCCCCATAGGAATCCTTGATTGGACGGGCGTCTTGAACGCCGATGAGAAGGGTGAAGACGCCGGCGGGATCCAGATGGGGAGGGGCTGGGTTTCGCCGGGATCGACAGCGGCTGGGGGGCCGTTGCAGGCGCCAGGGGGAGGCGCCACGGGGATGGGGGTCGGCGGGCCACGGATGGCCCGCTCCACAGCCACGGGGGGCGGGAGGGCAGGCGACGGGGGGCGCCTGCCCTCCTTCGCGTGCGGGAGCGTGTTGCGAGATGTGTCAAAGACCTTACGAAGGCCGTCCGCCCGCGAGGGGAGACCCGCCGCGCTCCCTGTGTCGCGACGCGACGCCGAGGCCGATCACGATCCAGAGCAGCATCGCGATCCTCTCGGCGTTGGCCGGATGGTCGAGCAGGCTCATCGCGCCGAACCCGGCCAGGGCCGCGCCGCACCACACCGCCACCTCGGAGCCGGCGATCGCCGCGCGCGCGAGCCCGAGCGCGACCGCCGCGGCCACCGCCAGCGCGGCCAGGCCGCCGAGGACGCCGGCCTCCACGGCCCAGTTGAGCCAGAGGTTGTGGGCGTGCTGGAAGTCAGGCCCGCCGGGGGAGCGTTCCTGGAGCTGGGCACCCGCCGTGCCCAGCCCGGTCCCGAAGGGACGCTGCGCGACGAGGTCGGCGGCCGCTCGCCAGATCGTGCCCCGGATGCCGGCGTCCCCGCCGCGGAGCACGTACGCGGCGGATACCCCGACCCCCGCGAGCACCGCCGCGGTCGCGACGAGGAGGTGCCGCGGGCTCTTCGTGCGCAACAGCAGGTACGCGGCGAGGGCCGCGCCGAGCGCCAGGAAGGCGGCCCGCGATCCCGTCGTGACCAGCGCGACTAGGCCGCACGCGAGGACGCACCATCCCACGACCCGCGTCGACGCGTCGCGCGCCGAGCGGATCCAGGCGATCGTCGGCGGCCCGAGCAAGAGAAGCGCGGCCGCGGCCAGGTTCGGGTTGGGGAACGGCCCGGTCGTCCGGGTCATCCCCCCGGGACGCACCTGTCGAGGTCACCGAAGACCGACCCGCGGCAGTAGCCGGTCGCCTCTCCGGTGCCCGCCTGGCCCAGGGCCACCAGGGTGACGACCGTAAAGGCCAGCCCCGCGAGAGCCAGGAGGGCGGTCGCCCCGCCGGCGCGCGCCACCGCCCACGCCAGGAGGCCCGCCCCCAGGGCGGTGAGCAGCGCGCGCCACGAACTCCACCCCGCTCCCGCCAGCAGCCCGGCGAGGGCCGCCGCGGCGACGAGCGCGGCGCAGGACCACGCGAGCGGGGCGGCGGCGAGGCGGCCGAGCCCACGTGCTCGCAGCGGCCAGGGTCCCGCGCCGAGCGTCACGGCGACCAGGCCGACCGCGAGCAGGAGTCGCAGCGAGGTGACGGCACCGACGAGGGGACGGTCCGGGAGGGCGTCGGCCACCACCTCGGCGACGACCGCGGACAGGCAGGCGATGCCCACCCCTAGGCCCAAAGCCTGCGCCCGTCGCGGCCTCGGCGGTTCCGTCGCCGCGCCTGCGACGCAGGGCTGCGCGCCCGTGAACGCGTCGCCCGGATCACGGGCGCAGGGATCACGGGCGCAGGGATCACGGGCGCAGGGATCACGGGCGCGGCGGACCACGGAGCCGGCGAGGCGTGGCGCGGACGGGCGAGGGGCGTCGTCACTACTCCTATGTGCCACGGGCGGGCCAACTGCAGGTGTGCAGCCGATGACGGCGGCCGGACGCCGCGAACAACCCTTGTCCCTTCGCGGGCGCGCTCACGCCGTCGGCGGCAGTACCGTGCAGGGCAACCCAGCCCGGAGGTCTTCGTGACGCCCTCGACACCCTCGCCGCCCGCCAAACCTTCGCATCCCGCCACACCCTCGCGTCCCGCCGCGGCGAGCCCGCTGCTGCCCGCCATCGCCGCCGGCACGACCAGCGCGGCAGGTGCGCGCGTCGGCGGACAGACGCTGACGTACGCGCAACTCGGCGACCTCGCCCGGCAGCACGCGCTCGACCTGCGCGATCGCGGCGTGCACACCCTCGCCGTCCTGGCCGAACCCACCATGGCCACGCTGGTCGCGGTCGTCGCCGGGCTGTGCGCAGGCGTTCCCGTCGTGCCGATCCCGCAGGATGCCGGCGAGGCCGAACTCGCCTACCAGCTCTCCGATTGCGGCGCCGACGCGTGGGTGGGCCCGCCGCGCCCCGGCGTCGCGCTGCCCGTCGTGCCCGTGCGCACCGACCCGATCGGCCCGGACCCCGTGCCCGACGACGCACTGCCGGCTGAGGACCCCGACGCCCCGGCGATGATTCTCTACACCTCCGGCACGACCGGCGCCCCCAAGGGCGTCGTCCTCACCGTCGCCGCGATCGCCGCCGACATCGACGCGCTCGCCGACGCGTGGGCCTGGACCGACGCGGACACCCTCGCCCACGGGCTGCCGCTGTTTCACGTGCACGGGCTGGTCATCGGGTGCCTGGGGCCGCTGCGGGTCGGGTCCGGCCTGATCCACGTCGGGCGGCCCACCCCGGACGCGTACGCCGCCGCCCGCGCCACCACCAATCTCCCCGCCCCCCATCCCCCCGCCACCATGTACTTCGGCGTCCCCACCATCTGGCACCGCGTCGCGGGCGAGCCGCAGGCCGCCCGCGCCCTGGCCGGTGCGCGCGTCCTCATCTCCGGCAGCGCGCCGCTGCCCGTCCCCGTCTTCGAGCGGATGAGGGAGCTCACCGGGCACGAGATGATCGAGCGGTACGGGATGACGGAGACCCTCTTGACCGTCAGCAACCGCGTCGACCGGCCGCGGCTGCC
>JBDIAS010000023.1:0-31550 GCA_039812465.1 Austwickia sp. | reverse complement strand
CCGACGAGCTTCTTGAACTTGACCAGCGAGAAGTCCGGCTCGATGCCGGTGGTGTCGCAGTCCATCATGAAGCCGATGGTCCCGGTCGGGGCGAGGACGGACGCCTGCGCGTTGCGGAACCCGTGCGTCGCGCCCAGCGTGACGACGTCGTCCCACGCGCGGCTCGCCTCGGCGTGGATCGCCGCGTCCATCGTGTCCAGCGTGCGGATGGTCTCGTTGGCCGCCTGGTGCTTGCGCATCACCTTCTGGTGCGCGGAGGCGTTGCGGGCGTACCCCGCGTACGGACCCACGGCGCCGGCCAGCTGGGCCGAGCGACGGTACGCCGCGCCGGTCAGCAGGGACGTGATCGACGCGGCGAGGCTGCGACCGCCGTCGGAGTCGTACCCGTGACCGGTGGCCATGAGGAGCGCGCCCAGGTTGGCATACCCGATCCCGAGCTGCCGGTAGTCGCGCGTCGTGGCCGCGATCGACTCCGTCGGGAAGTCCGCGAAGCAGATCGAGATGTCCATCGCGGTGATGACCAGCTCCACGACCTTCGCGAAGCGCTCCACGTCGAACGTGTCGTCCTCGCGGAGGAACTTCAGCAGGTTCAGGCTCGCCAGGTTGCAGGAGCTGTTGTCCAGCGACATGTATTCGGAGCACGGGTTGCTCGCCGTGATCCGGCCGGTCTCGGGGTTGGTGTGCCAGATGTTGATCGTGTCGTCGTACTGGATCCCCGGGTCGGCGCACTCCCAGGCCGCGCGGGCGATCTTGCCGAACAGCTCCCGCGCGTCGATCTCGTCGATGACCTCACCGGTGAGCCGGGCCGTCAGGCCGAAGGTGCCGCCGTCCTCGACCGCCTTCATGAACGTGTCGGTGACCCGCACCGAGTTGTTCGCGTTCTGGTATTGCACCGAGACGATGTCCTTGCCGCCGAGGTCCATGTCGAACCCCGCGTCCCGCAGCGCGCGGATCTTGTCCTCCTCGCGCGCCTTCGTCTCGACGAACTCCACGATGTCCGGGTGGTCGACGTCCAGGACGACCATCTTGGCGGCCCGCCGGGTGGCGCCACCGGACTTGATCGTCCCCGCCGAGGCGTCGGCGCCGCGCATGAAGCTGACCGGGCCGGACGCCGTGCCGCCGGAGGACAGCAGCTCCTTGCTGGAGCGGATCCGGGAGAGGTTGAGCCCGGCCCCGGAGCCGCCCTTGAAGATGAAGCCCTCCTCCTTGTACCAGTTGAGGATCGACTCCATGGAGTCGTCCACCGAGAGGATGAAGCACGCGCTGACCTGCTGCGGGCTGGGCGTCCCGACGTTGAACCACACCGGGGAGTTGAAGCTGAAGATCTGGTGCAACAGCGCGTACGTCAGCTCGTGCTCGAAGACCTGCGCGTCGTCCTCGGTCGCGAAGTAGCCGTGGGCCCGCCCCGCGGCCACGTAGGTCAGCACGACCCGGTCGATCAGCGCCTTCAGCGAGGACTCCCGGCGGTCGGTGCCGAGCGCGCCGCGGAAGTACTTCGTCGTCACGATCGTCGACGCGTTGATCGACCAGAAGTCGGGGAACTCCACGCCGCGCTGCTCGAAGATCGTCTCGCCGGTCTTCCAGTTCTGCTGCACGACGTCGCGGCGCTCCCACGTCACGTCGTCATAGGGGTGCACGCCCGCGGTGGTGAAGATGCGCGACACGCGCACCCCGCGGCCGGAGCCCTCGCGTGCTTGCGCCGACGCGCCGGTGGTCTCCGTCATGGTGTGGGTCCTTCCGTGAGGTGCCGCTGGACCCAGGGTGACAGAGGGCTCTGACAAGCCTGTGAACAGCGGTGATGCGTGGGATGCAGGGATGAACAACAGTCCAGCGTCGATGCTGAGGGATCGAGGGGTAGGGGATGAGCAGGTCAGGGTTGAACGGGTCAGGGTTGAACGGGTCAGGGTTGAACGGGTCAGGCGTCGGGGGTGAAGGCGCGTTCCGCGCGTAACAACGCGATCGCCTCCTCGAAGTCGGACAGGGTCTCGAAGGCCTTGTAGACCGAGGCGAACCGCAGGTACGCGACCTCGTCCAGCCTGCGGAGCGGTTCCAGGATGGCCAGGCCCACCTCGTGGGCGTCGATCTGCGCCAGCCCGGAGGCCCGTACCTCGTCCTCGACCTGCTGGGCGAGCCGCGCCAGGTCGTCGTCCGTGACCGGTCGCCCCTGGCACGCCTTGCGTAGCCCGGAGACGATCTTGTCGCGGCTGAACGACTCGGTGACCCCCGACCGTTTGACCACGGTCAGGCTGGCCACCTCCACGGTCGTGAACCGGCGGGAGCAGGCCGGGCACTGGCGGCGGCGCCGGATCGCGGCCCCGTCGTCGGTCACGCGGGAGTCGATCACTCGGCTGTCGCCGTGCCGGCAGAACGGACAGTGCACGGTGTTCCCCTCCTCGACGATCTCGGGTGTATCGCGATGCGGTGCTGGTCTCACGGCGTTGCGGTGCGGTGATGAGCTGAGGTGTTGGTATAGCACGGGCCTACTGGACAAAACGGTTCGGTGCGACACCCGATTCCCCCCGGGTGCGCGCCGGCCTGACGCTTCCAGCGGCCCGCCGACACGTCCTCCGAGACCCCTGACGGCGGCCATCCCGTCACCGTTCTCCACCGATCTGGCCACGTTTCTGTGGATCGCGCGGTGGACGGTGTGTGGATGGTGGCCGTACGTCTGTGGATGACGAACCACCGCCTGGGGACTACATGTGGACGACTTACATCGGTGTAACCACTAGATGTAGGGAGCGTAGGTCGCCCTCACGCCCACCGGCAACCCACGGCGCGATTCCGGCGTGTCGACTCTCCCCCGAATCGGCGGTCAACGGCCGTCCACGCCGGTCAGCGCGCTGGACATCCGACCGGGTGGCCGTCCCACGCCGCGAGACGGCCTGCGCGGGTCCCCCGCGAAGTCCGACGCGGACCTCACTCGGACCCGTCGGCCCAGTACTCGCGCTCCGCGTCCTCGATGCGTGGCCGCTGCCCCAGCCGGGCCCGCTGCGCCACCGCGCCCCGTTCGTGGGCCTGGGCCTTTTTCAGGGCGCGACGACGTCCCCACCACCCCAGGTCGTCCCCCGGGATCGGCGTGCCGTCGGGGCGTACGTCTGCGCCCGTGGGCCGATCGGGCCCGCTGCCGAGTCTCCCCGGCCGCAGGGACTCGTCGACGTCCAGCTGGCCGGTCACGTCCTGGTACTTCCAGTCCAGGGTGTGCGGTGCGGAGCGCGTCACGTAGTTGGGCTGCTCGTTGAAGTGGACCTCTTCGGCGGACTGCGGCTTCTCCGGCGCGGGCGGGTTGGCCGTGAACGCCGCCACCATGAGCAGGACCCGGGAGAGCAGGTTGACGAAGAGCAGCAGCGTCGCGATCGACGCCGACGCGGCGAGCAGCGGGTTGTCGCTGACGGACGACACCACCGAGGTGCCGAGGAACAGGATCACCTGCACCGCCACCCCGCCGACCGCGGAGCCCGCCAGCAGGTCCCGGCGCAGCGGCCGCACCGCCGCCGTGACCCGGAACAGGAAGATGAACGTCAGCGTCGCGACCGCGGCCGCCACGAGCAGGCCGCCGAGGCGGACGAAGAAGGCGGCCACCGGGTTGTCGCCGAGCCCGAGCGCGTCCATGATCGCCCGCCCCATCGTGCCGGCGGCGGTGCCGAGCAGCGCGGACGTCACGATGCCGAGCGCCATCGCGGCGAACCCGCCCAGGTCGCGCAGCTTCTGCAGGGCGAAGTTCTCGACCGGCGCGACGATCCCGAACATGGCCTGCACAGCCGAACGGATGTTGGTCATGATGCTGACCGCCGTCCACAGCAGGATGAGCGCTGAGACGACCGACGCGAGGTTGACCGCCGAGTCGAGCACCAGCTGGTCGGGATCGATCAGGCCTTGGCCGCTGGCGTCCTGCAGGATTCCGGGCAGGGTCTGGTTCACCGCCTCGATCACGGAGGAGCGAGCGTCCGCGTTGCCACCCAGCGTGGCCATGAAGACCGTCCAGGCGATCGTCAGCGCGGCCGCGATCGAAAACAACGCGGAGTAGGCGATGCCGCCGGCGAGGAGCCCGCCGCGGGCCTTGCCGTAGCGCTGGAACGCCCGCGCGACCCTCGTCTCCTGCGCCGCGGCGATGATCGCGCGGGCGCGCGCCGCTGCGCCTTGCGGCGCCTCGTGGGTCTGGCGGCTGGCGGCGGCGGTTGGCATGCCCTCCAGGTTAGTCAGGCGTCACGTCCGCCCGTCACCCCGACGCGCGTCGCCCCATCGTCACCAGGACGCCAGCCGGTCCAGCGCCTCCTGCAGGTCCTGCGGGTAGCTGCTCGTGAACGTCACATACTCGCCGGTCCCCGGGTGCTCGAAGCCGAGGCCCATCGCGTGAAGCCACTGCCGCTCCAGGCCGAGCCGGGCGGCCAGCGACGGGTCGCCGCCGTAGACCGGATCACCCACGCACGGGTGGCGCACGGCCGCGCAGTGCACTCGGATCTGATGGGTGCGGCCGGTCTCGATCCGCACGTTCAGCAGGCTCGCCGCGCGGAACGCCTCGATCACCTCGTAATGGGTGATCGCGCGCTTGCCCGACTTCATCACCGCGTACTTGTAGTCGTACGCGGGGTGTCGCCCGATCGGGGCGTCGATGGTTCCGACCACGGGATCGGGCAGGCCCTGGACGAGCGCGTGGTACGTCTTGTCGACCGCACGGTTCCGGAAGGCGCGCTTGAGCATCGTGTACGCGTACTCGCTCTTGGCGACCACCATCAGTCCGGACGTCCCCACGTCCAGGCGGCTCACGATGCCCTGCCGCTCCGAGGCCCCGGACGTCGAGATGCGGTAGCCCGCGGCAGCGAGCCCGCCCACCACCGTGGGGCCGGCCCACCCGACGCTCGGGTGCGCGGCCACTCCCACCGGCTTGTCCACGACCACGATGTCGTCGTCGTCGTGGACGACGGTCATCCCCGGCACGGGCTCGGCGATGACCTCCAGCCCGGTCGGTTCCACGGCCGGCAGGTGCACCTCCAGGACCTGGCCCGCCCGGACGCGGGCCGACTTCCCGACCGCCTGGCCGTCGAGCAAGGCCAGTCCGTCGGCGGCCAGGTCGGCGGCCTTGGTGCGCGACAGCCCGAACAGGCGGGCCAGCGCAGCGTCGACGCGCTCGCCTTCCAGGCCGTCCGGCACGGGCAGGGTCCGTACGTCAGCCACCCGTCACCTCCGCGTCGCCGTCGTCCGGGTGGGCTGAGCCCTCGCCCGGGCGCGGGCGGAAGGCGGGCACCCCGACGATGGTGGTGACCGCGAGGATCACGGCGCCGGTCACGATCGCGGAGTCGGCGATGTTGAAGACCGGCCAGCGGGGCAGCTCCAGGAAGTCCACGACGTGGCCGACCCCGAAGCCCGGCTCCCGGGTCAGCCGATCGGTCAGGTTGCCGAGCGCCCCGCCGAGCACCAGGCCCAGCCCGAGGCGCCACTGCCAGCGCGCCACCCGCCACGCGACCGCGAGGATCGCGATCGAGACGGCCGCCTGCACGATCGTGAACACCCAGGTCGACCCCGTTCCCAGGGAGAAGGCGGCGCCGGGGTTGAAGACCAGCCGGAGCTGCAGCACCTCCCCGATCAGCTCGCGCGGCTGGCCGGGGGTGAGCTCGGACAGCGCCCACGCCTTGGTCCACCGATCGAGCCCGTAGACCACGGCGGCCAGGCCCAGCATCGCCAGCGCCCCGCGCACGTGCCAGCCACGACGGGTCGCGCTCGCCCGGTCGGCAGCGGGATCCCCCTCGTGTTCCGGGGGCCCGGGCACGTCGGGGTGCCGGGGCGAGGACGCCCCGGCACCCGTCGCAGCGTTCAGCGCCGCTCCTGCTTCTGCTTGCAGGCGACGCACAGGGTCGCGCGCGGGAAAGCCAGGGCGCGCGCCTTGCCGATCGCGCCGCCGCAGGCCTCGCAGGCGCCGTACGTGTGGTCGTCGAGACGGCCGAGGGCGCGTTCCGTCTGGGCGAGCAGCATCCGCGAGTTCTGAGTCAGGGTGAGCTCCTGCTCCCGCTCCAGGACCTTGCCGCCGGTGTCCGCAGAGTCGTCGCCGGATCCGTCGCCGAAGTCCCGCATGAGCCCCGCCAGATCCTCCTCGGACTCCGCGAGGTCCTCCTTCAACCGGTCCCGTTCGGCGATGAGCTCGTCGTGCACGGACACGAGCTCGGCCGGGGTCCACGGCTCCTCGCCGTCACGCACCGGCAGCCAGGACAGATCTTCCGACGTGGGCGTCGCCCCCGACCGGCTCGTGGCCTTCGTCGGCTGCTTCGACCCTGGCATGGGCGCACCTCGCTCGCTCGTGGGTTTCGATGAGTGGATCGTCATCGGGATAAATCGGTGCAGGCCAGGATAGACCAGGGCACCGGCGTTCGCGCGCAAGGCGCCCGGAACCAGCCCGTACGCGGCCTTCGGGCGGGATCAGGCGTTGGCGTGCTGCTCGTGGCCCTCGTGCTCGCCCTGCTGGTTGTCGCCCTGCTGGTCGCCGCCCTGCTGGTGGTCGCCCTGCTGGTCGCCACCCTCGGGACGGTGCTCGCCCTCGCCGCCGGCGTCCGGCGCGACCTCGGGGGACGACGTCAGCGTTTCCAGCTGCCCCTCGATGAACGACCGCAGCCTGCCCCGGTAGTCGCTCTCGAACTCGCGCAGCTCGCTGATCCGAGCCGACATCTGGGCCTGCTGCCGCTCCAGGTCATCCAGGATCGACTGGCGCTTCTGGGACGCCTCGGCGACCATCCCGGTCGAGCGCTCGCGCGCCTCGGTGATCATCCGGTCGTGGGTCTCGTTGGCCTCCGACAGGAGCCGGTCGTGCTCGCCGGTGGCCGTGCTGATCAGCTCATGGTGCCGGGCCTCGGCCGTGCTGATCAGCTCGTCGTGGCGGTGCTGCGCCTCGCCCAGCAGCTGCTCGCGGCGAGAGTTGGCCTCGGAAAGCATCTGATCGCGCTGGCTCGTCGCCTCGCCGAGCATCTGGTCGCGTTGGGTGGTGGCCTCGGACAGCAGCCGGTCGTGCTCGGTCTTGCCCTGGGAGACGTACTCGTCGTGCAGCTTCTGCGCCAGCGCGATCACGCCTGCGGCGTCCTGGGCGCCGCTGGGCGCCAGCTGCTGCGCGGCCGGCTCGGGCGCCTCGGGCTCGGGGTCGGCCTGCGCGGCGTCGCGGCGGGCGTCCGCCGCTTCCACCGCGGAAGCCGCCTCCTGCTCGGCGGCGTCGGCCTGCGCCTTGGCCTGCTCGATCCGCGCCGCGGCCTCCTTCTCGGCCTGCTCAGCTCCGGCCCGGGCCCTCGCGATCCGGTCCTCGGACTCCCGCTTGATGCGCTCGATCTCCGCCTTCGTGGCGGCCTGCGCCTCTGCCACCGCCGCGCCGTCCGGCGTCGCTCCGGTCGCCACGCCCTGGACCCCCGCCCCACCGGCCTCCAGCTGGCGACGCAACTCGGCGTTCTCCCCGAGCAGTCGACGAAGCTCGACCACGACCTCATCGAGGAAGTCGTCCACCTCCTGCTCGTCGTAGCCGCGGCGGAACTGGGTGGCGGTGAAGTTCTTGTTCAGGACATCTTCGGGCGTGAGCGCCATGTCGTCCCCTCCATCGGACCGGTGTGCCAGGGCTCAGCCTACCGAGGCGGCGGCGGAGGGTCCTGACCGTGAGCGCTGGACGCGCCTAACGAATCCGATTGTCTCGCAAGAAAACCCGCAGGCAAGCGCGACGCGCGAACGTCACCGGAGGAAGGCGATCGCGAGCCACACCGCCAGCAGCACGACCATGAACGACAGATCCAGCGCGATCGACCCGAGGCGCAGCGGCGGGACGACCTTGCGCACGGCCTTCAACGGCGGGTCGGTCGCCGAAAACACGCCCTCGGTCACGACCAGAAGGGGCCCCCGGGGCCGCCAGTCGCGCGCGAACACCATGATCCAGTCCAGGACGAGGCGCCCCATCAGGAGGATCAGATAGATCTGCAGCAGGAAGATGAGGATCTGTCGCACCACGTCCATGACTCCAGTATCCCCGGTCCCCGCGGGCGTGCCGCGGTCGTCAGCTCTGGTTGAACAGGCCGCGCGCGCTGCGCGAGGTCTCACCGTCTTCGGTGGTGACCTCGACGTTCGACGGCGACAGCAGGAAGACCTTGTTGGTGACCCGCTCGATCGTGCCCTGCAGGCCGAAGACCAGGCCGGCGGCGAAGTCAACGAGACGCTTGGCGTCGGAGTCGTCCAGGTCCGTCAGGTTCATGATGACGGGGGTGCCCTCGCGGAACGCCTCGCCGATGTTCCTCGCCTCGTTGTAGGTCCGCGGGTGGATCGTGGTGATGCGGTTCACGGCGCTGACCTCCACCTCGTTGACGACCTGCGCGACCGGAGTGCGCCGGAGCGGGGTGACGGGCGCGTGCGCAGGCTCGTCATCGTCCTCGAACTCCTCGTCGTAGGCCACGGCCGCGGAACCGTGCGCGACCGGTGCGTACTGGAGCGCCGGACCCGGCGCGGTCGGCGCCGCGTGTCCCCCGGAGGAGCGTCCGCGGCGCGCGTCGCGCTCCATCGCCTCGTCGTCGACGTCGCGGTCGTCGTCGACCAGACCGAGGTACACGCTCGCCTCGCGGAAGAAACCCATCACCTGCTCCTTGTATGGCTCGTCACATCGGATCGCGGGATGCCGCGCCCTACCGAGTCGTCGGGTTCGACGCTACCGGCGGGGGGCCGGTGATCCTCGCATTCAGCTCTCGACACGCAGACGTGTCGTGGCGGGGCGGGCTCGCGACACCCGGAGGGTCCAGCACCACGACGCCGGCGAATCTGCCGGTGCGCCCGGAGCGCCGGTAGGAGAAGAGGTGCTCCGACTCCCGGGTGCACCCGGGCCGCCAGGTGGCGCTCACTCCCTCGCGCGACAGCTGGTCCATCACCCCTGCCCCGACGTCGAGGGCGGGGGTGCCCGACCAGCTCACCGTAGCGGCAACGGGGCTGGCCTCGGCGACGTCTCGGCGCATGTCGTTGGGGACCTCGTAGCAGCGTCCGCAGATCGACGGCCCGACGACGGCCCGCAGCTCGCTGGCCCCGAGGTCGCGCAGGGCGGCGACGACGGCGGGCACGACGCCGAGCGCCAGGCCCTGGCGGCCGGCGTGCGCGACGCCGACCATGCCCTCGGCGGGCGCCGCGAGCAGCACGGGGACGCAGTCGGCCACGAGGACCGCCAACGCCAGCCCGGGACGGTCGGTCATCATCGCGTCCGCCTCCGGCGGCGGCCCGGTGCGCGGCCCGCGGACGACCTCCACGCTCGCGCCGTGGACCTGCGTCATGAAGAGGACGGCGTCCTCGGCCACGCCCAGATCGGCGGCCAGGGCGTCGCGGTTCGCCGCGACGGCGGCCGGGGCGTCGCCGACGTGGTCACCGAGATTGAAGGCCTCGTACGGAGGTGAGCTGGCCCCGTCGGGCCGGGCGGCCGTGAACCCCCAGCGCCACCGGGCGCTGCCGGGGACGCCGGGAGCACCCTCCGCGACCAGCCAATCCCACACGGGCACACCCTAACGACGGCGAACCGCGGCGCGAAGACCGGGAGTCCGGCCCGCGCGCGGCGGTTCAGCGAATCCGGGGCGGCGCCCCGGCTCCGCTCACTTCAGGAAGTCGGGGACGTCCAGGTCGTCGGAGTCGTCGAACGTGACCGTCCGCGGCGGTCGGACCGGCTCGGCCCCGGGGCGGGGGGCGCTGCCCGCGCGGGCCGGCTCGGGGGCCGGTTCCGGCGCGGACTGCGACGGGGCGGGCGCGGGCGGCGGGACCTGGGCGATCCGCGGGGCCACGGGTTGTGGCTGCGGCGGCGCCGGGGCGGGCGTCGTCGGCATCGTCGGCGGCACGACGGTCGGACGCTGCGGCGGCGCGGCCGGGGGACGCTGCTGGGCGGGCTGCTGGCGCTGGCCCGGGGTCGCCCCACCGCGCGGCGCGGGCACCTGCCCGAGGCCGCGGTTGTTGTCGGAGCGGGCCGGGCCGCCGCTGTCGAAGCCGGCGGCGATGACCGTGACGCGCACCTCGTCGCCCAGGGCGTCGTCGATCACCGCGCCGAAGATGATGTTGGCCTCGGGGTGGGCCGCTTCCTGCACGAGCCGGGCGGCCTCGTTGATCTCGAAGAGGCCGAGGTCGCTGCCGCCCTGGATGGACAGCAGGACGCCGTGGGCTCCGTCGATGCTCGCCTCGAGCAGCGGGCTGGAGATCGCGAGCTCGGCCGCCTGGACCGCGCGGTCCTCCCCGCGGGCCGAACCGATGCCCATGAGCGCCGAGCCGGCGCCCTGCATGACCGACTTCACGTCCGCGAAGTCGAGGTTGATCAGGCCGGGGGTCGTGATGAGATCGGTGATGCCCTGGACGCCGGACAGGAGGACCTGGTCGGCGCTGCGGAACGCGTCGAGCATGCTGACCTGACGGTCGCTGATCGACAGGAGCCGGTCGTTCGGGATGACGATCAGGGTGTCGACCTCCTCGCGGAGGCTCCCGATCCCGGACTCGGCCTGGTTGGCGCGGCGGCGCCCCTCGAAGGTGAACGGCCGGGTGACCACGCCGATGGTCAGCGCGCCGAGCCCCTTGGCGATCCGCGCCACGACCGGCGCGCCACCGGTGCCCGTCCCGCCGCCCTCACCGGCCGTCACGAAGACCATGTCGGCGCCCTTGAGGGCCTCCTCGATCTCCTCCGTGTGGTCCTCTGCTGCCCGGCGACCCACCTCGGGGTCCGCGCCGGCGCCCAGACCGCGGGTCAGCTCCCGGCCGACGTCCAGCTTCAGGTCGGCGTCGCTCATCAACAGCGCCTGCGCGTCGGTGTTAATGGCGATGAACTCCACGCCCTTCAGACCGACCTCGATCATCCGATTGATCGCGTTGACGCCGCCACCGCCGATACCGACGACCTTGATCACGGCCAGGTAGTTCTGGGGTGCTGCCACGGTGGGGCCTCATTCCTGAAATCGATGATCTCTTGCTGCTGCGGCGAGCGGTGCTGCTGGTCGCGCCTCGCCGGTGCGCCTCGTCGCGCCCAAACCCGCGCGCCGCCGCCCGCACGGATGTGGGGTGTCGCGCAGGCGGAACTCACGTTCGGCTCAAGTCCGGCCCCATCGTACGGCACGCGGGCGGGGCTTCAAGCCGCTAGGGCGCCCGTGAGACTCGGGTTCAGCGTTGAGTTGAGGGTGAAGGTACGGATCTGGCCGAGGTCACTGGGCTGTGAGGGGCGCTCACATTGATGGACCCCAGCCCGTCCTGCTCCGCCAACGCCGCCAGCACGGCCGCCTTCACTTTGCCGTCCGCGGGCCCGCCCCAGAGCACCTCGACCGCGTCCAGGCGGAACCGCACGTCGTCCGCCGAGACCACCCGGAGGTCGGTCAGCTCGGCCCGCTGACCAGGCTCCAGAGCCAAGATCACGGCCGCTGCCGCCCCCGCCTGCGCGGGGTCGTCCCCGCGCGCCAGAGACACGGTGGGGACCTCCGGCGCGGCCTGGCCCACCGACGCGTACGGCACCCCGGACGCGTCTATCAGCTCCAGGTCACCTCGAGGGTTCTTGACGGCCGCCACCGGGGTGCGCGGAGTCACCACGATCGAGAGCCGATTCGGCCACTCGCGGGACACGTCGGCGCGCTGAATCGGCCGGACGCTCGAGACCTCCGCCTGGAGCCCAGCAGTATCAACCTTCACGAGAGGTTGACCGAGGGAGGGATCCGCCATTCGCTCGATCTCGCCCTGCTCGGCCGGACCCGCCCCGACGACCCGTACCTCCTGCACCCTCAGCCACGGGCTCGCGAACGCCAGCCATCCGATCCCCGCCGCTGCCACGATCACCAGCGCCAACCCGATCGCGACGCGGCGCACGACGCGCCTGCGCGCCGCCGCGTGCGCGGGCCCCGTGGGCCGCCCCACGCGGGCCCCAGCGGTACGCCGGGCTGCGGAGGGAGGCGGCGGGCGACGACCCGGCCGCTCTTCCCGCCGTTCCTGCGAGCGCTCCTCCGGACGATCCCGGTGGGACGGGCGCCGCGCGCGCAGCGGTGACCTCACGCCCGCTCCCCCAGCAGGGCGAGCAGCTGCGGACCGACGCGGGTGACGTCGCCAGCCCCCACCGTCAGCACGAGGTCCCCGGGCGCCACGAGGTCGGCCAGCCGCGACGGCACCGCGTCGTCGTCCGGCTCGTACACCACGCTCATGCCGGGGTCGGCGCGGCGGACCTCGTCCGCGACCAGCTCCCCGGTGACGCCCTGGATCGGGTCCTCCCGCGCCGCGTACACGTCCATGACCAGACAGACGTCGGCGTGGGCCAGGGCCGCCCCGAAGTCGCGGGCGAAATCGCGCGTCCGGGAGTAGAGGTGCGGCTGGAAGCACACGACCAGCCGGCCGGGCGGGGCGAGCCGCGCAGCCGTGGAGACCACCGCGGCGACCTTGCCGGCGTTGTGCGCGTAGTCGTCCACGACGCGGACGCCGGCCGCCTCCCCCTTCGCCTCGAAACGGCGCAGCGCCCCGCGGTACCCGGCCAGGCCCTCGAGCACCGGCTCGCTGGCCAGGCCCAAGCCCGCCGTGGCGGCCAGGTAGGCGGCCGTCGCGTTCTCCAGGTTGTGCCGGCCCGGGGCGGGGATCTCCAGCGACCACGCGCCGCGGGCGTCGCGCAGCACCGCCCGCCCAACCAGTCCGTCCAGCGCGATCTCTTCGATCCGCAGGTCCGCCTCGCTCGAGAGCCCGTAGGTGGCCACCCGGATTCCGGCCTGCCGCGCCCGATCGGCCAGCCGCGCGGCGCCCGGGTCGTCGCGGCAGGTCACGAGGAGGCCGCCCGGTCGGATGGTGTCCGCGAACGCGGCGTACGCGTCCTGGACGGCCTCGAACGTCCCGTAGAAGTCCAGGTGGTCCGGCTGCACGTTGGTGACCACCGCGGTCTGCGGGCGGTAGGCGAGGAACGTCCCGTCGCTCTCGTCGGCCTCGACGACGAACGCGTCACCGCTCCCCCACGCCGCGTTGGTCCCGGTGGAGACCAGGTCCCCGCCGATGGCGTACGAGGGGTCCGCCCCTGCGGCGCGCAGCGCCTCCACCAGCATCGACGTGGTGGTGGTCTTCCCGTTCGCGCCGGCGACGGCGACCGCGGCCCGCCCGGCCATGAGCACGGCCAGCGCCTGCGAACGGTGCAGCACCCGCAGACCGGCCGCCCGCGCCGCCGTCAGCTCGGGGTTGTCGTCCCGGATCGCCGAGGAGACCACGACCGTGTCCGCTCCTGCCAGGTGGGACGGGTCGTGGCCGACCCACACGGTCACGCCCTCTCGTTCCACGGCCCGCAGCGTCGGGGAGTCCTTCGCGTCCGAGCCGGTCACGACCAGCCCCGCGGCGCGCAGCAGGCGGGCCACGGCCGACATGCCCGCGCCGCCCACGGCCAGCACGTGCACGCGACCGAGCTCGCCGACCGTCGGCAGCGGCCCCTGTGCGGGGAAGCGTGTGCGCCACGTCGTCACGGCGCCTCCCGGACGGGCGCCCCGGCGTCGCGCCGCGCGCTACGGGCACGGCGTCCACCGAGCCCACGACGCCCGCCTCGCCCGCCGTCGGCGCACGCCTCGTCGACCAGGTCGGCCAGCAGCTCGGCGGCGTCGCGCTGGCCCACCGACGCCGCGGCGCGGGCCATGGTCTCCAGCGCCGACCGATCGCTCAGGAGCGGCACGACCGTGGCGGCGACCCACGCCGCGGTGACCTCGGCGTCGTCCACCAGCACGCAGCCGCCGGCCGCCTCCATGGCGGCCGCGTTGAAGCGCTGCTCCCCGTTGCCGATCGGCAGCGGCGCGAAGACGGCCGGGAGGCCCACGGCGGCCACCTCGCACACGGTGTTGGCGCCCGAGCGGGCCACCACGAGGTCCGCGGCCGCGTACGCCAGCTCCATCCGGTCTGCGTAGGGCAGCACCACGTACGGGACGCCCTCCACCTGGCTGTCCACCGCGAAGTCCTTGCCCAGCCCCGTGACGTGCAGCACCTGAACGCCCGCCGCGGCGAGCGCCCCGGAGGCCTCCCGGAACGCGGCGTTCAGCCGGGCCGCACCGAGCGAGCCGCCTGTGACCAGCAACGTCGGGAGGTCCGGACGCAGCCCGAACGCCTCCCGCGCCTCCTTGCGCAGCGCCGCCCGGTCCAGGCGGGCGACCTCGACGCGTAGCGGCATGCCGAGGCAACGGGCGTGCGGCAGCTTCGTGTCGGGGAAGGTGGTCGCCACGTAGTCCGTGAGCCGTGCCCCCAGGCGGTTAGCGAGGCCGGGCCGGGCGTTCTGCTCGTGCACCACCAGCGGGATCCGAAGCCGCCGCCCGGCGAGGTAGGCCGGGGTGGAGACGTACCCGCCGAAGCCCACGACGGCCTCCGCCCCCTCCTCGCGCAGGATCGCCTCGGCGCCGGCCACCGCGCCGCGCAGGGCGCCCGGCAGGGCGAGCAGCGCGGCGGAGGGCTTGCGGGGGAAGACCACCTTGGGGATGACCCTCAACGGGTAGCCGCGGTCGGGAACCAGCCGCTGTTCCAGCCCGGTGGCGGTCCCGACAACGGTGATCCGCACCGACGGGTCGCGCCGACGGAGGCAGTCGGCGAGCGCCAACAGGGGCGAGACGTGGCCGGCCGACCCCCCGCCCGCGAGGACGATGGAGCGCGGCCGGCCCGAGCGGGGTTGGCCGACGCCGGGTCGCTGGTCGGTCATCGGGTCGCCTTCCGGCGCGAGGACAACACGGCCATCGGGCGGGCGAAGACGCTCGGCCGTTCCGCGAGCGCCCGGCGGCAGGCGGGCTCGTTGCGAGCGAAGGAGACGACCATGCCCAGCGCGACGAGTGTCGTGACCATGGCCGACCCCCCGGCCGACACCAGCGGGAGCGGGACCCCGATCACCGGGAGGAGTCCGATCACGGTGCCTACGTTCACGATCGACTGCACCACGAACCATCCCATGACACCGGCGGTCGCGAGCCGGACGAACATGTCGTCGGAGGCCCAGATCAGCCGGTAGCAGGCGAACGCCAGCAGCGCGATGAGCAGCAGGATCGTCAGGGTCCCGCCGATGCCCAGCTCTTCTCCGATGACCGCGAAGATGAAGTCGTTGTGCCGCTCCGGCAGCCAACCCCACTTCTCCAGGCTCGCGCCCAGGCCGCGTCCCCCGACCCCGCCGTCGGCGAGCGCGTACTGGCCGTGCACGGTCTGCCAGCACACGTCGCGGATGCGACCGTCGGGCCCCGTGCTCTCGGAACTGCAGGACAGCCACCCCGAGATTCGGGCGCGGCGGTTGCTGCTGATCGCGGCCATGATCGCGACGAGAATCGCGCCGCTGGCGGCGGCGACGCCGAGCATCTTGGCAGAGACCCCGGAGGTCCACAGGACGGCGGCCAGGATGCCGAGCAGCACGAACGTCGTGCCCAGGTCGCCGCCGTACAGGACGAGGGCGACGAGGAGGCCGCCGGCGGGGATCACGTACGGAATGGCGACGTGCCGCCAGTCGCCCAGCAGGTGCCGTTTCTGGGTGAGGATCGACGCTCCGAACAGGACGAGCGCCAGCTTGCCGAACTCGCTGGGCTGGAACGTCAGCCCGCCGAGGCTGAGCCAGTTGGTGTTGCCGCCGCCCTCCGTCCCGAAGCCCACGAAGATCAGCAGCTGCAGGAAGGTCGCGAGGCCGAGGGTCGGCAACGCGAGCCGACGCCAGTGCTCGACGGTCAGCCGGCTCGCGACGAACGCCCCGACCAGCCCCATCAGGGCGAACTTCGCCTGGTTCATCCACATTCTGAAAGAGTTGCCGGTCGCGTCGTAGGACATGACGCTCGTCGCCGAGAGGACCATGACCAGGCCGATGAGCAGGAGCGCGCCGGTCACCGCGAGGAGCAGGTAGTAGGTGGTCAGGGGCGAGTCCAGCCGGGCGAGCAGCGGGTGCGGCTCCGGCGGTCGACCGCCCGGCGCGTCGCCGCGACCCGGCGGGGCCAGCGTGGGGCGAGGGGCACCCCCCGCCCCTCCTCTCGTCATCGTCACGTGCGCTCCCTCACCGTGGACTCCTTCGTCGACCGGCGCGGCCGACCTCGCCCGGCTTCGGCTCGAGGACCGGTCAGGCCGCGCCGCCGAGATGGCGACGGACGGCGTCCGCGAACGACGCGCCGCGGACCCGGTAGTCGGCGAACATGTCGAGCGAGGCCGCGGCGGGCGCGAGCAGGACCACATCCCCGGGTCGCGCCAACCGGGCGGCGTGCGCGACCACGTCCTCCATCACCCCAGTGTCGGTCCTCGCCAGGTCCACGACGGGTACCTGCGGCGCGTGTCGGGCGAGAGCCTGCGCGATCTGCGCCCGGTCCACCCCCAACAGGATCGCCCCCCGCAGCCGCCCGGCAGCCGCCGCGACGAGCTCGTCCACGTCGGAGCCCTTGAGCTGGCCTCCGGCGATCCAGACGACGTGGTCGAACGACGCGAGCGAGGCCGCCGCAGCGTGCGGGTTGGTCGCCTTGCTGTCATCGATCCAGGTGATGCCGTCCTCGCTCGCCACCTCCGCGATGCGGTGGGCATCCGGCCGAAACGAGCGCAGGCCATCCCGTACCGCCGCAGGCGTCACGCCGCAGGCGCGAGCGAGCGCCGCCGCGGCCAGCGCGTTCGCCACGTAGTGAGGCGCCGGGTCCCGGGTGCCGAGGCGCAGGTCGGCCAGCGTACCCAGCTCCGCGGCGCTGGTCTGCCGCTGCGCCACGAAGGCCCGGTCCGCGAGGACGTCGTCGACGAGGCCCACCATGCCCACCCCGGGGACGTCCAGCGTGAAGCCGATCGCTCGGCAGCCCTCGCGGACGTCCGCCTCGCGCACCATTTGCTCGGTCCGCGGATCCTGCGCGTTGTAGACGCAGGCGACCTCGGTGTTGGCGTAGACGCGGGCCTTGTCCGCGACGTAGGCCTCCAGCGAGCCGTGCCAGGTGAGGTGATCCGGCGCCACGTTGAGGCAGGCCGAGGCCAGCGGCGCCACCGACCGCTGCCAGTGCAGCTGGAAGCTGGACAGTTCCACGGCGATCACGTCGTAGCCCGCCGGGTCGAGGACCGCCTCCATGATCGGCGTCCCCACGTTGCCCGCCGCCACCGCGCGCAGGCCGCCCGCGCGCAGGATGGAGGTCACCATCCCGACCGTCGTCGTCTTGCCGTTCGTGCCGGTCAGCGTCACCCACGGGGCCGCGCCGGTCGCAGGTCGCATCCGCCAGGCGAGCTCGACCTCGCCCCAGACCGGGATGTCCGCCGCGGCCGCGGCGGCGAGCAGCGGGGAGTCCGGCTGCCAGCCGGGCGAGGTCACCACGAGCTCGACCGGTCCGCTCCCCCCGCCGGCGCCCGCGACCGCGTCGGGAAGGCCGCGCACGTGCTCCGGGCCGAGCCGCACGTCCCCGTCCAGCATCCGCAGGATCTTGGCGCGGTCGGCCAGGGCCCGACCGTCGGTGGCCGCGTCGACCACTGTGACGTGCGCGCCGCGCTCCAACAGGGCGTCCGCCGCCGCGAAGCCGCTGATGCCGAGGCCCGCCACCACGACCCGCAGCCCGCCCCAGTCCGCCTCCCGGCAGGTCAGCCCGGGGCGCGGCTCGTAGGTCGGGTCGGCCGCGGGGCCCGGGGTCACAGGGTGCCCCCCGCGATCCACTCCGCGTAGAACAGGCCGAGCGCGAGCGCCGTGCACACCCCGGCGATGATCCAGAACCGGATGACGATCGTGACCTCGTTCCAGCCCTTCAGCTCGAAGTGGTGCTGCAGGGGCGCCATCCGGAAGACCCGTTTGCCGCCGCTCAGCTTGAAGTAGCCGACCTGGATGATCACGGAGAACGTGATGATGACGAAGAGCCCGCCGAGCGGCACCATCAGCAGCTCGGTCCGGGTCATCACGGCGAGGCCCGCGAACGCGCCGCCCAGCGCGAGGGACCCGGTGTCGCCCATGAAGATCTTCGCCGGGGACGCGTTCCACCACAGGAACCCGAACGTGGCGCCCGCGAGCGCGGCGGCGCACACGGCGAGGTCGTACGGGAACGGCGTGGGGTAGCACTGTCCCGCCAACTCCAGGGACCGCACCGAGGAGTAGCAGTTCTGGTTGTCCTGCCAGATCCCGATGAGCACGTACGCCCCGAAGACCATCGTCGCGGCGCCCGTCGCCAGCCCGTCCAGGCCGTCCGTCAGGTTCACCCCGTTGCTCGCGCCCGCGACGATGAGGTTCACCCAGACGACGACCAGGAAAAGGCCCAGGATCGGGCCGAGGGCGAAGAGATCCAGCCAGGAGATGTCCCGGACGAACGAGATCGCGGTCGACCCCAAACGGTTGCCGTGCTCGTCGGTGATGCTCACCGAGGCGATCGCGAACGCGGACCCGACGAGCAGCTGACCGAACAACTTCTGGGCCGAGCGCAGGCCGAGGCTGCGTTGCCGGCGAATCTTGATGTAGTCGTCCAGCCAGCCCACGAAGCCCAGGCCGGTCATGAGGCCGAGTACGAGGAGCACGCTCGGGCTGACCGGGGTCATCGTGATCACGTGCGCGCCGAAGTAGCCGATGAGCGTGGCGAGAATCATCACCGCGCCGCCCATCGTGGGCGTGCCGCGCTTGGTCTTGTGGGTGTCGGGCCCGTCGTCGCGGATGAACTGCCCGTACCCGCGCTTGACGAGGAACCGGATGTAGTGCGGGGTGCCGAGCAGCGAGATCACGAGAGCGAGCGCCGACGCGGCGACGACGGACTTCACGACGTGCCTCCCTGCGCGCGGGCGGTCGGCTCGACCAGTCGATCGCCGAGGTGCCGCAGCCCGCTGCCGTGACTGGACTTGAGCAACACGATGTCGCCGGGCGCGAGCTCGGCGACCAGCAGATCGTACGCCGCGCCCAGGTCGCTCACGCAGCGGCCCCGCGCGCCGAAGCCCGACACCGCCTGGCCCGCCACCTCGCCGACCGCGACCAACTCGTCCACGCCCAGGGCCGCGGCCTGGCGTCCGGCCTCCCGATGCGCCGCGCCCGCCCCCTCGCCGAGCTCGAGCATCTCGCCGATCACCGCCCAGGTGCGCCGGCCGCGGCCCATCGCGGCGAGCGTCCGCAGGGCGGCAGCGAGGGAGTCCGGGTTGGCGTTGTACGCGTCGTTGAGCACCGTGACCCCGTCCGGCCGGTCGTGCTGCTCCAGCCGCCACCGGCTCGCCCGCTCCGCCCGGGACAGCGCGGCCGCGACGTCCGCGACGCCCATGCCCATCTCGCGCGCGACCGCGGCCACCGCCAGCGCGTTGTCCACCATGTGCTCCCCGAGGAGGCGCAGCGCGACCGGGGCGCTGCCCTCCGGGGTGCGCAGCGTGAAGGAGGCCCGGCCGTCCGCGTCGAGCGTCACGTCCTGGGCGCGCACGTCGGGAGGGCCACCGGACGCCTCGGCGCGCCCGGTGCGCACGACCCGCGCGCGGGTCCGGCCGGCCATGGCCGCCACCAGGGGATCGTCGGCGTTCAGCACGGCGAGGCCGTCGGCGGGCAGCGCCTCGACCAGCTCGGCCTTCGCCTGGGCGATGCGCTCGCGGGAGCCGAACTCCCCCACGTGCGCCGTGCCGACGTTGAGCTCGACCCCGACGTCCGGGTGGGTCATCTCGGTCAGGTACCGGATCTGCCCCGGGCCCCGGGTCCCCATCTCCAGGACGAGGTAGCGCGTGTCGGGCATGGTCCGGCACACGGTGATCGGCACACCCACCTCGGAGTTCAGCGACCCCTGAGTGGCCACGGTCGGCCCGTGCTCGCTCAGCACCGCGTCCAGCAGGTCCTTCGTCGAGGTCTTGCCCGACGATCCGGTGAGTCCGATCACCCGTAGGCCGGGCACGGCGCTCACGACGTGCCCGGCGAGGGCGGCGAAGGCCTCCTGCACGTCGTCGACCAGCACGTACGGGAGCTCCGTGATCTCCCGGGTGACGAGAGCCGCCACGGCCCCGGCCGCCGCCGCGCCACCGGTGTAGATGTGCCCGTCCGCGTGCTCCCCGATCCGCGCCACGTAGAGCGAACCCGGCTGGGCCTGGCGGCTGTCGGTCACCACGGGGCCGTCGACGAGCACCTTCCCCGGTTCACCTCCCGCGCGACCCGGGCCGAGGCGCCCGCCGGTGACCCGGGCGATCTCTTCGAGCGTGAGGGGTATCACTGGGCGGCCTCCCTGCCTGCGGCGATCCATGCCTCGCGCACCAGATCGCGGTCCACGAGGGGCTGCCGCCGACCGGCGACCTCCTGGTAGGTCTCGTGACCGCGCCCGAGCACCGCGACGACGTCGCCAGGTCCCGCCTGGCCCACGGCCCGCGCCACGGCCTGCGCGCGGCCGGCCACCTCGACGACCTCGACCTCACCGCCCGCGGCGCGAGCGCCCCCGATGATCTCCGCGCGGATGCCGGCCGGATCCTCGTCCCGGGGGTTGTCGTCGGTGACCAGCACGACGTCGGCGCCGGACGCGGCGGCCGCGCCCATCAGGGGCCGCTTCCCGCTGTCCCGGCCACCACCGGCGCCCAGCACGGCGATCAGGCGCCCCGCGGTCATCTCCCGCAGCGCCCCCAGGGTGGCGCGCACGGCCTCGGGGGTGTGGGCGAAGTCCACGTACACCGCCGGGGGCGCCGCCCCGGCGCGCTCCGGCAGGTCGACGCGCTCCATCCTCCCGGGCACGCACGCACCGGCGGCCACGGCCCGCTCCACGTCCGGCGATGCCACCCCGATCGCCAGGAGGGTCAGCGCGGCGAGGGCCGTGTTGACGCGGTTGTAGTCCCCGGGCAGTGCGCTGGCCAGGCGCAGCGTGACGTCGGGGCCGATCAGCTCGAACGCGGTCTCGCCCGCGCCCGGCTCGGGCGCGATCAGCCGCCAGTCCGCCCGGGCCGCCCCGGCGGCGTCGTCGCGCGTCGCGAGCGACCAGCACGGCACGGTCGCCTCCGCGGCGAGGCGGGCGCCCCACGGGTCGTCCACGCAGACCACGCCCCGCCGCGCGCGCTCGGGGGTGAACAGGGATGCCTTGGTGGCGAAGTAGTCCTCCATGTCCTGGTGGAAATCGAGGTGGTCCTGGCTGAGGTTGGTGAACACGGCGACGTCGAAGACCGCGCCGTCCACCCGGTGCAGCGCGAGCGCGTGGCTGCTGACCTCCATCACGGCCTCGGTGACGCGCTCCTCGCGCATCACCGCGAAGGTCGCGTGCAGGTCCGGGGACTCGGGCGTCGTGCGCACCGACGGGATGCTCCGGTCGGCCACCTTCGTCTCGATCGTGCCGATGAGCCCCGTCGTCCGGCCGAGCGCGCGCAGGGCGGCGTCGAGGATGTACGCCGTCGTGGTCTTGCCGTTCGTGCCGGTGATGCCGATCAGCGTGAGGTCCTCCGCCGGGCGCCGGTAGACCCGCGCCGACAACCGCCCGAGCGCGGCCCGCGGATCCGGCACGATGATCCGGGGCAGCCTGACTCCGGCCTCGTCGAGGATGCGCCGGCCGGCCGGATCCGTGAGGACCGCCACCGCTCCGGCGTCCGCGGCCTGGACGGCGAACGATGCCCCGTGGGCGTGTGCGCCCGGCAGCGCCGCGTACAGATCCCCCGGGAGGACGCGCCGGCTGTCCAGGCTCACGCCGTCCAGTCGTACGTCGCCCTCCGGCTCACCGGGGGCGAAGCGCAGCTCCGTGCCCGCCTGCTGCGCGAGGAGCGCGGCCGACGCCTCGGCGGAGATGGCCGGGCGGAGGGGACTGCTCACCGCGGCAACCTATCGCGTCTTGTTCTTGGCGGACTGCGACCCCCAGTAGTTCGGGAAGGGCTCCAGCGGGTCCCCGGACGGCGGGATCGAGAAGCGCTGCAGGGCGTACGTCATGACCGATTTGAACACCGGGGCCGCGTAATCGCCGCCGTGCCCCTCGCCCCGCGGGTGGTCGATGATCACCGCGCAGATCAGCTCTGGGTGATCGGCGGGGACGATGCCGATGAACGACACCGTCGTGCCGAAGTAGCGCTTCTTGGTGTCGTCGTACCGGTCGGACGTCCCGGTCTTGCCCGCCACCCGGTAGCCGGGAATGTCCGCGAGCACCGCGGTGCCGCCCTCCGCGGTGACGTTCTCCATCATCTTCAGCAACGTGCGCGCGGACTCTTCCGAGATCACCCGGGAGCCCTCCGGCAGGGGGACCTCCGTGTGGGTGCCGTCGGGGGCGGTGGTGCCCGCGACGACCGTCGCGGGGATCCGCACGCCACCGTTGGCGACGGCCTGGAAGACGCCCGCGTCCTGGATCGCGGTGACCGCGAAGCCCTGCCCGAACATCATCGTGTAGCGCTGCGAGGCGTTGAGGTCCTCGGCCCGCGGCATGTTGCCGGCGGACTCCCCCGGGAACGAGGTCGCCGAGGTCTTGCCCATCCCGAACGCGCGGTAGTACTCCTCCAGCTTCTCCGCCGCCAGTTTCTCGGCGATCAGGATCGTGCCGATGTTGCTGGATACGGCGAGGATCCCCGTCGACGTGAGGTAGAGGGTGTCGTGATCCCTGGCGTCCCGGAACCGCTGGTCGGCGCGGGGCAGCCGGTTCTCGACCGTGAACTGCGTGGCCGGGTCGATGACTCCCTCGTTGAGCGCCGCGCCGATCGACATGACCTTGGCCGTCGACCCGGGCTCGAAGGTGTTGATGAACGGCGTCGACCCCAGGGTCTGCCCGGCCGCGCCGCGGCGCGCGGGGTCGAACCCCGGATACTGCGCCGCCGCCCGCAGCCGGCCCTTGGTGTCCATGACCACGGCGACGCCCCAGTCGGCCTCGCTCTCCTGGACCTGCGCGGCGACCGCGTTGTACGCGTACCACTGCAGGTCGTTGTCGAGGGTGAGGGTGAGCCCGTTGCCGGGCACCGGCTCGACGATCTGGCTCTCGCCGCTCGGGATGATGATCTGGCCGTCGCGGGAGAACTCGGCCCTCCGGATGCCCTTGGTTCCGGTCAGCTGGTCGTCGTAGACGAGCTCCAGGCCGCCCCCGTCGCCGGTCATGGCGCGCCCGGTCGAGCCGATCCATCCGACCAGCGGGGCGGTCGCCGCGCCCCCGGGGTAGGTCCGCTGCTGGACCGGCTCCGAGGTGATTCCCGGGATGCCCAGCTCCTTCACCGCGCGCCACTGCATCGGCTCCAGACCGCGCTTGAGCTGGCTGTACATACCCTCGCCCTGCAGCTTGGGTTTCAGCTCCTCGACGCTCATCCCCAGCAACGGGGCGAGCTTGGCCGCCGCGCCGTCCACGCCGCCCGGTTCGGGCAGCCGCTTCCCCTTCTCGTCCCTAGGCTCGTAGAGCTTCACGTTCTGAGGATCGGCGACGACCGTGTGGCGTTCCATGTTGTCGGCCAGCACCGTGCCGTGCATGTCGGTCATGACCCCGCGTTTGGCGGGCAGTTCGTAGGACTGCGCCATCCGCAGCTTGCGGCCCTCCTGCGCGACCGCGGCCGCCTCGACCCACTGGAGGCGGACCAGCTGGGCCGCGCAGATGCTCAGCACGAACAGCGTGACGATGAACAGGGTGCGCCCGCGGCGGCGCATGTTGGCCAGCCGCGGCCCCCGCTCGGGAGGACCGCCCCGCGGGCCGCGCCCGCCGCCGGACCCTCGAGACCCGCCGGACCCTCGAGACCCGCCGGATCCACCGGACCCGCGAGACCCGCCGGATCCGCCCGCGCCCCGAGGGTGCGCCCCGGCGCCGGTCGCGAAGTCTCTGGCGGCCACCAGTTGCCGGCCCACGGCGGCGGCAGTGCTGCCATGCCGCGGCCGCGGCGGGCCCGGATCGTCGGCCGCGCGAGGCGTACGAAGGGTCGGCTGCGGCACCCCGCGGGGGCGGCGGGCCGCGCCGCCTGAGGGCATCTCCACCGCGCATCACCTCGTTCTCGTCCGGTCCTGGGGCTCCGCACCGCCTCTGGTGGCCCGGAGCGGAGAACTCCTGTGGTCGGGAACGTCGCCCCCACCCCTGCCGCGGGTCGCCCTACGCCGGGCGCTCCGCCGTCCTACCTGTCGTTGCGCTAGCTGCGGTGGCGGTCAGGGTCCGCACCCTGCCCCCTGACCCGTGGACCGCTAGCCCCGCCGGCTCCCCCCGTCGCGCCTACGGTCGGGCCTGCGTCGCCCCGGTGGTGGCCGGAGCCCGCTGCCCGGTCGTGGGCGTCGCGGCGGACTGGCGGGTGGCCGACCCGCTCGGGGACGGCCGGTCCGAGACCACCGTAAGCGGCTCGGAGGCGCCTCCCTGGGGTGCCACGCCGAGGACGCGCCCGTCGGGCAGCGACAAGAACATCGAGGAGGAAGCCGGGACCATGCCAAGCTTCGTCGCGCGCTCCGCGAGACGCCCCGTGGAGGCCGTCACCGCGAGCTCCTCCTGCAGTTGGGACGCCTGGTCCGCGGCGAGCGCGCCGTCGCGCTCCAGCTGGTGGATCTGGTAGGCGCCCTGGGTGAGCGACATGTTGATCAGGAGGACGGCCAGCAGCCCGGCGGCGAGCACGAACGAGCACAGCAGCACGAACGGCAGGTTGCCCCGACCGCGCGGTTGCGGCGCGACCAGGGTCAGGGTGGGACGCGGTTGTCGTCGTGCGCCCGGACGGCGGGACGCCGTGATCGGACGCGTCGGGGCCTCCGGCGCCCGTACCGCACTGCTCTGACTCATCGTGTCCCCTCCTGCCGTGTCCTGCCCGGTCTCGCCCCACCGCGGCCCGCTGCGCCCCCGCCGCGCCCGGCCTTCTCGCCGGCGCCGCTCGACGCGAGCAACGCCGCCGCGTCCAGCGCCCGGCCCGGGGGTGTCGCCCGGATCCGCTCCACCGCCCGCAGCCGCGCCGATGCCGCGCGCGGGTTGCCCTCTACCTCCGCCGGTTCGGGCGGCTCCGCTCCCCGAGTCAGGGACCTCAGGTACGGACGGTGCTCCGGCAACTCGACGGGCAACCCCGGCGGGGCGCTGCTCGTCGTTCCGGCGGCGAAAACCTGTTTCACCATCCTGTCCTCCAGGGAGTGGTAGGACAGCACTGCGACACGCCCTCCGGGCGCACAAACCTCAAGGACCCGCGGCAGCGCGGCCGCCAACGAGGCCAGTTCCCCGTTGACCTCGATCCGCAGTGCCTGGAAGGTGCGCTTGGCCGGGTGGGACCCGCGGGTCCGGCTGGCCGCGGGGATCACCCGGTGCAGCAGCTCCACCAGGCGCCCCGAGGTCTGGAAGGGTGCGCGGTCCCGCTCCGCGACGACCGCCCGCGCGATCCGGGGGGCGAAACGCTCCTCGCCGTAGCGGCGCAGGATGTCGGCCAGGGCTGCGGCGTCGTAGCTGTTCAGCACGTCCGCGGCGGTCAGCGGCAGGCGCGGGTCCATCCGCATGTCCAGCGGCGCGTCGAGGCGGTAGGCGAAGCCGCGCTCGGTGTCGTCGAGATGCAGGGAGGAGACCCCGAGGTCGAGCAGGACGGCCTGGGCGTCCGCGTGGCCGAGGTCCGCGAGCACCGTGTCGATCTCGTCGTACCGCGCCGCGACCGCCGTGAACCGGTCCTCGTACGGGCGCAGCCGCGCCGCCGCCAGCTCCAGCGCCTGCGGGTCGCGGTCGATCCCGACCACCCGCGCCTCCGGGCAGGCCCGCAGGACCGCCTCGGCGTGCCCTCCCATCCCGAGGGTGCCGTCCACGTAGAGCGCGCCCGCCTCCCGCAGCGCCGGAGCGAGCAGCTCCAGGACGCGCGCCAGCAGCACCGGCGTGTGCCGGTCCCGGGCGGGTCGCTCGCTGGTGTGGTCCTCGTCGGGCATGGGGTCCTCGTGGGGCCGTCGCCGGGGCGGGGCGGGCGGTGGATGGGTCGTGCGCGCTGTGCGTCGGCAAGAACGGGGGTACGAAGGTGTCGTCGTTCCGCGCGTGCCGACGAGCGGGGCGACTGCCTGCGGTGCGCCCCTGGCACCCGGTCCCCCACCGCTTCGCCACCTGCCCCGGGGCCGGGGAAGTGCCCCGGGACGAGGTGGACCTTCTGGAGAAGCGGGGGGAGGCCGCGCGGCAGGGACCGACGCGGGCTCAGAGCAGGCCGGGGACCACCTCCTTCGACTGCTCGACGTAGGCCGTCTCGGCCGCGGAGTAGAAGTCGTCCCAGCGGCCGGGCTCCCAGATCTCCACATGGGTGCCGACTCCGACCACCGTGAGATCGCGGTCGAGCCCCGCGTACTGGCGCAAGTGGGCGGGAATGGTGACGCGCCCCTGCTTGTCGGGGATCTCGTCGCTCGCCCCGGAGAGGAGCATCCGCAGGTAGTCCCGCGCCTCCTTGTTCGTCAGGGGCGCGCCTTGCCGGTCCCCGATCAGGGACTCGAAGACGTCCGCCGGGAAGACGAAGATGCAGCGCTCGTGGCCGCGGGCCAGGACCAGCCCGGGAGCGAGCCGCTCACGGAACTTGGCGGGCAGGATGAGCCGGCCCTTCTCGTCCAGTCGCGGGGAATAGGTCCCCAGGAACGACGCCACGGCTCACCTCCCCTCCCGCGGTGCCCGGTGAAGCGCCGGGATCCTGCCGTCAGGGCCTCGTCCGACGCTCGTCGTCGCTCCCTCGCGAGACCGCGACGACACCCGCCCCGCCGGACCAGGACCCTCCATCTCCCTCCACGATACTCCACTTCACTCCACGGTCAACGCCCTCACGCCTCACTTCTCACGTCCGTTACCGACAACAGCGCAGGTCAAGCGACCAAGAGACCGGTGGAGCGTCGTGGGGCAGCCAGGGACCGAAAGGGCCGCCCAGGGGCGAGGCCCGGGGGCTCCGAAGGCGAAGCGGTCCGCGGTCACGCAGCAGGAGGCGACCGCCTCGCAAGCGCGTGATCAGCCATTTCTCCCGCCCATGCCTGCCCCGATGCGACCGGGTCCCGCGGCGGGACGGCCCGATGGGAGCGTGGTGGGGAGCGCGGTGGAGGGATGTGGCGCGGGCGAGGTGGAGGGTTGTGGAGACGGGCGGGGGCGTGGGCCGACTGGGAGCGGTGCGTGGCATCAGGAAAGATGGGGCCCGCGGGGACCGCCCGGCCGTCGGCCGGGGCAGCTCGCCGGAACGGCGTACGAAAACCGCTGGAGGGGAGGGACCGTCGTGGAGGACACGCTGCCGCGCGCCGACCTGGAGGACGAGACCCTCCGCGAGGCGACGGGCCTGGCGCGCGCCGTGCACGCGGCCGTCGGCCAGGTCATCGAAGGCAAGGACGAGGCGATCAGCACCGCCCTCACCGTGCTGCTCGCCGGGGGGCACCTCCTGCTCGAGGACGTCCCGGGGGTCGGCAAGACCACGCTGGCGAAGGCGCTCGCGCGGGCGGTGGACGCGCCCATGCGCCGCATCCAGTTCACCCCGGACCTGCTGCCGAGCGACATCACCGGGGTGGCCATCTTCGACCCCGAGTCGGCGAGCTTCTCGTTCCGGCCGGGCGCGATCTTCGCCTCGATCGTCGTGTGCGACGAGATCAACCGGGCCTCCCCGAAGACCCAGTCCGCGGTCCTGGAGTGCATGGAGGAGGCCCAGGTCACGGTCGACGGCACCAGCTATCCGCTCGGTCCCCCCTTCTTCGTGGTCGCCACCCAGAACCCGCTGGAGATGGAGGGCACCTATCCGCTCCCCGAGGCGCAGCGCGACCGGTTCATGGCGCGCGTGTCGATGGGCTACCCCGGGCGGGGCGCCGAGCTGGAGATGCTGGACGTGCACGGCGCGGGCTCCCCGCTGGAGGGCCTGCGCCCGGTGGCGGACGCGCGGGCGTTGGAGCGCGCGGTGGAAGCGGCCCGCGGGGTGTACGCGAGCCGCGCGCTGAAGGAGTACCTGGTCGACCTCATCGCCGCGACCCGCGCCGACCCCGGCCTGCGCCTGGGCGCCTCCCCGCGGGCGACCCTGCACCTGCTGCGGGCCGCCAGGGCGCGGGCCCTCATGGACGGGCGGGACCACGTCCTCCCGGACGACGTGCAGCGCCTCTTCCGGCCGGTCGTGGAGCACCGTGTCCTCCCCTCGGGCCAGGCGCAGCTCCAGTCGCGCGGAACCGGTGACGTCCTGGACGAGCTGCTGGCCCGCGTGCCGGTCCGCGGGGCCTAGGGTCGTGCCCCGGCGGTCCTGGCGGCCCCGGCGGTCCTGGCGACCCCGACGGCGCGGCCTCACCGACCGCGGGCGGGCCGTCCTGGTGGGCGGACTGCTCGTGACGCTGGCGGGCATGGCGCTCGGCCTTGCGGACCTCACCGCCGTCGGCGCGTTCGCCCTGGCGCTGCCGTTGCTGAGCCTGCTCTTCGCGCGGTGGTCCCGCCCCGTGCTCACCCTGACGCGGGAGCCGGCGCCCGCGCCCCTGACCGTGGGCCAGCCTGCCTCGGTCGCGCTCCGGGTGCGCAACGCCGGCCGTCGGCGCACCGAGGTCCTGGCGCTCACCGAGCAGGTCGCTCCGTCGGTGGCGCCCGCCGTCCGGCTGATCGTGCCCTCGCTGGCGCCCGGCGAGGACTGGTCGGGCGCCTACCCCGTGCGCCCCGGCCGCCGGGGCCGGCACCGGATCGGCCCCTGCGTGCTGCACCGCCGTGACCCGCTGGGGCTCACGTCCGCGACCCAGCCGGTCGGGGAGGACACGGAGATCCTCGTCCTGCCGCCCCTGCACGACTTGTACGGCGGCGACGGCCCTCGCGGCGACGGGAGGGAGGGCGACGACGCCGCCAGCATCCACACCGGCACCGAACGCGACGCCTCGGTGCGGGAGTACCGCGACGGCGACGACCTCCGGCGCGTCCACTGGGGCATGACCGCGCACCGCGGCCAGCTGATGGTGCGCCACGAGGCGCTGCCGAGAGCGCGCCGCGCAGTCCTGCTGCTCGACGTGGACGCGGCCGGGTGGGGCGTGGCGGACAGCCCGGGGTTCGAGTGGGCGGTCGAGGCGCTGGCGTCGGTGGCCGCCCACCTCGCGACCCGCGGCTACGCCCTGCACCTGGTCCTCGGCTCGCAGGCGGACGACGCCGATCCTCGCCCGCGGGCCGCGGACCCGTCGGCGGCGCTGCGCGACGTGCTGCACCGTCTGGCGGTCGTCGCGCCCGTCCCGGAGGGGCGTGCGGCCTCGCCGCGCCAGGCGGCGTACGGATCCGCGCGCGAGCTCGCCGGCGACGGAGGCCTGATCGTGGTAGCCACCAGCGGCTCCGATCAGGGCGGGGTTCACGAGGCGCTCGACGTGACGCGGGCGGGCGGCGGCGGCCTGGCGCTCGTGGTCGACGTCGCGGCCTTCGCGCGCGGCGCGGATGGCAGGCCGGGCGGTCCTGGCGGGCGAGCGGGCGACGAAGCGGGCGAGCTGACCGCGGGCGAGCTGACCGCGGGCGAGCTCAACGCGAGCGAGCTGAGCCCGGGAGAGGTGAGCGCGGGAGAGGCGAGCGCGGGAGAGGTGAGCGCCGCCGAGCGATGGTGCGCGTTCGCCCGCGCCGGCGGCTGGCGCGCCGTCGCCGTGACCCCCTCGACGACACCGCGGTCCGCCTGGGCACGGCTGACGGCCGACGCTTCGGAGGTCCGCCGGTGAGAGCGCCGACCCGTACGGATCGCCCGGCCCGCGGATCCCGTACCGCGGGTTTGACCGGCGCGGGCCTGACTGGCGCGGGGTCGCACGCGGCGATGGGCCGGCCGTCGGCGCCGCGCGCGCCCCTGGGCGGCCCCGCCTCGCCGCTCGCCGCCGCCCTGGCGGCGCTCGCCGTCCTCGCGTCCTCCGCGCCGCTGGACCGACTCTTCACCGACGACCCGTGGCGGTTCGGGGTCGCCGTCCAGGTGGTCCTGGTGGCCCTCGTCGGGGTGAGCGTGCGGCTGCTGGGCCGCGGGCCCGGCCTGGTGGCGTTCGCGCAGCTCGTCGCGGTCGTGATCGCCCAGTCGGTCCTCTTCCCCGGGCCGCGCCCACTCGCCGGGGGGCTCATCCCCACGGCCGCCACGCTGGAGGCGTGGCGCGTCCTCGGGGCGGACGCGGTGGCGAGCATCGCCTCGAACGCGGCCCCGGCGCCCGCGAACGACGGGGTCGCCTTCGTGGTGGTCGCGTTCGTCGCGGTGGTCGCCTGGGCGGTGGACGTCGTCGCCGTCTCCTCCGCGATGCCGGGGGTCGCGGCGCTGCCGCTGCTCACCCCGCTGTTGACGGCGGTCGCCAACGTGCCGCAGCCCCTGCCGCCGGTCGTGCTGATCCTCCCGCTCGTCATGTGGGGCGGGATGCTCGCCGAACGGGAACGGGGCTGGCCGCCGGGCCGCCGCCGCGCCGGCGACGCGACGACCCGCCGTCGCCTCGGGTCCGCCGCCGCCCTCATCGCCCTGGCGGTCGCGGCGGCCCTCGCCGCGGCGGCCTCGCTGCCGCACCTGCCCGCGCGCTATCTCGCCGACGGCGTCAGCTCCGGGCACTTCGGTCGGCCGGACCGCGTCGGCTTCTCCCCCGACGCCGACATGCTGGTCGACCTTCGGGACGGTGACCCCACGCCGGTCCTGGTCTACCGGTCCGACGACCCGGTCCTCCCGCCCCTGCGGGTCTCCGTCGCGACGCACTACACGGACGGCGTCTGGCGGGCGGATCCCGTGGGGGCAGAACCGTCCTCGGCACCGCAGCTCCCCTACCCCACGGGGCTGCGCAGCGGCGTGGCCCGGACCGAGCCAGTCCTGCGGGTCGAGCGCACCGAGCTGGCCGCACCGTACCTGGCGAGCCCCACCCCGATCGTGTCCGGCACCGTCGTGGGGGCGCGCTGGGCCGTCGACGAGCGCACCGCTGCCCCGGTGGTGGACCGGATGCCGCGGTCTTACGAGCTGCGCTACCTCGCACTCGAGCCCACACCGGCCCAGCTGCACGCGGCCGACCGGCTCCGGCGCTCCCCCTTCGCGCCCGAGCTGCGCGTGCCGAGCGCCACGCACACCGACCTGCTGCGCACGGCCACCGCGCAGGCCGTGGGCGGGGCGCGGACCCCGTACGAGAAGGCCACCAGGATCCAGGCCTGGCTACGTGAGGAGGGCGGCTTCACGTACTCCCTCGAGCTCGAGCCACCGCCGCCCGGCATGTCTGACCAGGAGGCCGCCGACACCGCGCTGGACCGGTTCCTGAGGAGCAAACGCGGCTACTGCGTGCAGTTCACGACGGCGATGGTGATGATGGCTCGCCTCGAGGGCATCCCCGCCCGCGTGGCGACCGGGTTCCTTCCTGGCTCGCCGCGCGGGGACGCCCGGGAGGTCCGGGCGTCGGATGCGCACGCCTGGCCGGAGCTCTACTTCGCGGGCGTCGGGTGGCTCCGGTTCGAGCCCACCCCCGCAGGTCGGAGCGGCGCGGCGCCCGGCTACACCGGTGAGGCGGCCGACGAGGTCCCGCCGCCGGCCGCGACCCCGACGCCGATCCCCACGGCGGGCGAGCCGACCGCGCCCGACCAGCCCACGCCGCCGGTCGAGGCCGAGCCCACCGGAGAGGCGGCCCCGGGCGAGGACGACGGGGGCGCGCTCCCCGCCGCCTGGGGTCGGGCGCTGGCTGTCGCGCTACTGGTCGCCCTGGCCCTCGGAGCGGTCCCGGTCGCCGCCCGTGGCGCGCTGGCCTCCGCCCGGCGCCGCGCGCGCTCCCCGGCCGAGCGCGTCGAGGTGGAGTGGTCCGCGCTGCGGGACGGGCTGGAGGATCTGGGCATCCCGATCCCCGCGGGAGCGACCCCCCGGATGCTGGTCGAGCGGATCGGCGACGCGGCGGCCCTGGACGCCGACGG
>JBDIAS010000022.1:0-31688 GCA_039812465.1 Austwickia sp. | reverse complement strand
GCTGGGCCACCCCGTACCTGATCCTCATCAGCGACGCGCTCGCGGCCTTCGACCCCGGTCCCTGAGACTGCCCGCCGCCGGCGGGTACGCAACGAGGACATGTCGGCGCAGGGCGACGGCGCGAGCAACATCTGGCGGCCGCGCAGCGAGCCACCCTGGGAGGAAAGCCATATCACGCGATATGGTCTTGCGATGGAGGACGTCCGGAGCCTGCGCGAAGCCGCGGGCCTCAGTCAGGCAGAGCTAGCGCGCCGCAGCGGGGTGGCTCAGCCGAATCTCGCGGCGTACGAGAACGGCCGCCGCCAACCGTCCCCCGAGATGATCACACGCCTGAAGGCAGCGATGCGCCCCAGGCCCAGCGAGGCCGTCCACGGGCGTCGTGACGAGATCAGACGCGCCCTTCAGTCTCACGGGCTGAGCGCGCCACGGGTGTTCGGGTCGGTGGCACGCGGGCAGGACCTCCCGGGAAGCGACCTGGATCTGCTGGTCGACATCCGTGACGACGGTGACGTGCTCGACCTGATCGACGCTGCGGAGCAGCTCGAGGAACTCTTGGGATGCCCGGTCGAGATCGTGACCGCGCGGGCGCTGCGACCCGGTCACGAGATCGAGCGCACCGCGGTGCCGCTGTGAACGATGTGGACGAGCAGAACGGGATGGCCGAGCGGACCGGACTGGACGAGCAGTTCGGCGACGGCACCACCCGTCGCCTTGAAGATGTTGCCGCGCTGTGCCGTCGGGCGGAGCAGCTCGCCGCGAAGGGTCGCGACTGGTACGACTCCGATCCGGACCTGCAGGTGCCGCACCTCGCGGCCGATGCGCTCGTGCTCAAGCTCGGCGCAGCGGTGCGCCGCCTGCCCGAACAGTTCCTGCAGGAGCACCGCGGCGATCCCTCGTGGCGTCGAGCGATCGGTATGCGCCATCGGCTGGCGCACGAGTACGACGCCGTCGACTACGACCTGGTCTGGGGCGTCGTATCGCAGCACGCGGCGCAGCTCCGCGGCCACGTGGAAGAGCTTCTCACCGACGCCGGGCCGGACGGCGACCCGCCGGTCCCACCGTGACCGACGACCCGGCTCGCCCAGGCGGTGACCCGCGCAGGTCGGCGGGGGTGACGTTCGGCGGAGTGACGTTCGGCGGAGTGACGTTCGGCGGAGTGACGTTCGGCGGAGTGACGTTCAGCGAGGTGGCGCAGCGGGCCTATCGCCGAGGTGCACCATGCCCCGGCTACGTGCACGAGATACCGCCGTCAGCGCTCACCGTGCACTGTTGTCGCACCGCGGTGGCCCGCACCCGCTCCGGGACCTCGTCCACCAGCGTGCGCGTCACAGCGGTGTCCCCGACCACCGTCCCAGCCGGAATACCGTCGCGCGCCTCCACCTGGATCGTCCGCTCTCCCATCACCTCCCCGCTGGCCGGGTCGATGACCAGTTCCTGGCGCAACCCCTGGACCGACTCGAACCGTCCGATCGCTGTACCCGTACGACCGTCGATGGTGGCCTGAGCATCGGTGATCTCGACGCCTGGGACGGTCTCGAGCACCCGATAGAGCGCCGCACGCAGGTCCGCGGGGACCAGCCCAGAGCGCAGCACGTCCGCGACGTAGACGACGGCTTCACCGTCCGCCGAGGGGCCACGACCGGCGCTGTCCGCATACAGCCGCTCTCGCAACGCCGTGGCGTCCCGGGGCAGGGAGGCCAGGAAGGCGGGCGAGGGCACCTGCCAGGCCGGAGGGATATCGGCCGGGGTCAGGTTGGAGGTCCACGCGCTCGTCGAACGCTCCGGTCGGCCGAAGTCCGGCGGCCCGCTCAGCTGCGTGACCCGGATGGCCTTGGTCGACTCGGTCCACGTCGGCCGGGAACCGTCCACTGCGACGTAGTCCACCCTGTCCCCGGTCACGAGGTAGGTCGCGAGGCTCTCCGTCCCACCGGTGGGATCCGTGAGCGCCGCGCCAGAGGCGGTCGTACCGACCGTACGAATCGCCCAGTACTGCTCACCTCGGGCGGGCGGGTCAACAGGCACGACCGATGCCGCACGATCTAGCACGGCCGCTGCGGCCGGAGAGGCGCCCAACGGACCGCTCGGACCGGGCGAACCCCAGGGGACGCCCGCAACGGCGTACACGGCGGCAGCGGCAGCCCCGACCGCCGCCACGTACCACAGGCGTCGCCGGTTCGGCGCCATCGCCCGACGCCTGTCGCGTGTTGGCTTTGGCTCGTCAACACGAGCCGGATGGGCAGGTGCGGCAAGGATGGCGGTAATCACACGGTCGATGCTCGCCGCGTTGTAGCCGGTCATCCCGGCAGCGGGATCGGCAGCGCGCATCCGCTGGTCGAACGTGGTCATGGCTTCCCCTGGATCAACGATTCGGTGGACCGTGCGGATGGGGACGGGGCGTGAGCGGTCGAGGGTCGGGATGGCGGCGATCGGAACTGCGGGTGGGCTTCCACCGCGGGTTCCTCACCGCTGCCGTCGTCGCCCTTGAGCGCATGGCCTCTGCCGCTCTCACCTCCGCTGTCGTTGCCCTTGAGGGCATCGCCCCTGATGTCACGGGCGGCTAGCAATGACCGGGCGCGGCGTCGAGCGGGTGCAGCCGCACGCGGGCCGCCACGGGCGTGCAGCCCACGACCTCCGCGATCGCGGCCGGCTCGAGGTCCTCCCAAGCGGCGAGCATCAACACCTCGGCGTCGCGTTCCGGGAGCCGGGACAGAACGTCGCGTACGAGCTCGCCGTCATCGATCTCGCCGAGCGGGTCGGAACCTCCCGGCGGATCGGGGCACCCGGCGAGCCGGAGCGTCAGCCGGCGCTGGCGAGCCATGCTTCGGCCGCGATGCAGTACGTGGAAACGGGCGGTGCGATATAGCCACGGCAGTGGCGAGTCCGGCACCTGGTCTCGCCGACGCCAGGCTGTCGTGAATACCTCTGCGACCACGTCGTCCGCGGCGTCCAGGCCCACCCGGCGGACGGCGTACGACAGGACCGCCCGGTGATGATCCGTGAAGGCTTCCCGGAACCATGCCTCGTCGCGCTCGGTCATGCCCCCTTCTTCCCGGCTCCGGCGCCACCGTTACACCCCGCGGCGCAACCGGCCCGCAGGCGGGACACCATAACGTTCCCGAAACGTCTTCTGGCACTTGGTAACCCACTACCCTCCCGGAGCGATCGTGCCCATGACGATGCACGTGGCATCGAGCAGCGAAGGGGTGCGCGGTGAAGGTGGTCAAGGTGGCTGGCATCGGGGTGGCGGGCTTGGTGCTCCTCCCGTTCCTCCCGGTGGCGTTGGTCGCGTGGGGCGCGTATCGGCTGTGGAAACCCGCGGGCGCGGCGGATCGTACGGGCTCCGCGATGCGTGGGCCGATCGCCGCCATCGTGGGCGGCGTCCTGCTGGCCGCCATCATGTGGCCTGCCCTGCTCTCCGGCAGCGAGCCCATCTCGGTGGCCGCAGAGCCGGCCGCCGATTCGACCGCGACCACCGACATTAGCGCATCACCCTCGCACGACGAGACGCATCCGTCCGAGTCCTCCGCTGCGCCGACCGACGATGCAGCGGCGCCTGGGGCGACGACCACCGACGCCGGCCCTGGCTCCGCCTCAGCGATGCCTGGCGGCGAGGCCGACGGAGCTGTCGGCCAGGCAGGCGCTCTCGTACCCGTCATCGGGGTCAGCGACGGGGACACCATCCGCGTCCGCGTCGACGGCGTCACCGAACGCATCCGTATCATCGGCATCGACACGCCAGAACTCACGAGCAACGAGTGTTACGCCCAACAGGCGGCCAGCAAGATGCAGTCGCTCGTGCAGAGCAAGACCGTACGACTGGCCGCAGACCCAACTCAAGATGACCGCGACCGGTACGGCCGCCTCCTGCGGCACGTCAGCCTCGAGGACGGTCGACTGGTCGCCGAGGTGATGCTCGAAGGCGGTTACGGACGTGAGTACACCTACGCCGCCGCCTACGAGCATCAGGCCCGCTACCGGGCGGCGCAGGCCAGAGCCCAAGCCTCCGGGCTCGGCCTCTGGGGCTCTGGGTGCGCCGGCGCACGCTCGACGCCGGTGCCCGCGCCTCCCCCCGCTCGCACCGCAGCGCCCAGCGCTCCGGCGGCTCCGAAACCACCGGTCGCCCAGCCTGCACCGACCGGAAGCTGCACCATCAAGGGCAATATCAACAACAAGGGCGAGAAGATCTACCACGTGCCCGGCGGACGTTCCTACGCCGAGACCAAGATCGATGTGTCCAAGGGCGAGCGCTGGTTCTGCAGCGCCAGCGAAGCCGTCGCCGCAGGCTGGCGCGCCGCCCGCGGCTGAGGGAGCCGCAGCACCCACGATCGCGTTGGCTAACGTGGCCGACATGCGCGTCGCCACCTTCAACATCAACGGGATCCGGGCGGCGCAGCGGCGCGGCTTCACCGAGTGGCTCACCCGCCGCGACTGCGACGTGGTCGCGCTGCAGGAGCTGCGCTGCCCCGAGCACGCTGTCCCGCCCGGCGTGTTCGACGGCTACCACGTCGCGCTCGACGCCGGCACGATCCCCGGCCGCAACGGGGTCGCCGTACTGACTCGGCAACCGCCCGCCGACGTGCGCACCTGGGCAGGGGCGACCCCGCGGGCGCGTGAGCTGCGGCCGTTTGCCCAGGAGGGGCGCTACCTCGAGGTGGACCTGGCCGACGCGCCGGTGACGATCGCCTGCCTCTATCTGCCCAAGGGGGGCCTCCCGGCGCACCTGCAGGATCCGCGCCGCATGCGGGAGGCGCCGGACGGCGGAGCGAAGTACGCGCGCAAGATGCGTTTCCTGACCGGGTTCGCGCGGCACGTCACGGACGCCCGCCGGGTCGCGGCGCGCCAGGGCCGGGAGTTCCTGCTGCTGGGCGACCTGAACGTCGCGCACACCCGCCACGACGTCGCCAACTGGCGGCGCAACCAGCTCAGCGAAGGGTTCCTGCCCGAGGAGCGCGCCTGGCTCGACGGGGTGGTCGGTCCCCGGCGGCTCGTGGACGTCGTGCGACGCGCGCACCCGGGCGCCGACGGGCCGTACTCGTGGTGGAGCTGGATGGGCCAGGCGTTCGCGAAGGACGCCGGCTGGCGGATCGACTACCACCTGGCCACGCCCCGGTTGGCCCGCGCCGCGACCAGCGCGGGCACCGACCGCGACCCGGCCCCCGACGCGCGGATCAGCGACCACGCGCCGGTCGTGGTGGACTACGACCTCTAGCGCGCCCCCGGGAAACAAGCCCATTCCTCGGCCGGGACTCGTCCCTCTGGCTGAGACTCGCTCCGTCGGCCGGGACTCGCCGCCTGGATCCGGACTCCCTTCCTCGGACGGGACTCGCTACCTCGGCGGGACTCGCTACCTCGGTGGGGACTCACTTCCTCGATCGGGACACGGGCTCCTCGACGCAGAACGTGCTACAAGAGCGCCCGGGCCGATCAACCCGCGTCAAGATCGAAGAACCCGTTCGGCGTCGAAGAACCCGCTCGGGGACACGGGCTCCACGCCCTGGACTCGCCCCCTGGATAGGGGCTCGCTGCCTCGGTCAGGACTCGCCCCCTCGGCCGAGGCTCGCTACCTCGGCGGGACTCGCCTCCTCGGCCGAGACTCGATTCCTCGGGCGAGACACGGGTTCCTCGACGCAGAACGCGCTACAGGAGCGCCCGGGCCGATCAACCCGCGTCAAGATCGAAGAACCCGGTCGGCGTCGAAGCCGCGCGTCCCCGCCGAAGAAGCGAGACCACGTCGAACAGGCGAACCGGTCCACCGAAGCACCAGGCCCGGCGTACGTAACGGCGGTCGGGATCAGCGGCGGATGGCGCTGCGGTCGTATGGCGTCCCCTGGTAGACGCAGTGGTTCAGCCAGTTCGCATAGAGCAGGAAGGCGTGCGAACGCCACGTCACCTTCGGGCGCACGCTCGGGTCGTCACCGGGGAAGTAGTTGCGGGGCACCTGGATCGGCAGGCCGCGGCCGACGTCCCGCTCGTACTCCAGACGCAGTGTGTCCCGCTCGTACTCCGGGTGGCCGGTCACGTAGAACCGCCGCCCGTCCGTCGTCCCGGCCAGGTAGACCCCCGCCTCGGGGGAGACGGCCAACAGCTCCAGCTCGTCGACCGCCTCGATCTCCGCGGCGCGAATCTCCGTGTGCCGCGAGTGCGGCGCCGGGAACACCTCATCGAAACCCGAAAGGATCGGCGCGCGGGGGTTGTAGACCTGGTGGTCGAAGACGCCGAACATCTTTGCGGGCAGCTCGTACTTGCCGATCCCGTAATGCCGGTAGAGCCCCGCTTGGGCCCCCCAACAGACGTGCAGCGTCGAGTAGACGTGGTCCTCGCTCCAGTCCAGCACCTCGCAGAGCTCGTCCCAGTAGGTGACCTCCTCGAACGGGAGCAACTCCACCGGCGCGCCGGTCACCACGAGCCCGTCGAACCGGTCGTCGGCGATCTCCTCGAACGTGGTGTAGAACGACTCCAGGTGCTCCGGCGGGGTGTTTTTCGAGGTGTGCGACCCCATGTGCAGCAGGGTGATCTCGGTCTGCAGGGGCGAGTTGCCCAGCAACCGCAGCAGGTGGGTCTCCGTGGCGATCTTGGTCGGCATGAGGTTGACGATGATGATGCGCAGCGGACGGATGTCCTGGCTGAGCGCGCGATCCTCCGTCATCACGAAGACGTTCTCCGCCTCGAGCACCCCCCGCGCGGGCAGATCCCGCGGGATGTTGACCGGCATCGGTCCCGTTCTCCTTCCGTGACAACTCGGCCGCCTCGAAAACTCGGCCGCCTCGACCAACTCGCCTTCCTCGCCCACGCGTCATCACGTGCGACACGAGCTCCTCGTACGAGCGGGGGCTGGACCGCCGCAGGCGCCGTGGACGATTGTCCCCCCTGACGCGATCGTCACCAACAGCGGGTGCCGAAGCGAAAGAGGCGAGCGGGCCGTGCACACTTCCCGCCCACGGGCACAAAATGAGCGCGCCCACCAAGGCAAACCCGTACGTTTCCCGCCCACGGGCGGCAAACAGGCGCAAAACCCCACGCGCCACACGACATTTCCCGCCCACGGGCACGAAATGAGCACGCCTACCAGGGCAAACCCGTACGTTTCCCGCCCACGGGCGGCAAACAGGCACCATCCCGCAGCCGGGACCCGCCTACTCGTGCTCGACCACGTACGACCCGCCGTCCAACGCGCGGGCGGCCTCGGTCTCGGGGGCCCTCAGCAGGTTGATCAGCGCCGCGAGCAGGCCCCCCCAGATCACCAGCATGAACAGGATCATCATCAGGATCGAGATGCCGCTCATCGGTCGTCCCCCTTCACCGTGTCGCCGGGTTCGTGGCGCGTGACGTCCGCCTCGCCGGATGCGGGCCGCCGGTGGCCCAAGTCCCCGGCGTGGCGGCGCTCTGCGGCCTCGACCTCTGCGGCCTCGATCAGGGTGTCGTCGTCCCTGGCCGGGTCGTAGGTGTGCCGGGCGCCGAGGCGCACCTTTTTGTTCCACGGCAGCAGGCTCAGCAGGATCGCGATGATCGGCAGCGAGATCGCCATGCCCCACCCGAAGAGGTTCACGAAGCCCGCCGGATACCCCTCGTAGCCGCCCTCGATCCGGCTGACGAGGTCCTGGCGCACCATCACGAAGAGGGCGACCGGCAGGATGACGCCGATCAACGCCATCCACAGCATCCCGATCGGGAAGTTGCCGTGGTGGCGCAGGTGGTCGCGGAGCCTCGGCAGCGACCGGTACAGCCAGGTGACGAGCACCATCGCGATCATCGCCACCGCGAGGATGCCGAAGCTGTTGACGAACGCGTCGACCGTGTCGAGCACGTACAGGCCCGACGCGGTGCCGAAGAAAGAGCAACTGGCGACGGCGATCGGCACGCAGATCACCAGGGTCGCCGGGACCCGCGCGAGACCGAGCTTCTCGCGCACGGCCGAGACGCACACCTCCAGCAGGGACACCAGCGAGGTGATGCCCGCGAGCAGCAGCGAGACGAAGAACAGCACGCCCAGCAGGGTGCCGCCCGGGGCCTGGTTGATGATCGTGGGGAACGCGATGAACGCCAACCCGATCCCGCTGCTGACCACCTCGCTCACGGCCACGTTCGCGGCAGCAGCCATGAAGCCGAGCGCGGCAAAGACGCCGACGCCCGCGAGCAACTCGAAGGAGCTGTTGGCGAAACCGACGACCAATCCGGAGTTGGTGATGTCGGTGCGGCGGTCCACGTACGAGGAGTACGTGATCATGATCCCGAAGCCCACAGACAGCGAGAAGAAGATCTGCCCTATGGCGGACATCCACACCTTGTAGTCCTGCAGCGCCGCCCAGTTCGGCTGGAAGAACGCCTCGAGACCCTGCGCCGCGCCGGGCAGGAACAGTGACTGAACGACCAGCACGCCAAAGGCCAGGATCAAGGTCGGGATGAAGATCACCGACAGCATTCCGACGCCCTTGTTGACGCCGAGCGCCATGATCACGATGAGCACGAGCCACACGGCGATCAGCGGCAGCAGCACGCCGGGCACGACGTCGGCGCCCATGCTCACCTCGTCGGACACCTGCAGGAACTCGCCCATGAAGAAGCCGGCGGGGTCGTCGCCCCAGCTGTGGTTCAGGGAGAACCACACGTACATCGCCGCCCAGGCGAGGATCACCGCGTAATAGGTGGAGATCACCACGCACACCGCGACGTGCCACCAGCCGAGCCACTCCGCCTTGGGATGCAGCCGTCTCATGGACAGCGGCGGCGAGCCGCGGAACTTGTGGCCGATCGCGTAGTCGAAGAACAGCAGGGGAAGCCCCGCAAAGACCAGCGCCACGGCGTACGGGATCATGAACGCCCCGCCGCCGTTCTCGTACGCGATGTACGGGAACCGCCAGATGTTGCCGAGCCCGACCGCGGATCCGATGGCGGCCAGGATGAAGACCCGACGTGACGAGAAGGTGTCGCGTTGCGGTGGTGCCGCCTGCGTTCCGGCCGGCGAGGCAGTGCTCATGAGGGAACCTCCCTGCGTGAATGTCCCGGGCGAGTCTAGGGATAATGGGACGTTTCGTCGCAGCAAGGTCGAAAGTGGCGCTGCGGGAATGGGCCTCGAGGCGGCGGGCGGTCACGCCACCCGACCGGCTCTGGAGCTCGGGCGGTCAAGCCCGCGCACCGGCCGGGGAGCTCGGGCAGTCAAGCCCGCGCGCCGGCTCGGGAGCCCCGATCGCAGCGGGCGTGCGCCCCGTCCCGCGGCCGTAGGGTGGGGCCCATGCCCACTGCACCCACCGACGCCCCGCGGGGCGTGATCGTCACCGCCGGCGCGGGCGGTATCGGCCGCTCGATCGCCGCCACGTTCGCCCGCGCGGGCGACCGGGTCCACATCTGCGACGTCGACGCCGGCGCGCTCGAACGCACCACGACCGAGCTGACCTCGGCCGGGCCCGGCACCGTCACCGGAGCGCTCTGCGACGTCTCCGACGAAGCCGCCGTCCAGGCGTTCGTGACCGACGCGGCCGACCAGCTCGGCGGCCTCGACATCGTCGTGAACAACGCCGGAATCGCCGGCCCGACCTGCCTGGTCGAGGACATGTCGACGCAGGACTGGCAGCGCGTCCTGGATGTCAACCTCACGGGTCACTTCCTGGTCACCCGTGAGTCGATCCCGCACCTGAAGCAGTCCTCCTCCGCGGCGCTGGTCTTCCTGTCCTCGCTGGGCGGGCGGCACGGGTATCCGCGCCGGGCGCCGTACGCCGTCGTGAAGCGCGGCATCCTCGCGTTCGTGGAGACGCTGGCGATGGAGCTGGGCGAGTACGGGATCCGGGTGAACGCGATCGCGCCCGGGCTGGTCGACGGCGCGCGGATCCAGGCCGTCCTTCAGGGCCGGGCCGACGCCGCGGGGGTCAGCCTCGAGCAGGCCACGACCGAGGCGTTGGCCTTGCAGTCGCTCAAGTACATGGTCGACCCCGACGACATCGGCGCGCTGGCCTACTTCCTGTCCTCGGACGCCGCCCGGTCGATCTCCGGTCAGACCGTGGGCATCGACGGCGCGTCCCGCAGCATCGCCTGAGCGTTCCCCGCTCTGCACCCGCCAGCCCTGCACCCATCGCCAACTGCACCACCGCCACCCTGCATCCACCGCCACCCTGCATCCACCGCGTGAGGGGCCCGTCCGCGCGGACGGGCCCCTCACGCGCCTGCCTCTCCGGGTGACGTAGCGCCCCCCGGGAGGCGCGAGCAGATGCGCGTTAGACCGCGACGAGCACTTCCATCCACTGCCGGATGCTGCGGTCGCCCAGGAAGTGCTGGTCCGCCCGGTCCCGGCCGGCCTGAGCGATCTTGGCGGCGTAGGCCGGGTCCCCGAGCAGCTTCTGCAGGGCCTCGCCGAACGCCTTCAGGTCCGTCGGGTCCTGGATCAGCAGGCCGGAGACGCCGTCGGTGATCTGGTCCTGGATCCCGCCGACCGCGGTCGCGACCATCGGCCGGTTCTTCCACATGCCCTCGGTGACGGTCAGGCCGAACCCCTCGAAGAGGCTCTTCTGCGCGACCACCGCGGCGTGCCGCTGCAGCGCGTTGACCATGTGGGCGTTGGCCTCGGGGTCGGTCATGGGCAGCGAGATCAGGTGGACGCGCTTGCGCTCCTCCGGCGACAGGTCGTAGTAGGCCGCCTCACACTCGGCGAAGACCTCGGCACCCTCCGGGTCGTCCGTCACCCCGGACACGTCGGGCCCGACGAGGGCCACGTGGGCCGCCTCGGGGAGGTCGGCGTCCAGGAAGCCGCGCAACACGCCGATCATGTCCTTGAGCCGGTCCCAGCGCGAGACCTGGACGACCACGGGCGCCCCGACCGGCAGCTTGTCGCCGATCAGGGTCGCCTTGAGGTCGTCGGAGAGCGAGGCGATCGACTGGTCGAGCCGAGGGAAATGGATCGGCTGGTCGTCGTCCGGCGCGTCCAGCACCCCGATGCGGACCAGGACGCGGTGGACATCGACGTCGCTGATGTCGGCGTTCTTCGGCGCGAACGGGTCGATACACGGCTGGACGATGCTCACGGCCTTTTCCGGGATGCCCGGCGGGATGTGCGCCTGACGGCTCACCACGACGCGGTCGGCCAGGGAGATGTAGGGGTGCAGGAACTCCCACGCCTTGGCGGTCAGCTCGTTCGGCTGATCCCTCCCGATGTGGCAGCGCCAGATGACCGGCAGGCCCAGCTCCTTGATCGCCGGGATCATCCCGGCCGGCTGCGGGTCGTGGATGACGACGACGTCCCCGTCGCGGAGGAGCGGCTTGAAGCTCTCGAAGTTCTTCGCGGCGAGCGCCTCGAAGTTCTCCCGCTCCGCGTGGTCGAGCTCCCCGCCGTCGCCGGGCATGCCGTGGATCAGGTTGTGGATCCGCTTGGTCGTGGCAAAGAACAGCGGGTCGCCCTCGAAGACGAGCCAGCGGGCGTCCACGCCCGCGGCCCGCCAGTACGCGAGGATGACCTGCAGCATCTCGGCCACACCGCCGCCGGTGGCGGTGCTGTTGACATGCCACACCCGGGCACCGTTGCGATGTTTCATCGCGGCGCTGAGCGAGGCGTTCAACAACTCCGTTCGATCCGGCCCGATCAGCTCGTGCAGGCGGTCAATGTCAGTGGATGCAATGGTGACGGATTTCACAGCGACCATCCTGCCTTGATGACCGCGTGATTTCCGCCATATCGGCGTGTTCATCGCAACGGCGGGTGGGCGGCTTGGTTCGCCGCGGCTCGGGACCGGGACCGAGGACTCATGCTCAAACGCCTCGTTATGGGTCACATAATCAAATGTTGAGACATGGGCGCGGGTCGTCACCCCGCTCCCGTACGGTCGCCCCAAACCCACGCTCAGGAGGATGCATGACGGCCACCGATGCCCGCGCGAAGGCCCGCCCCGAGGGCCAGTGGGCCCTCGGCGAGAAGGAGCCGCTCAACCACAACGAGGAGTACAAGCGGGACGACCCGGCGCTCAACGTCCGCGACCGGATCCTCAACCACTACTCCACGGCAGGCTTCGACGCGATCACCCCGGACGACCTGCACGGTCGGTTCCGTTGGATGGGCCTGTACACGCAGCGCAAGCAGGGGTTGGACGGCACACACACCGGCGTCCTGAGCGATGAGGAGCTCGAGGACAAGTACTTCATGATGCGCATCCGCGTCGACGGTGGGCAGCTCAGCCTCGACCAGCTGGAGACCATCGGACGGGTCGCGAAGACGTACGCGCGCGACACCGCCGACATCTCCGACCGCGCCAACATCCAGATGCACTGGATCGGCATCGAGGACGTGCCGACGATCTGGGAGACCATCGAGCCGATGGGCCTGTGGACCCGCGAGGCCTGCGGCGACTGCCCGCGCGTCGTGCTCGGATCGCCGCTGGCCGGCGTGCATCCCGACGAGCAGCTCGATCCCACCCCGCAGATCGAGGCCATCAAGGCCTACCTGCGCGAGGATGAGTCCCTGGCGAACCTGCCGCGCAAGTACAAGTCCTCGGTGTCCTGGCACTGGGACGCCGTCCCGGAGATCAACGACGTCAGCTTCGTCGGCGTCGTGCACCCCGAGCACGGCCCCGGCTTCGACGTGTTGGTGGGTGGCGGACTGTCGACCGCCCCGCACCTGGCGCTGAGCCTCGGCGCGTGGGTGCCGCTGGAGGAGGTCGCGGAGGTGTGGTACGCGATCACCAGGGCCTTCCGCGATTACGGGTACCGCCGGGTCCGCAACAAGGCCCGCCTGAAGTTCCTGATCCAGGACATCGGCGCGGCGCGCTTCCGCGAGATCGTCGAGACCGAATACCTGAAGCGCCCCTTGCTCGACGGGCCCGCGGCGCAGCCGCCGACGGTGGTGTCCGACTACATCGGCGTCACCCCGCTGAAGGACGGCACGGTAGCGGTCGGGTTCGCCGCGATCGCCGGGCGGGTCAGCGGCACCATCCTCATGGCCGCCGCGGAGGCGGCGCGCGAGGCGGGCGCCGCGAAGGCGGCCTTCACGCCGCACCAGAAGCTGGTCATCCTGGGCGTCGCGCCCGACAAGGTGGACGCGCTGATCGACGCGCTGCAGCCGCACGGGTTGCACGCCCGGGCGAGCCTGTGGCGCCGCGGCACGATGGCCTGCACGGGCATCGAGTACTGCAAGCTGTCCCTCGTCAACACCAAGGGCCGGGCCGTCGAGCTGGTGCCCGATCTCGACCGGCGGCTGGCCGACGTGGAGCTCGAGCACCCGGTCTCCATCACCCTCAACGGCTGCCCCAACAGCTGCGCCCGGATCCAGGTCTCGGACATCGGGTTCAAGGGTCAGCTGATCAACGAGGGCGGCGAGAAGATCGAGGGCTTCCAGGCGCACCTCGGTGGCCAGCTCGGCGAGGACGCTGGCTACGGCCGCAAGCTGCGCGGCCACAAGGTGACCTCCGCCGAACTCGGGGACTACATCGAGCGCCTCGTGCGGGCGTACGCGGCGGGCAAGGAGGACGGCGAGACGTTCCGCTCCTGGGTCGCCCGCTCGGAGGAGGACGTGCTCCGCTAAAGCCCCGACGAGCCAACTGGGAGAGGGGATGTCGCCGCGGGCGGGATCCCCTCTCCCGGTTCCTCCCGGAGGGAGCGCACCTGGTATGACAGAGACATGAGCGACGCGCCGCCGAGCGACGACGTCCCCGGGGACGAGGACGTAGTCGGTGCCGAGGCCGTGACCGGGGACGAGACCGTGACCGTGACCGTGACCGTGACCGTGACCGAGGACGAAGCCGTAACCGGGGACGAGACCACGGCCGAGGCAGTGGCCGGTGGCGTCGCCGCCGTCCTCCAGGCCGCCCACGAGCGGCATTACGACGCCGAAGTGATCAGTGAGCGTGCGGTCCGGGTGCTCGGGCGGTTCGGGGAGCCGACGCTGGCGGCCCTGGACCTCCTCATCGACGCGGCCGCGCCCGTCGGCGTCTACGCCGAGGGTCTCGAGGGCAGCCGCAGCGCGATGTGCCTGTGGACCGGCACAGACCTGTACGCGGTGAGCCTGGGCGTCGGCGGCCGGTGGGAGCAGTTCGGCGCCCCTGCCGGCGGCCTGTCGGCGATCCGGGACAGCTGGCGCGGCGGCTCCCGGGCTCGCTACCGGGTCCCCCGCGGGGCGTTGTTCACGCCGCTGGCCGACGCGGTCGAGCTGGCCGACGCGTGGGGCCTGCCCGCCCCGCAGACGCACCGTCCCGCGCCTCCGCCGCCCGACGCGTCGCCCACCCGTCCCGGAGGCGCCGACTCCACGCGGGTCCGCAAGTCCGCGTCGCGCCCCACCCGCCCGCCGGCCACTCCCGCGCGGCGCCCGACCGAGGACGCGCCCCGCATCTGCCCGACCTGTTACATGGCCCTTCCGGCGACCGGGGTCTGCGACTACTGCGCCTGAGGACCGCCGGTCAGCGCCGACCCGACCTCAGGCCTGGCGCGGCCACACGTACCTCTCAGTCTTGGCCCGGCCACACGTACACGGGGGTCCCGCCCTCGAACCCGACGGCCACGCCTTCGATGTCACCCGCCTCGTGGGCCTCCAGGGAGCGCACCAGCGAGGCCACGTAGTACGCCACCAGGTCCCAGTCGTCGCCCAGCAGCTGGGCGGCGTCCTCGTCGAGGACGAACTCCTCTTCCGGGCGCCACACGTACTCCTCGGCGGCCCAGTCCGCGTCGCGGTCGTCGGGTTCGCAGGTCGCGGTCCCCGCCACGTAGACGACCCGGGACGGTTCCTCCTCGGTGCCGTCGGCGATCCCGAACCACAGCCCACGAACCCCCGCGGGCATGTCACTGCTCAGGTCCGCCCACCACTCGCGGGCCGCGGCGATCTCGTCGTACGAGGGGCTGATCTCGCTCATGAGCCAAGCGTGCCACCACGGGCGGCGTCTCGTGGTGCGAGGCCGGTACCGTGAAGGCATGTCGTCGGATCAGGACCGTCCCACGCCCGCCTCGAACCCCGAGCCGCAGGACCACCTCCCCGGGGAGGTGACGTCGGGCGCCGCGCAGTTCGAGATGCCGGTGATTCGCGCGCAGGAGGTGACGCCCGCCCCCGAGCAGGGCCGCGGCATCATGCGGATCGGCGGCACGCCCGGGCAGCGGTCGATGGTCTCGGTGTTCGGCGACGTGCGGCGGCAGGGGAACTGGACCATCGCGGAGCAGACGACGGCGGTCCCGGTGTTCGGGGACATCCGGCTCGATCTGCGAGAGGCGAGCTTCGAGACGCAGACGGTGACCGTCAAGGCGTACGTCGTCTTCGGCGACCTGAAGCTCATCGTGCCGCCCGGCGTACAGGTGGACCTGCGCGGCTTCACGATTTTCGGGGACCACGACCTGAAGCAGCGCACCGTCGCGCCCGAGGACGCGCCCCGCCTCGTCGTGGAGGGTTACGCCGTCTTCGGCGACGTCAAGGTCCTGGAGCTGGAAATCGGCGAGGTCGAACCGAAGTGGTACGACCGGTTCCGTCGGTCCTGACCTGCTCCGTGCCCCGTTGAACGGCAGGGGGGATACTGGACTTCCCCACCCACGCACTGGAGCGCCATGACCCAGCCGCCCGCCCCGGCGGAGCACACCGGCACGTCCGGCGGTTCGTCGCGCCCCCGGGTCCCCACGGTGGAGGAAATCCCCCGCAAGCCTCGGCCGCATCAGTACACGGAGCCGGACCTCTCCGACGCGTTGACCCGCACCACCTTCCGCCTGCCGCGCTGGATCCGCCGGAACCTCTGGCAGGTCGGCGTAGGCATGCTGCTCGCGGGGATCGTGGTCGGCGGGGCGGGAGTCACCCGGCTCGCGGACATCTCCGAGGGGACGATCGCGCACTCGGTGCTGCTGCCGAACGAACGACGGGTGATCGTGCAGCTCGACGAGGGCGACCAGCGGGCCATCTACACGTCGCGCGGCGGGTCGACGACGCGCTGCGAGGTCCACGGCGTCCAGGATGCCCCGATCGCCCTGGACGAGCCCGCGCCTGTGCTGCTGCAGGGGGCCGACCTGCTGTGGCGCGCCGAGGCAATCTTCACGGCGCCGGAGACCGGCGACTACGACATCACCTGCCGCGACGTGGTGCAGGCGCGCGTCGGACGCCCGGTGGGGCCCTTCGACCTGATCGCGACCGCCCTGGTCGCCGCCGTGGGCGGCATCGCCACCCTCGCGGGCACGGCGCTGCTCGTGCTGTGGGGGTTCGCCCGCAGGTCGGCGCGCCGGCGGGCGCGGCGGACCCCGCCGGGTGTGGCCCCGCTGGCGTGAGCGGGGGGACCGGTCGTCTGACATCTCGGATGACGGGATATTCTGTCTCAGATACATAGGGACGTCCTCGGTGGTGACATCCTTCCGCAAGGACACTGGCCATCCCTTCAGAACTGGGGCGAGCGCGCCGGCCGCTCGACGGAACGCGCGCCGCCCGGAAAAGGTGTGCTTCATGGACCAGCACGTGCCCGGAGCTGACGTACGCCGGGTCGCGATCATCGGCACCGGCCCGTCGGGACTCTTCGCGGCCCAGGCTCTCGTGAACCAGGACACGATCCCCGTCGAGATCGACCTGTACGATCGCCTGCCGACCCCGTTCGGCCTGCTGCGCTACGGCGTCGCCCCCGATCACGAGAGCATCCGCTCGGTCGCGCAGGCCCTGTCCAAGGTCTTCCACACTCCGGGCATCGCCTTCAACGGGCTGATCCAGGTCGGCCAGGACGTGTCCCGCGAGGAGCTGCTGTCCGCCTACGACGGCGTCATCTACGCCGCCGGGGCCCAGCAGGACATGAAGCTGAACATCCCCGGCGAGGTGCTCCCCGGCAGTCGTTCGGCGCGCGAGTTCGTCGCCTGGTACGGGGGACACCCCGACGCCCGCAAGTTCTCACTGGACACGATCACCGGCGTCGGGGTCGTCGGCGTCGGCAACGTGGGCCTGGACGTCGCGCGGATCCTCCTCAAGCACCCTGAGGACCTGGAGTGGACCGACATGCCGCAGCACGTCCTCGACCAGCTCCACGCCTCCACGGTGACCGATGTCTACCTCTGCGGACGAGGCGGCCCCGAGGACGCCGCCTTCACCACCAAGGAGTTGCGTGAGCTGCTCACGATCGACGACGTCCAGGTGACCATCAACGACGACGCCTTCTTCCGGAGCGACACGCTCACCTTGGACCGCCGACGTCAGAAGAACGTGGACACCATCCGGGAGGCGGTGGGCCGCCGCGTCGAGAACCCCCGGGCCCGGCTGCACCTGCGCTTCTGGCGCCGCTCGCACGCGGTCCTCGGCGAGGACCGCGTGGAGGCGCTGCAGACGGAGGAGACGCGGCCCGGCCCGAGCGGGCTCGTGGGGACGCAGGAACTGGAGACCTTCCCGGTACAGCTCCTCCTCCGCTCGATCGGTTATCGGGCGGTGCCGATCCCCGGGGTCCCCTTCGACTCCGAGCGGGGGATCATCCCGCACAACGAGGGCCGTGTCCTCGACGAGTTCGGCGTCCGGCAGCCGGGAGAGTACGTGGCCGGGTGGATCAAGCGCGGCCCGATCGGCGTGGTAGGCACCAACAAGCCCGACGCCGCCGAGACGGTGGGCCACCTCGTCGCAGAACTCGCCGCGATCCCGCCCAAGGAGCACCGGCTCGACCTGCGCGCCCGGATGCACGAACGGGGCCTGCGTCCGTCGTCGCTGAGCGACTGGTATCGCATCGACGAGGCCGAGCAGGGCCGGGGCGATGAGTTCGGTCGCGAGCGGACCAAGATCGACGCCTGGCACGAGCTGCTCGAACTGACCCGGCTGGAGGACGCCCGCGCGCAGGCCGCCAGCGCCGCGGGAGCCCAAGGCCGCGCGCAGGCCGCCAGCGCCGCGGGAGCCTAAGGCCGCGCGCAGGCCACCAGCGCCGCGGGAGCGCTCGGCCCGGGCACACGACGAGGCCGACCGACGAAGCGCCTCGTCCCGGATCCATCCGGGAGGGGCGGTCGTCGGTCGGCCTCGCGCTCACCTGGCGGTGAAGCAGCGTGGTCCGCGGCGGTGGAGGGATGCCGCGGGCCACGCCCTGACGGAGTCCACGCACGCGGCCCGGCTCCCTTAACGCCGACCGCGCCTCCCCCTGGAGGCGGCGGTCGCGTCACGGGCCCGCGCGTCAGACTCCGGCGATGAAGTAGTCGGACGGGTGCAGTCGGGCGTCGGCGTCGGCCGTGGTGCCTCCGTGCTCGTCGACGTGCGCGGGGTCGAAGCGCGCGGGGTCGAACTGAGTGGGGTCGGCGGCGGGGCGATCGCGGAGATCCTGCAGATCCTGCAGATCCGCGCCGAGATCCAGATCCTCGAGAGTGAACATAAGACTAGCCTCATGGTGACTAACGGGTAAGGGAAGCCTTACCTGAAGGTAATGTACGGACGCTTCGGACTAACCGTCTCTCCGCAGGTCACGCGGTCGCCGGGGATTTCCGTACGATTCCTTCCGGCGCGTCGCGCGCCGCGCGGGGGACCCCGATTGACCCGTCAAACGGGCGGCGCGTACTGTCGAATCATTACGCGACGTAATGGCGGCCATAACAGACGGTTCTTCGACGGCATGTCGGCCCGGATCGGTCGGCCGCCTCGAACGACCAATGACCGTTCATCGACCGGGTTCATCGACCGGCCGCCTCGGCCGGGTCCATCGGACTGCGCCGCGTGAGGAAGAGCGGCGGGAACACCCGGCCTGCCGCGCGTGTTGGCATCGAAGCCGTGCGCAGCGGGGGCTGCGCATACCCCGCGTCACTGAGGAGTTCCAGCGTGACCACCGCGACCCGCGACGAGCAGGACCAGCAGCTCCGCCCTCGCGACGAGATCTGGGAACAGATCCGCGCCGAGGCGTCGGAGGACGCCGCCGCAGAGCCGGCCATGGCGGGCTACCTGCACAACTGCATCCTGCGGCACCACACCCTCGAGCATGCGCTGAGCCACGTGCTCGCCTCGAAGCTGGGCAACGCCGCCGTCTCCGACCTGATGCTGTGCGACCTCATCGACGACGCCTTCCGCAACCCGGCGATCGGGGTAGCCATCCGCGCGGACCTGAAGGCCGTCGTGACCCGAGACCCTGCCTGCCGCGGGTATTCCGCCCCCCTCCTGCACTTCAAGGGGTTCCACGCCATCCAGGCCTATCGGGTCGCCCACGAGTACTGGACCCGCGGCCGGGAGCCGCTCGCCCTCTATCTGCAGTCCCGGATCTCCGAGGTCTTCGCCGTCGACATCCACCCGGCGGCCCGCCTCGGCAAGGGCATGATGTTCGACCACGCGACCTCCGTCGTGATTGGCGCGACGGCCGTCGTCGAGGACGACTTCTCGATGCTGCACGAGGTGACGCTCGGCGGGACCGGGAAGCAGGGCGGCGACCGGCACCCCAAGATCCGCCGCGGCGTCATGATCGGCGCGGGCGCGAAGGTGCTCGGCAACATCGTCGTCGGCGAGGGCGCGAAGATCGGCGCCGGCAGCGTCGTCCTGGAGGACGTCCCCGCCCACACGACCGTGGCCGGGGTCCCGGCGCGGCCGATCAGCTTCCCCGAACACTCCTTCCCGGCGCTGGAGATGGACCAGTCCCTGGAGGTCACGGACCTCTTCGACGGTGATCTCTCCCGCGTGTTCGACCACGAGCGGCGACGCTGAGGGGCCGCGGGCGGTCGGCGACGCGCGCCGGGGCATTTCGGACTTCTTCCCCTCCGAAGCGAACTCACCCGGCCTCCGAGGCGGATTTCCGCCGTCACGGCGTCGGTGCGCGTCCAGCGTCGGTCCAGTAGGTACGGATACCCTGAGGGATGGGTATGTCGTGAGGAGGATCCATCGTGGGTCTGTTCGACCGCGTGGAGCGCAAGCTCGAGAGCGCCGTCAACGGCGCTTTTGCGCGTGCGTTCCGGGCTGAGGTCCAGCCCGTCGAGATTGCCTCCGCCATGCGGCGCGCGATGGACGACCGGGCGGCGATCGTGGGGCACGGCCGCACCGTCGTCCCCAACCTGTTCCTCATCGACCTGTCGCCGAGCGATTACGAACGGCTCACCAGCTACGCCGAGGTGCTGACCGACGAGCTGGTGGCGAGTGCCCAGGAGCACGCGGAGCAGCAGCGCTACCGGCCGGGCGGCCCGTTCCACGTCGACTTCCGCTCGCGCGACGACCTGGAGACCGGCGTGTTCCGGGTCCGGCCGGCGACGGCGAAGCGACGTCCAGACCCTCCCGAGTACCGAGGGGAGTCGGATCAGGCGGCGGAAGACCGTCGCCGCGCGCGGTCCGAGGAACTGCGCCGGGCCCACCCGTTCCGGCCCGCTGAGGCCCAGGCGCCTGCGCAAGGGGCGGCCGGGATGGCCAGCCACGCGGCGAGCGCGGCCGCCGGCTCGCTGGCCGGGACCGCGGCGGCGGCGCGCCAGGCCGGAGCAGGTCCCTTCGCACCCCCCGCCGACGGCGCAGGCCGCGACGACCCGCCGAGCCCACCGCGCCCCGCGCAGCACGGGGGCGCGGGTGAGGGAGACGTACGAGCGGCGCCGGCCGGGCCGTTCGGTGCTCCGCCACCCGTACGACCTGCTCCGGCACCCGTACGACCCGCTCCGCCCCGCGAGGATCCGCCGCCCCCGCTGGTCTTGGACCCGACCGAGCGGCCCTGGCTGGAGCTCCACGGGGACCACTACCCCCTGTTGGGGGCTCGTACGGTCCTCGGACGCGACTCCAGCGCCGACATCACCCTCGACGACGCGGGCGTGAGCCGACGCCACGCGGAGATCCGCGTCACCCACGACGGGCCCCACTTCGCGGTGACGATCCGCGACCTGAACTCCACCAACGGCACCTTCGTCAACGGGGATCGGGTCGACAGCCGCCGGCTGCAGGACGGCGACCGCCTCACGCTGGGCCGCAGCACCCTGGCCGTCCGCACGGGCAGGCGGTGATCTCGTGAGCGAACTCACCCTCACCGCTGTCCGACTCGGCCTGCTCGTACTCCTGTGGCTGTTCGTCTTCAGCATCGTCGGGGTGATCCGCAGCGACCTGTACGGAACCCGCATCGTGCGGACCACCCCCGGCGGCCGACCCAGCGTCAAGCCCACGGCGAGCGCCCCGTCCGGGCGGGAGCGTCGCCGCCGCGGGCTGAGCCAACTCGTCGTGATCGAGGGGTCGCTGCGCGGCACCAGTATCCCGCTGCGCAGCTCCGGGATCCTGCTGGGCCGCAACCCCGAGTGCACGCTGGTCCTCGACGACGACTTCGCCTCCGGGCGGCACGCTCGCATCTATCCCGAGGGGCATGACTGGTACGTGGAGGATCTCGGATCCACCAACGGCACCCACGTCGGCGGTCAGCGCCTCACCGCTCCGGTGCTCCTGCGCGAGGGCAGCCGGCTGCAGATCGGGACAACGGTGCTGGAGCTGAGGCGATAACACCGATGAGCTTCGCGTTGGATTACGCGGCCCGTACCGACGTGGGCCTGGTGCGCTCTCGTAACGAGGACTCCGGGTTCGCGGGACCGCACCTGCTCGCCGTCGCCGACGGCATGGGGGGGCACGCCGGCGGCAACGTCGCGTCGTCCCTGGTCATCGGCCGCCTGGCGCCCCTGGACGGGGACAGCCACGGCTCGGACGACGCCCTGGACATCCTCGGGGCGACGATCGCCGAGGCGAACTCCTCCCTCGCGGGCGAGATGTCCGCGGACTCCCAGCTGCAGGGGATGGGGACCACCCTCACCGCGCTGATGAAGGCCGGAGCGCACGGGCTGGCGCTCGTCCACATCGGCGACAGCCGCGCCTACCTGCTCCGGGGGGAGGCGTTCACCCAGATCACCAAAGATCACAGCTACGTCCAGAGCCTGGTCGACTCCGGGCGGATCACGCAGTCCGACGCCGAGCACCACCCGCAGCGCTCCCTGGTCACCCGGGTGCTCACCGGCGGGCCGGAGGACGAGCCGGATCTGGCGATGCGGGAGGCGAGGGTCGGCGACCGGTACCTGATCTGCTCCGACGGTCTCTCGGACTACGTCGCCTCGGACACGATCGGCGAGGTCGTCAGGATGGGGCTGGACCCCCGCGAGACGACGAAACGGCTGATCGACCTGGCCCTGCGCGGCGGCGCCCCCGACAACGTGACCTGCGTGATCGGCGACATCGTCGCCCTCTCGGAGGACGTCTCCACCCAGCCGGTCATCGTGGGCGCGGCCGCGGAACCGCCTCGAGCCGGCCAGACGGCCGCCCTCCCGCAGTCGCCGGCCGAGAAGGCCGCGGCGCTCACCCGCCAGGCCATCGGCTACGACGCCGCCCCGGAGGAGGCGCCGCTCGCCCTGCCCTCGCGGCGCTGGCTTCGGGGGCTGCTGGTCGCGATCGTGCTCGTCGGAGCGCTCGCCCTGGCGTCGTACGGCGGGTGGCGCTGGAGCCAGACCCAGCTGTACGTGGGCCAGAGCGGGGGCCAGGTCGCGCTCTACCGCGGCGTGCCCCAGACTCTCGGACCGTGGAAGCTCGGCGAGGTCCAGGAGGTCACCGACATCGAGGTCGGGGATCTGCCCCAGATGTGGCGGGACCGCCTCGACGGCCAGATCCGGCCGACGGACGACCAGCAGGCGAAGGACAAGCTCGCGGAGATCCGGCGCGACGCGCAGGACTGCCGCGCGAAGCGGGCGCAGGGCGTGGCGTGCGGGACGGCGACGACATGAGCGGCGAGGAAGGACGCGTACGGAAGGTGCGGCGCGCGCTGTCCCAACGGTGCGAGTCCGACGAGCGCGGGGGACGGACATGAGCGGCGAGGAAGGACGCGTACGGAAGGTGCGGCGCGCGCTGTCCCAACGGTCGGAGTCCGACGAGCGCGGGGAAATGACATGAGCACGGTCAGCACCTTCCGTCCCCGCCCCCGGCGCGGCGTCGAGCTCGCCCTGCTGCTCTTCGCGGTGGGGATCGTGCTGCTCGCCTACCTCAACGTGGGGCTGGCCGCCGACGGCGCCGTGCCGGTCGACATCCTCACCCAGGGGGCCTGGCTGCTCGTCTTCGCGGTGGGCTTCCACCTGGTGCTGCGCTGGCGCGCGTCCTACGCCGATCCCTTCATGCTGCCGATCGCCACCCTGCTCAACGGGCTTGGCATCGTGATGATCCACCGCCTCGACGTCGCCGCCGGCTCGCAGGCCGGATCGGCGCCGCGACAGATCCTGTGGGCCGGGCTGTCGATGGTGGTCGCCGCGGCCGTGCTCGTGTTCCTGCGCGACCATCGCATCCTGCAGCGCTACACGTACACCGCGATGGCGGCGGGGATCCTCGCCCTCCTGCTCCCGCTGTTGCCCCTGATCGGCAAGGAGTCCGGCGGCTCCCGGATTTGGATCGAGCTCGCCGGCCTGTCCTTCCAGCCGGGCGAGGTCGCGAAGATCCTGCTGACGATCTTCTTCGCCGGTTACCTGGTCCAGACCCGCGACGCGCTGTCGATCGCCGGTCGGGAGATCCTCGGCTGGCGGTTGCCGCGCGCGCGGGATCTCGGCCCGATCCTCATCGCCTGGGGGTTCGCCGTTCTCGTCCTCGTCCTGGAGCGGGACCTCGGGACCTCGCTGCTGTTCTTCGGCCTGTTCGTGGCGATGCTGTACGTCGCGACGGAGCGGCGCAGCTGGGTCGCGATCGGCATGGCGCTCTTCGTCGGGGCCGCCTGGGTCGCGTTCTTGCTCTTCGCGCACTTCCAGCGGCGGGTGCACATCTGGCTCGACCCGTGGGCCGCGGAGAACTTCGACGCGAGCTACCAGCTGCGCCAGGGCCTCATGGGCCTCGGCGCGGGCGGGATGCTCGGGACGGGCCTCGGGCAGGGCCGCCCCCAGATCACGCCGCTGGCCGAGAGCGACTTCATCATCGCCGCCCTTGGGGAGGAGCTCGGGCTGGTCGGCCTGTTCGCGATCATCGTGCTCTACGCGCTGCTCATCGAGCGGGGCCTGCGGACCGCCCTCGGCACCCGGGCCGGCTTCGGCAAGCTCCTCGCGGTCGGGCTGAGCTTCACGATGGCCCTGCAGGTCTTCACGATCGTCGGCGGCGTGCTGCGGGTCGTGCCCTTGACCGGCCTCACGACGCCGTTCCTCTCCGCCGGGGGCTCGTCCCTGCTCGCGAACTGGACCATCGTGGCGATCCTGCTGCGGATCAGCGACCACGCGCGCCGGCCGCTGCCGGACCCCGACGAACCCTCCCCCGACGCGGACGCCCCGACCCAGGTGGTGCGGCCGACATGAACTCCCCCATCCGCCGGCTGACCCTGCTCGTCGCCGCGATGTTCGCGCTGCTCCTCGCGTTCTCCTCGTGGGTCCAGTTCGCCGACGCGCGGGCTCTGCGCAACGCGCCCGACAACCGGCGGACCTTGCTGTCCGCGTACGAGCAGGAGCGGGGCGCGATCCTCGTCGACCAGACCCAGGTCGCCCGCTCGGAGAAGACCGACGGCGAGCTGGCGTACATCCGCACCTACCCCTCTGGAAGGCGGTACGCGCACCTCACGGGGTGGTTCTCCTTCCTGTACGGTGCCGGCGGCCTGGAGTTGGCCGAGAACGACCTGCTCTCCGGGCAGTCGGATTCGCTCTTCTACCGCAGGCTCGGGGATCTCCTCACCGGCAAGCAGCCGACGGGGGTCAGCATCGAGCTGACGATCAACCCCACGGTGCAGCAGGCCGCGGCCCAGGCCCTCGGTCAGCGCAAGGGCGCGATCGTCGCGCTCGAGCCGCGCACCGGGGCAATCCTCGCGATGACGTCCTCGCCGCAGTACGACCCGAACACGCTCTCGACGCACGATGCGGCCGCGGCCGAGCGCGCGTGGACCACGCTCAACGCCGACCCCGCCAAGCCGATGGTGAACCGCGCGATCACCGGCGACCTCTACCCGGCCGGGTCGACGATGAAGGTGGTGACCGCGGCCGCGGCCCTGAGCAGCGGGCGTTACCAGGAGCACAGCTCGTTGACCGGCACCGCGAACCTGTCGATGCCCGGCACCACCGTGACGCTGCGCAACGATTGGCGCGCGCCGTGCGACTCCGGCACGGTCGACATGACGCGGGCGCTGCAGATCTCCTGCAACACCGCCTTCGGCCAGCTCGGGATGGACCTCGGCGCGCAGGCGCTCACCGACCAGGCGGCGGCGTTCGGGTTCGACCAGCCGCTGCGGATCCCGCTGACGACCACCCCGAGCTCCCTGGGGCCGATGCCGGGCAAGCCGCAGGAGGCGTTCACGGCCATCGGGCAGCAGGACGTCCGGGTCACCCCGCTGCAGATGGCGATGGTGGCCGCCGGCGTCGCCAACCGCGGCGTCGTCATGCGGCCCTACCTGGTGAAGCAGACGCGAGACTCGGGCCTGGAGATCATCGACCAGACGCGGCCCGTGGAGCAGTCCCGCGCGGTATCCCCCGACGTGGCGGCGGCGCTCACGCGGATGATGACGACCGTGACCGAGCCGGGCGGGACGGGCGTGGCCGCCGCGCTGCCCGGGGTCCGCGTGGCCGGGAAATCGGGCACCGCCGAGCACGGCAAGGACGCCCAGGGTCGCGACCTGGCCCCGCACGCGTGGTTCATCTCGTTCGCGCCCGCCGACGACCCCAAGGTCGCCGTGGCGGTCCTCGTCGAGGATGGCGGTCTGGCCGCCCCCGGTCCCGGCGGCTCCTTCAATGCCGCTCCCCTCGCCCAGCAAGTGATGAAGGCAGTGATCAACCCATGACGATGGAGCCCGGCACGGTCTACGGCAACCGGTACACCCTCGACGAGCTCATCGCCGTCGGCGGGATGGGCGAGGTCTGGAAGGCGACGGACAAGGTGCTCGGACGCACCGTGGCCATCAAGCTCCTGTCGGCGAACCTGGCAACCCAGCCGGGCTTCGAGGAACGCTTCCGCGAGGAAGCCCGGCACACCGCCCTGCTGAGCCACCCCAACATCGCCACGGTCTACGACTACGGCGAGACCGACGGGGCGTCCTGGCTCGTCATGGAGTTCGTCGAGGGCGAGCCGCTCTCGGCGATCATCCGCGACGAGGGGCCGCAGTCCCCGCGCCGGACCGCGATGGTCGTGGGCCAGTGCGCCGAGGCGCTGCAGGCCGCCCACGAGGCGGGCGTCATCCACCGGGACGTGAAGCCGGCAAACATCATGGTGCGCCCCGACGGCGTCGTGAAGCTCACCGACTTCGGGATCGCGCGGGCGACCGACGCCGCGCCGATGACGCGGACCGGCGAGGTGATGGGCACCGCGCAGTACATCTCGCCGGAGCAGGCGATGGGTCGGCCCGTCAGCCCCAAGTCCGACATCTACTCCCTCGGCGTCGTCGCCCACGAGCTGCTCACCGGGCGGCGCCCGTTCGACGACGGGTCGCCGGTCGCCACCGCGATGGCGCACGTGCACAAGCCGCCGCCGGAGCTGCCGAGCAGCGTCCCGCCCGCCATGGCTGCGGTCATCATGAGCTGCCTCGCCAAGGAGCCGGATCAGCGCCCCGCGAGCGCCAAGGCGCTGGCGGGCGCGATGAAGGGCGGCCCGGCCGCCGCCGCGGCCGCTATCCCGCCGGGCTTCGAGGCGACCCGGGTGATGAGCGAGTCGCCCGCGACGCAGCAGCTGACCTCGCCGACCGCCTACGCGAACGCCGGGGCGGCCCCTGCCACCCGTACCGGCACCGCGGCCGCGGACCCCGACCGCAGGGGCGTCTCCGTCTGGGTGCGGGTGATCCTCGGGGTGCTCGCGCTCGTGGCATTGTGGGCGATCCTGCAGTTCACAGGCCTGCTCGGCGGCTCCGAACCCCCCCCCACCCCGCCACGAACACGACGACCCACACCACCACGACCACGACGGCGCCGTCGATCGACCGGTCGATCTACGTCGGCCGCAACGCCGACGCGGTGGAGACCGCGCTGCGCGGTCTCGGGTATTCGACCTTCCAGCGGGAGACGGTGGACAGCGACCAGCCCGCCGGCACGATCGTGGATATCCAGCCGTACGGCACGGTCCCCACAGGCGACCGCATCACGCTGCAGATCTCCCGGGGACCCGCACCGACCACCACCACGCAGGAGCCCAGCCCGACCTCGCCGACCGCGCCGTCGCCTTCTCCGACGACGAGCGACCCGGTGGTGACGACGCCGACGGGCAGCCCCACCGCCACCCCAGGCAGCAGCTGACCTGGGACCCTGGAGAGGGCCGGTCCGCAGTGACCGCACCTGAGCACCCCACGTGAGAACACGGACGTCGTACGGGAAGGGACAGGGCAATTCCGGTGGAGGCGGAGCGCGTGCTGGTCGGCCGGTACAAGGTCGGCCGGCTCATCGGGCGTGGCGGCATGGCCGAAGTCCACGCGGGCTGGGACGCGCGGCTCAACCGCGAGGTCGCCATCAAGGTGCTGCGCTCCGATCTCGCGCGCGACAACGCGTTCCTCACCCGATTCCGCCGGGAGGCGAAGTCGGCCGCCGGCCTGAACCACCCCTCGATCGTGGCCGTCTACGACTCCGGGGAGGACACCACCACGGAGTTGGGCGGCGCCGACCTGGCGGTCCCGTTCATCGTGATGGAGTACGTGCGCGGCAAGACGTTGCGGGAGACCCTCCACGAACGCGGCGGCCCGCTGGAGCCGGACGAGGCCGCCCGCGTCATGGCCGCGACCCTGCGGGCGCTCGGCTACTCGCACGCCCACGGCATCGTGCACCGGGACATCAAGCCGGCCAACGTCATGGTGTCCACGACCGGAGCAGTGAAGCTGACCGACTTCGGGATCGCCCGCGCGATCGCTGACACCGCAGCGACCCTCACCAACACCGCGGTCGTCGTCGGGACCGCGCAGTACCTCTCCCCCGAGCAGGCGCAGGGCCAGGCGATCGATGCCCGTACCGACATTTACGCCGCCGGGTGCGTCCTGTACGAGCTGCTGACCGGCCGGCCCCCCTTCCTGGGCGACAGCCCGCTGGCCATCGCGTACCAGCACGTCGGCACCCCCGCGGCACCCCCGTCCACCTACCGCTCGCAGGTGCCCAAGGACCTGGACGCGGTGGCGCTGCGGGCGCTCGCCAAGGAGCCCGACGCCCGCTACGCCAGCGCCGGCGAGTTCGCCGCCGACCTGGAGGCGGTGGCCTCCGGCCGACGCCCCAGCGACACCACGCTGGCGGTCCTACCGAGCGATCCGCCAACCGAGGAGCCGAACCCCCCGGCGCCGGTGCCGACAGTGGCCCCGCCCGCCCGCCAGGACGAGGTGACCAGCTCGTTCCCGCCGATCACGGCCCGCAGGTCCCGCCGCCGGATCGTGACCGCGCTGGCCGTCCTGCTGGGCGTGCTGCTGGTGACGCTCGGGGTGCTCGCCGCGCAGGGCCGGTTGGGCACGGCGCCGGGCGTCACCGTCCCCGACGTGCGCAACAAACCGCTCCAGGCGGCCACGGAGGAGTTGGGGGCGGCCGGTTTCGGCTCGGACATGCGCTACGTGTCCAATCGGGCGGCGCGCGACGTCGTCGTCCAGCAGTCCCCGGACGGCGGCCGAGAAGCGCCGTCCGGGAGCCGCGTGCTGCTCGACGTGTCCTCGGGCCCGGGGTCCGTCCAGGTCCCCGATCTCTTCGGTTTCCACCGCGACGAGGCCGCCGCGAAGCTGGACGCGCGGGGCCTGCAGGTGAGTTGGGAGCTGGTGGACAGCTACGAGCTCGGAGCCGACGCGGTCGTGTCCACCGACCCCGCCAAGGACACGGTGGTCCAGGAGGGCTCGACCGTGACCGTGCGGATCAGCACCGGCAAGGTACGGGTGCCCAACCTCATCGGGGTCAGCCAATCCGAGGCCCTCGCGACCCTGACCAAGCTCGGTCTGCGGATGCAGGTCACGGTCGCCAACTCGGGCGGCGCGCCGGGCACGCTGATCCAACACGAGTACTCCGGGGTGTCCGTCCCGCAGGGCACGACCGTGCGCGCGGTCGTCGTGGCCGTGCAGCCCACCCCCGTCCCGACCGTCACCCAGACCGTTACGGTCACGCCGACGCCCCCGACGCCGCCCTCACCCACCCCGCCGGCCACGATCGTGTCGCCCGAGAACTGAGCGGCGGCGACGCGTCGTCAGGGCTGCGTCGTCAGGCCTGTAGCGACGCGACCGGGGCGGCCGCGGACTGACCGACCAGGGGGCCGAGGGTCGCCGCCGCCTCGACCGCGCCCGGAAGCCCGCACAGCGCCAGCCAGTTCCCCAGCAGCAGGTGCCCCCGCTCGGTGAGCACGCTCTCGGGGTGGAACTGCACGCCGTGCAGGGGAAGCTCCCGGTGTCTGACCGCCATGATCACGCCGCCGCGGGTGCGACCGGTGACGAGGAGCTCGTCGGGGAGGGTCTGCGGTTCGATGGCGAGGGAGTGGTAGCGCGTGGCGGTGAACGGGTCCGGGATTCCGGCCAGCACGCCGGTGCCGTCGTGTGCGATTCGAGAGGTCTTGCCGTGCAGGAGCTCGGGGGCGCGGTGGATCGTGGCCCCGTACACGGCGCCGAGCGCCTGATGCCCGAGGCACACGCCGAGCATCGGCCGGCCGCGGTCGGCGCACCAGCGGATCACGTCCATCGAGACCCCGGCCTCCTGGGGGATGCCCGGGCCGGGCGAGACCAGGACGCCGTCGTACGGCTCCGCCTCGCCCGGCTCGAACGTGTCGTTGCGGCGCACCTCGCAAACCGCGCCCAGCTGCTGCAGGTAGCCGACGATCGTGTAGACGAAGCTGTCGTAGTTGTCGACGACCAGGATCCGCGGGGGGTTCACGCCTCGATCGTACGAGGGGCCGCCGCGGCGCCCGCCAACGACGGATCGTTGACCGGGAGCTGGCCCGCGACCCACGGGAAGACCCACGTGAAGCACACGGCCACGACCAGGGCGAGCAGCAGCAGGCAGGCCGCCACCCGGACCGGCGCGGGGCCGGGCAGGTGGTGCCAGAAGGCGGCGTACATGCTGGCCTCCTTTCGGGTGGGGCGACCTTTCGGGTGGGGGCGACGTCGGTCGCCCGGGACAGTGGTTGGTCGGCGGGGTGATCGACAGGACGTGGCGCGGTGGTCCGTGATCAGTGGCGGGCGGATCGGCGGTGGTCAGGGGTCGGGAGGGTCGAGCGCCTCCACGAGCTGGGGGTGGTCGGTGGCCGCGGGGGTGTCGGCCGTGCGCGGCACCCACTCCTGCAGGAGAGCGTGCACCACCCAGCGGCGCAGGGCCGTCCAGTGCGGCTCGCAGGCGACGAGGGTCATCCACGACTGCGTGGGCGTCGCCCCCGGGCGGTCGGGGACCGGCGCGTACACCTCCACCTGCCAGGGCTCGACGATCCGGTGGGACTGCGCGCGGTAGATCGCCCAACCGTCCGCGACCTCAACGACGATCGCGTCGCCGGGCCGGAGTTCGTCGATCCGCTGGTACGGGTGGGAGTAGGTGTCCCGGTGGCCCGCGGTGGCGAAGTTGCCCACGTGGCCCGGCATGGCGGAGGTCGGCTCGTGGCCTACGCCGCGGTCCAGCTGCGCGCCGTTCGTCCCCTGCAGGATGGGCTGGGGTCCGTTGCCGAAGCGTGGGACGGTGACGATCCCGAACGGATCCCCCACGGCGACGTCCGGGCTGCGCACGGTGGTGCCCCCACCCGGCACGGGGCGCGGCGAGATCGTCGGTGGGCGGTCGGTCAGGTCCGTGGTTCCCGCGGCCGGCGGCGCGCCGGTGCTCGCGAACCGCCCGGCGCTCGCGAACCGCGCGGACAGGGTGTCCACGACCTCGGCGGACGCGCGGCTCGCGGTGCCCGTCACCCACCAGACCTGCCAGGCGACGAAGAGAAGGACGAGGGCCCCGAGTGTCAGGAACAGCTCGCCGAGCACCCCGACGGCGCGGCCAGCGCGGCCAGCGCGGCCGGCGACGCGGGAACGACGGGTGCTCATACTCGTCCATCGGCGCGACGGCGGCCATCGCCAGCGATCGACGCGACCGGAGACGCTCCGCCCCTGCCTCAGCGCCAGTTCGTGGTCATCAGGAACCCCGAGATGATGAGCAGGAAGCCCGCGCCGAGGTTCCAGTTGCCCCAGGCAGCGACCGGGAAGGCGCCGGCCGTCAGGTAGAACACGACGATCCAGACCAGGCCGATGAGCATCAGACCGAGCATGACGGGGACATACCAGGTCGGATTTCCCGCGTTCTGCGCCGCCGGGCCCTTGTCCTTGCCCCGCAGCGGACGCCGCACGCTCGTCGGCGATGCGGACACGGGGCGTCGCACGCTCGTCGGGGTGGTCTTCTTCGCGGGCTGCGGGTCGGACACGGCGTTCTCCTCATTCTCGGCACCGCGGCGCGCGCGGGTTACGTCACACGTCCAGGGTACGGGCTGCGCGTGGAGGCACCGAACATCCTGCTCCCCGCGCGCTCCCGATCCCCAGCCTGGAGGCCAGGTAACGCCGATCGCCCCCCGCTGCGGCGGCCGTCCTTGCTTTCGGGGCGAGCGGGCCGATCGCCTCCGGGGGGCGCGTGCCGCGGCTACGTCGTCGGCTCACGCGGCCCGCTTAGGCGGCGCGGGGGTGGTTGCCGATGGGGGAGCCGTCGTGGCGGCGCCAGATCACTCCGCCGTCGATGACCTGGCCGATGTGTTGGTGGCGGTGCACGGTGGTGTGGTGGTGGCGGCAGAGGAGGGTCATGTTGTCTGGTTCGGTGGGGCCGCCATCGACCCAATGTCGCAGGTGGTGGGCGTCGGACCACCCGGGAGGCATGGTGCATCCGGGGTAGCTGCATCCCTTGTCCCGCAACGCCAGGGCGGTCAGGATCCCCGGTGTGGCCAAGCGGCGGGTGCGCCCGAGTTCCAGGAGTTCGCCGGCGCCGCCGAGCACGGCGGGGGGGGG